>JBCDJC010000222.1:0-8136 GCA_038748225.1 Cyanobacteria bacterium P01_H01_bin.26 | reverse complement strand
GTCAAGGGAGTCAAACTTTTGCAGATCCCTGGGCAGCTGGTTGGGGTATTCAGCCAGCATGGCCCTGAGTTTTGCCAATAGCTCCTCGGGTTCTAAAAACACCTCTTCACTGCCAGGGACCAGCAGTACATACATTTCTTCACTGTACATTGTGGCATCCGTCATCATCCAGCCTCCGCTTGCTGTGGTTGACTCTGCAGTTGATTCTGGGGTTGGCTTTGGGGTCGATAGAGCCAACGCCGTTCATCATAGTCCTGCTAGCAGCGGCATCGCACCTGCTAGAGTAATTTCCACCCGCCAATTCATCTATGGGGAATATTGCATTTCCCAAGGAATAATCTCAACACAGGTGGGTGAGCAGTGCTACCATGGCCATACACCACAATCCCGACCGGATTACCGGGCAATAAATCTAACAATTTGCTTGGTAATACCCTTATTGATTGAGTATCTGACTACAATTAGCGTTGCTGGCTGCTCAAGGATTGGAGCCCTAGCCGTTTTGAGACTGCTTCGCCTCTCAGCTGATTTTTGTTTACTGTTCTGCTATCGACCGCCGCATCATGGTTCAAACGCCGATTTCCCCTGTTAAGAAAGTCTCTAAGCTCGAAGGTATCAAAGAGCGTAGCCAGTTTCTCCGGGAGCCAGTGGCGACTGAGCTGGCCCAGGACACCACCCATTTCAGTGAAGATGGTATCCAAATTCTAAAATTCCACGGGTCGTATCAGCAGGACAACCGGGATAACCGGGTCAGGGGGCAAGAAAAGGACTATCGGATGATGTTGCGCACGCGCAACCCCGGCGGTTTGGTGTCACCGGAGCTGTATTTGACCCTAGATGAACTGTCGGATACCTACGGCTATGGCAATATTCGTGCCACTACCCGCCAGGCATTCCAGCTCCATGGCATTCTCAAAAAAAATCTCAAGGCTACCATGGCATCGATTATCCGCAGCATGGGGTCCACCCTGGGGGCCTGCGGCGACCTCAACCGGAATGTCATGGCGGTGCCAGCGCCCTTTAAGGACAAGCCCGAATATGTGTATGCGCGGGACTATGCCAATCGGATCGCTGACCTGCTGACGCCCCAAACCCCGGCCTACTACGAGATTTGGCTAGATGGCGAAAAGGCGGTCACCGGAGAAGAACATCCCGATGTGGTTGCGGCTCGCCAGCGCAACGGCAATGGCACCATCGTCCATGACAGTGTGGAGCCGATCTATGGCACCCACTACATGCCTCGGAAGTTTAAGTGCTCGGTGACGGTGCCCGGTGATAACTCCATTGATGTTTACACCCAGGATGTCGCCCTGGTGGTGATTGTCGATGACAATCAGGAGCTGCTTGGGTTTAACGTGCTAGCCGGTGGCGGCATGGGGCGCACCCACAATAAGGAAGAGACCTTTGCCCGCGTTGCCGATGAAATCGGCTATGTCGATAAGGACGACATCTACGATCTGGTCAAGGCGATTGTCGCAACCCAGCGGGACTACGGTGATCGGGTGCAGCGCCGCCACGCTCGGATGAAATACCTGATCAACGATTGGGGGGTGGAGAAGTTTCGGGCCAAGGTGGAAGAGTTTTTTGGCAAGGCTATTCAACCCTACCGAGACCTGCCCGAGTGGACTTTTTACGACTATCTAGGCTGGCACGAACAGGGGGATGGCAAGCTGTTTTTGGGGGTGCACATCGAGAATGGTCGCATCCATGACAGGGGTAGCTTTAAGATCAAGTCGGCCCTCAAGGAAATTGAGCTGCGCTATCGCCTGCCCATCCGGTTGACGGGTAACCAGAGCCTGCTGCTGACGGAGATTGATCCGGCTGACAAGGACGAAATCGAGCATATTCTGAGTAGCAATGGTATCGATGCCGAAGACCAGATCAATTTGCTCCATCGCCATGCCATGGCCTGTCCGGCTTTGCCTACCTGCGGTTTGGCTGTGACTGAGTCAGAGCGGGTTATTCCGAGCATTCTGGATCGGATTCAGGTGCTGCTCAACAAGTTGGGCCTCAAGCAAGAGCACTTTGTCATTCGTATGACTGGCTGCCCCAACGGCTGTGCTCGCCCTTACATGGCGGAGCTGGGTTTTGTTGGCAGTGCGCCTAACTCCTATCAGCTGTGGCTGGGGGGCTCACCCAACCAGACGCGGTTGGCGCAGCCCTTTATGCAAAAGATGAACATTGACGATCTAGAAGCTACCCTAGAGCCCATGTTTGCCTTCTTTAAGAAGGGGCGGCAGGGGGCGGAGAGCTTTGGTGACTTTTGCGATCGCATCGGGTTTGACGCCCTCCGCAACTTCTCCGCTGCCTATGTCCCGGCAAAACCGGCTTCGGGTCGCCGCAAGCATCGGGTGGGTCTGTCCGGGGATGTTTACCGGCAGCTCAAGGATGCCGCCGCCAGTCAGGGGGTGAGCATGGCCCAGATTGCGGAAAGTGCGATCGCAGCCTATCTCAACCCACAAAACAGCTGAGGCTGTTCTCTGATGGTCAAGTTCCCAAGCACGCCTAACCGCTGTATCACCGTAGACGGTGAAGAGGTTTGGATTAGCCGTAGTGTTACCGTCCTAGCCGTTCTGGTGGTTATTTACGACGGCGCTGCCTATGTCCCCCTCAACAAGCGTGGTCCCGACCTGCCCTCCGAGGTGGGCAAGTGGGGCCTGGCCGGGGGGTACCTCGACTATGACGAAACCACCGGCGGTGCCGTCATGCGGGAAGTGTGGGAAGAGCTGGGGCTAGATCTCCAGGAACTGCAGGCAAACCACCGCCTGGTCGGCTCCCTCGATCAGCCCAGTCTGGTGTTTAGCGAGCCCCGGCGCTTGCAAAACGTCACCATGCATTATCCCCTGATGGTATTTCTCAAGCCGGGGGCACCGCTGCCCACCCTAGAGCCCCAGGTGAGCCAGGGGGAAGTGGCCGACGTTGGTTGGTTTCCCCTGGAAGAGGCGCTGTCCATGGAGCTAGCATTTCGACATCAGGATAGTCTGCGGAGGTGTTTAGTCAAGGAATTTGCTAACATTTGGCCACCGCCTTGCTCAAAATAGGCATCCCTGGTCGTCCCTACCCAACAATTATGCAGCCTCTTTCCCGCCACCCTCAGCAGCTCGCTAGGGACTCGTACCGCTCCCTCAGCGACTATCATCTGTTTAGCCAGTACATGCTCCAGGGCCAGGTGCGAGATCGGGTTTTTATCGCGGCCCTCACCACCTTCAAAACGGAGCTGCGCCGGATCAAAAAAGTTGCCCAGCTGCGCCACGCCAGACTGGACTGGTACTTGGGCGAGCTGCGGGAGCTACGCCAGCAGTTTGATAGCCATGTGGGGATGCTACGCCGCCAGGGACTGATCCAGTTCACCCTGCCCATGGAGCTCGCCCTGCTGGCGGCTCGAGCCCAGTGGTTTATGCAATATCAGGCACCTCAAATTCGTCAAGGCTGGCGGCGGGCAGGGATTCGACAGTATATGTCCGATGGGCAATAAACCGGCCACGGCTAACCTGAATGCAGCTGCATATTAACCAGCCCCACATCAAAGTGCTCGGGGTCAAAGTCACCCCCCACCTCATCCCACCGGGTCAGGTGTTGGGGATCCTCAGGATCATCTAAGATGTCCAGCAGTTCGTTGTAGCCCCAAATGCCACCGCAGCCCTCTGGCGGACAGCGCAGCTCCCCGGTTACACAGTGGGGATACTGTCCCTGGGGATCGGCTGGCAAAATCATTTCCACCTCGATGGTATGAAACCAACCGTCGCGCAGGTCGTACACATAGCAAAACAGGGTTAGATCGTCCCTGATCACCTCATTGATGGGCATCTGTAGCAGGGAGGGCTCAGTGTCAGAGCGCTGTTTGCCAATCCGATAGTGATAACTCGATAGATTTTGCCAGCCCATGGCAATTTGGATAATGCGATGCAGTTCTTCCAGGCTAGTGTTGGCATTCAGCAGCAGGCGTCGCCAGATCGGCGGTTCACTGTCGGTCAGGGTAATCTTGATCTGGTAGATGCGCTCATTGGCCATCAAAGGGCGGCTCCATGTTCGCCTAGCCAATCTTCCCCTAGCTGAATCGTAATGTCCGAATCCAGATTTCCCGTACTTTCCACCCGTACCTCGCCAATGCGCAAAAACTGCTGCATCATCGAGGCGCTAGCCTGATCGCCCCGCTGGGCGACGATCCTAGTCTCAACTAGAGGTTCGTTTAACTCGTCCCCCACCCGGACACTGAGATAGCCGCTGTCGTACAGTTTGTCCACCATCGATTGGACCGCAACGTCATCCCCGGTACTGTCTTGAATAACAACACTCAGGGCCGATGGGCTGGTCGCCTCCCTGGCCTGGGCAGACTCTAGCCCAAAGTACTGCTCCACCATGGCGTCAATGCTGGTGTAGCTGGGGAGCCAGTAGCTGCGGCTGTACTCTGCAGGGCTGCTAAAGTTACCCGGCAGCATCAGCATCTGCACATCTGAGCGGCTGGTCTGGGCACCGTAGCCCACCAGGGCCACCAGCTCTTCAACCGAGAGATTCGTATCCACGTGGGACTGGATCACCGATAGGATTTTGGGCAGGCGGGCAATGGTGGCTGGGTTTAGGGTTTGTTCAATCACCGCCCGCATCATAGTCTGCTGACGCTGGACGCGGCCGATGTCACCATTCTCGTCGTAGCGAAACCGTAAAAACTGCAGCGCCTGGTCACCATCTAGGGTTTGCTGTCCAGCCTTCAAATTAATATATAGATGCTGGCTGTCATCTTGATACTTCATGTCCTTAGGGACATTGACCGTTACCCCGCCCAGGGCATCGATCAGTTTTTCCACACCCTGTACGTTTATTCGTACATACCGGTCAATGGCCACACCACCGAGTAAATTACTGATGGACTCTGCGGTGAGGGCGGGGCCACCGTCTAGATTAGCTTCATTAATTTTGGTCAGTGAACCGTTGACCAGCGCCCGCGTATCCCGTGGCACCGACATCACCACCAGCTGCTCGGTGCGCGGATTAAACCGTAGCAGGAGCATGGTGTCCGATAGCCCTTCAAACGAGTTGACCAGGGCATGGTAACCCAGGTCTTCTGCGCCAGCTTCATTGATGTCGGAGGTTAAAACCTTCACACCCAGGACCAGAATGTTGACAGGTCTGGTCAATCGAGGCAGCCGCAGACTGCTATTGGCCAAAATCGGATCGTTTTCGTCGCTAAAAACAGCGGCTTCCTCAGGGGAAAGCTGACTTTGCAATAGGGGTTTAGTGTTCATAGAGACGGCTAGCAGCGCCCCCGTACCGGCTGAGACCGTCGCCACACTCGTCAGTGCCACAGCCACCCAAGCCCATTTAGGAATTCTAAAACCATGTCCTTTACGCTGCTTGGCGGCGGTGGACGTTGGCTTAGTCGGCTGCTTAGCCGATTGCTTTTTACGTTGTGGCATGGACACAGAACGACCTCAATTCTGGATGATTATCAAATGGGCACTTGAGCGCAAGGATAGCCGTTAGTGTAGCGACTATTTGCCCCCAATGGTTGCTTAATAAAGCAGCTATGGCTAGAACTGTAGTTTTTCGTAAGGGAATATTCTAATTCTGGCTATAGCGTGGCTAGTTAAACCCCATTTTTTAGCAGCATGGTAGCAATATTTTTAAAGAAAACTGCGGGCTCATTAAAAGCAGCCCGTGAGCAGCCCGTGACGGATGGGCTGCTTTTAATGAGCAAAAATTGATAGATCAAGTGGCGTTGCAGCGGCCTCTTACCAGGTTTGTGTAATCCAGGATCTGTAGAATATCTGTTGTTTTAAGCTAGTTCAATCTGTCTAGAAAATGGGCGCAACAGCCAATACGATGCCTAAAAAGCTTAAGTGTTTTAGCGGAAGGATTCCATTGCCGATTTGAGTACGATACTTTCGCCTCTAGATGTGAACTTTGGCTTTAAGGATCTCCATGAATGAAGCATTTTTGACGAACATAGCCAGTAATGCCACTAGCATTTTAATCGCAGTGGGCCTCAAGTTAATTGGGGCTCTAGTTTTCTGGATTGTAGGTCGCTGGTTGATTAAGTTTTCCATTGGCCTACTTACCCGCAGCCTCAAAAACACCACCGTTGATCCAACGTTAGTGATCTATCTCAAGTCCACGGTAGGTGTATTGCTAAATGTTGTTTTAGTTGTTGCTCTTCTAGGCTTCTTTGGCATTGAGACCACCTCTTTCGCTGCTCTCTTAGCGGCGGCTGGTATTGCCATTGGTGCGGCTTGGAGTGGGTTGTTAGCTCATTTTGCAGCTGGAGCCTTTTTGGTGATTTTACGTCCCTTTAAGGTAGGTGACTTCGTGACTGTTGGGGGAGTAACGGGGACTGTAGAAGAAGTGGGTTTGTTTGTGACTAAGGTCAACACCATGGACAACGTGATGACGATTATCGGTAATAACACTATCTTCTCAGACACGATTCAAAACTTCTCGACTAATCCATATCGTCGGGTTGATCTGGTTGCTCAGCTCGACAATACGGTAGAACCTAGTCAGGCGATTGCTCTACTTAAGGAACGGTTGGCGGCAATTCCTAACGTGTTGAGCGATCCTGCGCCAGACGTGGAGATTTTGGAGTTTACCCCCATGGGACCGGTTTTGGCAGTACGCCCCTACTGTAGTAACGACGACTATTGGCAGGTATACTTCGATACCAACAAAGTGATCCGCGATGGCTTTGGACAAGCGGGTTTCCCGGCACCGGCACAGCACTTTACCGTGCACCAGCAAGCCGCTTAACCGCTTTCCTTGAAGGATGGCATAACATTGGCTCTACGCCATTGACAATAAGAAAAAAGAGCTGGCAGAAATTTCTGTCAGCTCTTTTTTTACTTACTTATAGCTAGCGTATACTGCGCGTATCTGACTCGTTCAAATGACTATGCTAGGCCAAATTCCATCTAACCAGGCAAATCAGATATTGCTGCCGCTCCGAAACCTATCGGTCGATTTCGGGGTACGTTTGTTGATTGCCATCGTCATTTTGATTGTCGGGCGTTGGGTTGCCGATACGGTCAAGCAGCTTGTGAAGCAGGCCATGGTAAGGACTAATATTGAACCAACGCTGACCTCATTTGCCTGCAACATTCTTTACTATGCTACGCTTTCATTTTTTGTCTTAGCGGCCCTAGGACGCCTAGGAATTGAAACCACATCCTTAATCGCCATTTTAGGGGCGGCGGGTCTAGCGGTTGGGTTAGCTCTACAGGGATCTCTCTCCAACTTTGCTGCGGGCATTTTGATTATTCTATTTCATCCGTTTCGTTCGGGGGACTGGGTTGAGGTGGCCGGTGTGAGCGGCATTGTAGAGGAAATTCAAATTTTCACAACGGTTCTACGTACATTGGACAACCGCACGGTGATCGTGCCTAACAGTAAGCTCACAGACGACAACATTATTAACTATTCCGCAAAAGGGATTTTGCGGGTGGACCTTGTTATTGGGGTTGCCTATGAAGAAAATCTGGCAAACGTTAAACGGTTTGTGCAGGAGGTCCTAACAAGTCACGCCCACGTACTCAACGATCCCAAACCAACCGTTGGGGTTTTAGAACTTGCTGATAGCAGTGTCAACCTCGCCGTGCGACCCTGGGTCAGGACCGAACACTATTGGGACGTATATTTTGGTGTACAAGAGGCTCTTAAAACGCGGTTCGATGAAGTCGGTATTAGCATTCCATTTCCGCAGCGGGATGTTCATTTAATTAGGGAGAATTCGGCAAATATTCCTTAGCAAGCGTGCTCAGTCGGTCGGATAAAAGCTATTTTGGCCTGGCTTTGGGGGTTGACTCTGAATATCTTGAATCCCTAATGAGGTAGGGCTTTTCACGCTTTCAGAGCGTTCATTACGCTAGGATGGATGTAAAATTTCATAGTCAGGTTTTTTGTGTCAATTTTCGTCTTTCATATCTACTACTAGAGGGTTTAGGGGTAAGTGATGCTGGAGTCATATCGCGAACATGTAAAAGCAAGAGCAGCGTTGGGTATCCCTCCATTACCTTTAAATGCTGAGCAGACTGCCGCTCTCTGCGAGGTGCTGAAAAATCCGATTGAGGGTGAAGCAGAGTATCTGATGCATTTGCTGTGCGATCGCATTCCCCCCGGTGTTGACCCAGCCTCCTACGTCAAAGCATC
>JBCDJC010000221.1:0-8137 GCA_038748225.1 Cyanobacteria bacterium P01_H01_bin.26 | reverse complement strand
GGTTTCCTGATACCCCACTGTTGGCATTTAACGATGTCGAGCAAAGCACTGATGCACTCTTGCCTCGGTTTGCTGTGGATTATCGCTTAAGTCCTGAAGCCACGGTGTATGGCACCATTGCACGGGGATATCGACCAGGGGGAGTCAATATTTTCGCCGATAACGAGGCTTCTTTGCGGTTTGGAGCTGAGCGTTCCTGGAACTATGAAGTAGGGGTTAAAACTACATGGCTCGATGAGCGTCTAGGGGTAAATCTCTCATTTTTCCATAATCCTGTGACTAACTATCAGGTGGCTACATTTGATCCGCTCACCCTGTTTACCGACAGTGTTCGTAATGCCGATGTTAGTATTACGGGGCTGGAATTGGATGTGCGAGCCACCCCCGTCGAAGGATTAGATTTGATAGCGGGTTTGGGGCTGGTTGATGCTGAATTTACTAGCTTCACCGATCCCAATACGGGCACTAATTTTGATGGTAACAGTTTACCCTATGCTCCAGAGTTTACCTACAATGTGGCGGCTCAATATCGGGCACCGTTTGGCCTGTTTGCTCGGTTAGAATTGCAGGGTGTGGGTAAGACATTCTTTGAGGAAGCCAATGTCGTAGAACAAGATCCCTATGCTGTTATCAATGCTCGTCTAGGGTATGAATTTGATCAGTATGGCGTATATCTCTTTGCCAATAATCTGTTTGACACTCGATATATTGCTCAAGGCTTTGACTTTAGTACATTTGGTGGAACAAGCGCAGGAGCTTTTGGGGCTCCGGCTACCTATGGTGTTCAGTTTAGGTCTAGTTTCTAGTGAACAATCGCCTGAAAACTAATAAATTGGCACTGTTGAGCAGCCTGTACATTTCGCAGTACATTCCGCTGATGTTTTTTGTGCAGGCCCTGCCTGTTTTTATGCGGGAGCAGGGGGCATCGTTAGAATCCATTGGGCTAGTTTACTTGCTAGCTCTGCCCTTATTGTTTAAGGTGCTTTGGTCTCCCCTAATCGATCGCTATGGCTATACTCGCTGGGGACATTATCGATTTTGGATTGTTATGTTCCAATTGTTGCTGGCAGGTGTCGCCGTTCTCTGTGCATTTGTAAGTTTCCAAACCAATTTTATATTGCTGTTTAGCTTGCTGATGGTGATGGCGACTCTAGCCGCGAGTCAAGATATTGCCACAGATGCTTTAGCTGTAAATCTCCTAGCTCCGACAGAACGAGGTTGGGGTAATGGGATTCAGATGGCGGGTAACTATCTAGGAGCGATGCTGGGGGGAGGAGTCATGCTGGTTTTACTTAACCAATGGGGCTGGAGAAGCAGTCTACTGGCTCTGTCGCTTATGGTGGTGGTGGCTTTAGTCCCCATACTACGCCATCAAGAGCGCCTACCGCAGGAACAGGCTAATGGTCAAACAGCCCCTGCTTGGAAGGATCTGGTTAACTTTTATCGCCGCCCTGGGGTATGGCATTGGCTGATGCTGCTCACGCTATATACTATGGGTGGTAGTATGTCGGAAAGTATGTTTCGCCCTCTTTTAGTGGATATTGGTTTGTCACTAGCTGATATTGGTTGGCTATTGGGGGTAGTGGGAAATGGAGCGAGTATTTTTGGGGCGATAGTGTCAGGATTGCTGGTAGTACCCTTGGGACGTAAGCGATCGCTACTTGTTTTTGGTCTATTGCAAAGCATTGCTGTTTTGATGTATTTGCTGCCTGCTGCAGGGGTTAGGAATCTTCCGACACTTTACATGGTGACAATTTTGGTGGGTTTTGCTAACAGTGCTATTTTTACAGTGTCATCTACAGTGATGATGGATAAGAGTCGTTTGGCAGCGGCAGGAACAGAGTTTACGGCTCAAACTTCGATTGTTTATTTGGGAGCTTTTATGGCTGCAGGCGTTAGCGGTGTGATTGCCTCAGCCATTGGTTACCAAGGACTGTTTTTAATCAGTGCGGCAGTGGCGTTGCTGACGGTTGTTTTAATTAGACGAACATCGTCATTAGCTTATTAAGAGATTTGCCAATGAATAGAATACCCGTTTGAAATGTGTTGTAGGATTTCCTCCCCTTGCGAAGGGGAGGTGCCGTAGGCGGAGGGGTTTCGACCGATAGCGCCAGTATCGAAAACCCCTCCCTGACGGTTCCCCTTCGTAAAGGAAACCAGTGGTCGCCAAGCCCCTCAACAGGTACATTATTTTCCCGCACATCTCTAAACGACAAAAAATCCGTTTGGGATAAGAAAAAATCCGTTCGGCAAATGTTGTATCGCTTTGGGTTAGCTATGATAACAACATTATAAAATTATGTTATGGCCAATCAACTCTTTTCTGAACCACCCTCAGGCATCTGGAGTATTATGGCTCCGGTTAAGGGGCGAATTATTGCTGCGATCGCACTCTCTGCCCTCAGCTCCTTCAGCAGTCTTGCCTCGCTGTTAACAATTCCCTTTATTGCTGCGGAACTATTGTCTGAAACTCTAGCTCCAGGGATTGTTTGGCGCTGGCTTGGAGTAGCCCTAGCGCTGGTTGTGATTGCTTTCACATCCCGAGTTTTTGCGTTTAGAATATCTCACATTGGAGCCTTTAATCTTGAGGTAGTTCTGCGTACTGCCCTGGCTGAGCATTTAGCGCGACTGCCCCTTGGCTACGTGATTACCACTGGATCAGGCGCTGTCAAAAAGTTAGTGCAGGATGATGTTAAAGCTCTCCACGCTTTTGTCGCCGATAGTACTCCATTAATTGGACAGGCCTATACGATCCCGACTATCTCTTTGATAGCCGTGTTGATAGCCGATTGGCGATTGGGTCTGGTGACCTTAGCAATAGTGCCTGTGGGACTGATTTTTATCAGGTTGGCTCTGCAAGACTATGAAGAACAGCGGGATGCCTATGATCGTGCCAATGAGAAAATCAACGGTGTAATCATTGAATTTGTCCAGGGAATGCAAGTGGTACGCACATTTGACGATGGTAGCAGCTCGTTTGCACGCTTCCAAACTGCTCTTAATATATTTACTCAAAGCCTGCGAGACTGGAATGAGAAAAATCGATTTTCTGCCCGCTTAGGTTCTCTCTTGTTTGAACCGTTGCCCACCTTAGTGATTGTTTCTGTTTTTGGGGTCTGGTTGTTGTCTCAGGGCAGTATAACCATACCGAGATTTTTGGTCTTTCTATTAGTGGCACCCCGCTTATGCGGCGCGTTTAAACCGATTTTCACCCTTGCCTATATGATCAATCAGGCCAATGCCGGAGCCATGCGAATCGGTACCGTTTTAGCAGAACCAGCTTTGTCACAGCCATCACAGCCACAACAGCCTGCAGATGCATCAATTTCACTGGAGAATGTTACGTTTGCCTATGGTGATGACACGCCTGCGCTACAAAATTTATCTCTTCACCTGCCTGTGGGCAGTGTAACCGCGCTAGTGGGACCATCGGGGGCAGGTAAAACCACTCTGGCACAACTTATTCCTCGGTTTTGGGATGTTAATGAGGGAGCAATTAAAATTGGTGGTGTGGATATTCGTCACATGACCTCAGACACGTTAATGTCCTGGGTGTCTTTTGTTTTTCAAGACACTTTTTTATTTCAAGATACTGTTTTTAACAACATTAAATTGGGTCGTCCCGATGCTACCCGTGAAGAGGTCGAAGCAGCCGCTCAGGCAGCTCAGGCCCATGGATTTATTCTTGATCTGCCCCAGGGCTATGGCACCCTGGTAGGGGAACGGGGGGGACAGCTGTCAGGGGGGCAGCGTCAGCGCATCACCATTGCCCGTGCGATTCTTCAGGATAATCCCATTGTGGTTTTGGATGAAGCCACGGCCTTTGCCGATCCGGAAAATGAAGCGTTGATTCAAGCTGCGATCGCAGCCCTCACCCAAGACAAAACCCTGATTGTTGTTGCCCACCGCCTGGCCACCATCACCCAGGTTGATCAAATCGCCGTGCTAGATCAAGGTCGCCTAGTTGAGTTAGGGAAACATGAGCAATTGATTGCCGCCGAAGGTCTTTATGCTCGACTATGGTCTCGGCATCAAGCTGCCCAAAATTGGGGGTTAAACATGAAGCAGTCAGTACGGACGAACCTATAAGCGAATATTTAGGCAATAACAATGTTAAACACCTATCACCGCATGATGGATGCAGCAGGCTCCCATCGTCCCCAACTACAAAAAGCTTTGCTGTTATCGGTGACAGCATCAATTATTCAAGGCATTATCTTTGCCCTTTTCTTTCCATTGCTATCCGCCCTGATGGCATCTCCTCCGGATATGCAGCAAGTTTGGCTCCTGCTGGTACTATTTACATCCCTTGTTATAGTTGAAGGGGGATTGCGCTGGCGAGAAATGGATTTTGAATGGTTAACCTCCGCTGATATGGCCCATGAGCTTCGACTCCGGCTGGCAGAGAAGTTACGACAAATGCCCTTGGAAGACCTCAGTCAGCGACAATCCGGGGATCTCAATATTGTTATGAGTGGCAATGTCAGTGAGATTGTCCTTTGGATTGGCAGTTTGGCGACATTGACGATTCAGACTATGATTGTGCCGTTGATGACGGTGTTGGTCACCTTTTTTATTGACTGGCGACTGGCCGTATCGCTGTTATTAACATTTCCGTTGGCCATTCCCATTTATCGCTACACCCGAGATTTAGTTAGGGTGTCGCTGCGAGATACCGCTGTTGCCGATGCTGAGGTCGCCTCGCGAATTGTTGAGTATGCCCAAGGCTTACCGGTGCTCAAATCAACTGGACAAGTAGGGGCACGTTCAGAGCTTTTGCAAACAGCCCTGGAACATCAGCGACAGGTTCAAACCAAGGGAGAGCGGTTGATGACACTGCCCTTAGTGTCCGTGTCAACGTTGGTAGAAGCAGGTATTTTAGTGCTCATTAGCTTAGGAATTTTATTTATTTTTCAGGGTAGTCTGTCCATTCCAGTCCTGCTGGCCCTGATTGTTATTGCCATGCGCTTTACCGAACCGCTATCTCTATTGCTGGGCCTGACCAGCATTCTGGATTTGATGGAAATTGGCATCGAACGAGTACAAGCTATCATGGCAATTCCTGCTTTGCCGATCCTCGCCCCTGCTACCCAGCTGACTCAGTTTGACATTACCTTTGACCATGTATCCTTCCGGTATGCTCAACAGCAAGAGTGGGCACTGAAAAATGTGTCTTTTCAGCTGCCGCCCAGATCGCTAACAGCTTTAGTGGGTTCGTCTGGTAGCGGGAAAACCACCATTACCCGATTAATTACCCGGTTTGCCGATGCCCAACAAGGGACGGTCTGGATTGGTGATGTGGATGTGCGTCAGGTGGAGCCGACCCATTTAATGAAATCAATTTCGATCGTATTTCAGGATGTATATCTATTTGACGATACTATCCTCAACAATATTCGCATGGCTAAGCCCGAGGCCACTGATGTAGAGGTGGAAGCAGCCGCTCGAGCAGCTAACTGTCATAATTTTATTATGAGGTTAGTCCATGGCTATGACACCCGCATTGGCGAAATTGGCGGTACCCTTTCGGGGGGAGAACGGCAGCGGGTTTCCATTGCGCGGGCGATCTTAAAAGATGCGCCCATTGTGCTGTTGGATGAACCCACTTCAGCCCTGGATACAGAGAGCGAAGTTGCCGTTCAAGCCGCCATCAATCGTCTGATTGTCGATAAAACTGTTATTGTGATTGCCCATCGTATGTCCACGATTGCTGACGCTGATTTAATTTTAGTGTTGGAAGACGGTGAAATTGTGGAACAAGGAACCAGTTGGGAGTTATTACAGCAAAAAGGGCGCTATGCCAGCCTATGGACTGCACAGCAGCAATCTCAAGGTTGGCGAATTGCAGCTTAGTCAAAGGGTGTTACTGTTCCAAATCAGCAACACCCTATTTTTTACCCTGCATATCCCCCCTGGAGGGATAGGTTCAAAGTATTTTAGAGTATTTAAAAGAGCCCTGATAAATTTGGATTTTTAGTATGTGGAAACAACGTCCTCGATGGCTACAAGGGTTGGCTAACCCAGTCTTTGCCAGACTTTATATGGCTCAAACCATCAATCTGGTGGGGGAATCCCTTACCTGGTTAGGTCTGGCTTTATTAGCGTTTGAGTTAGCGGGTGAAAAGTCAGGCACTATTTTGGCTGGAGCCCTGACTCTACGGGTATTAGCCTTTGTTGTATTAGCTCCCATTGCAGGAGCGATCGCAGACCAGATCGATCGTAAACGCCTGATGATCACCACGCACCTGATCCGCATGGGAATTGTCTGCTTACTACCGTTTATTAATCAACCCTGGCACATTTATGGGATTGTATTTTCGCTAAATGTGTTCTATGCCTTTTTCACTCCCACCTATAAAGCTACCATCCCCCTAGTCACAACAGAAGACGAATGTCCCAAGGCCATTGCCCTATCTAGTGCCACCTATCAGCTACTGGGCGTTTTAGGTCCTGGATTGGCAGGGGGGATTGCTGCCTGGGTAGGCACACGACAAGTCTTTTTTCTAGATGCCATCACGTTTTTAGTGGCAGCCATTTTGCTTGCTACCCTACCAGGGCAGCTGCGGGCAGATGGGACTGCCGGTGAGAAAACAAATACCAAAGCTGTTGAAACCGTTATTCGAAACATTAAGACGGGGACCAGCTGTTTATTTACCGATCCGCCCATCCGTTATGCGCTTATGCTGCAACTGATTGCTGCGATCGCAGGGGCGCAAATTCTTGTCAATACAGTGGGTTATGTTCAGGGCACTCTGCAGTTAGGTAAGCTCGAATATGGTTGGGCAATGGCTGCCTTTGGCATTGGAGCCACCCTTACCTCCATTAGTTTGGGTAATGCTAAAAAGAAGCGCAATCCCATTCTGGTAACCAGCATTGGTGCAATTTTGATTACCCTGACGCTGATGACGGCCAATCTTGTCGGTTTTAATGTTCTCTTGTTGCTATGGGCTTTGGCTGGTATGGGAGACACCCTGGTTAATGTACCGACTCAAACCCTGATTGCTAGTCGGGTAGCCAAAGAAGCCCAGGGCCGAGTCTATGGTGCTCAATTTGCCTGGAGCCATTTTTGGTGGGCCTTAGCCTATCCACTGGCAGGCTGGTTGGCTAACTACTATCCCACCTATCATTTTCTCTATAGTAGTCTCATTGGGGCTGTCATTTTTATGGCTGTGTACCTGTGCTTAAAGCCTCAACGCCTTACCCTATTTCAGACCGGACTTTGGCATGAGCACCAACACATCCACGATGAACACCATGTTCATAACCACAGGATTCAGCATCACAGCCACTTACATTTCCATGAAGCCATGAAACCGGGGCTTAGCCATTCGTCTTGAGACGGTGATGCTGACGGGTGACTAGCCAGTGACCGATACCATTGCCCGTCAGCTGACTATGTCGGCGCGCAGCTAGAGAGTATGACCTAACGGGCGTTTTGTTAATCCAAGGCGGCGTTTCTTGGTTAAGTCTGGTGTCAGCGTTTGCTAATGGCACTAGGCAACACACCAAACTGCCGTTTGAAGGCGGAGGTGAATTTGCTTAGACTGCTATAACCGACCAGCTGGGCGACTTCGGAGACATTCATGGTGCGTTCCGTCAGCAGCTGGCGGGCTTGTTCTAGGCGGTGCGATCGCAAATATCCAAACACCGTCGTCCCAAACGCCATCCGAAAATCCTGCTTCAGCTTATAGTCACCAATCCCCACACGGTCAGCCAGCTGCTGCAGCGATGGCGGGTCGGCCATATCGCTCAATAAAATCTCACGGGCTTTGTAAACTCGCTCCCTATCTTGAGAATTGAGCTGACGCTTGATATGTCTAGCATCCGCTTCTTGCGCCATTTGCTTAATCTGCGCCAGTTTTAACACAATCAGCTCAACCGCCTTACTTTCTAAATAGAGCGTTTGCATTACCCCTTCGTAGGGACAGTGCAGATACTGATGCAGCACCATCTGCATTTCCGGCGTAATCGCCCCCACATGAAAATAAGGCAGGTCTAGATTTGCACTTAGCCGCTGCCGCAGCGTGCCCAGGGCCGCCATGGACCCATGATCTAAATAGGTCGCCAGCGTTTGAGGCGCTACAATCACCTCCACCGTTTGGCTTGCCAAACCATAGGGACAGATCCATGTACCCTG
>JBCDJC010000220.1:0-8234 GCA_038748225.1 Cyanobacteria bacterium P01_H01_bin.26 | reverse complement strand
CCGTCAAGCCTTGAAATCACAGCCGATACACAGGTTTTTGACTCGGACAGGCAGGTGGTCATTGCCCGAGGCAATGTTGTATTCAAACTCAACAACGCTTTTCTATTAGCCGATGAACTCTGGGTTAATCTGAACAACCGCTATGCCCTAGCCGAAGGCAATGTCATTTTGACCCGAGGTGAACAGGAAGTTCGAGGCGAGCGGGCTGAGTACAATCTGCTGCAGGAAGCCGGTACGCTTTTCGAAACACGGGGTGAGCTATTTTTACCAGCCCTAGAAGACGACTTTGCGTCGCCGTTTGACAACGCAGTCACTAGCCGTACCGTATTTGACCCCCTAAATCCAGATCAAGAGATTAACAGTGTTACCGCTGCAGGCGGGTTGCAGATTAGCTCGCGCGTCAGTGCCAGTCTACCGGATGCCGAAGGTAATATCAGACGCCTCCGGTTTGAAGCGGCCCGGATAGAGTTTGACGCCGAAAGCTGGGTGGCAGAGGATGTCAGGTTAACTAACGATCCGTTTTCACCGCCCGAGCTAGAATTTCGCACTGAGCGAATGACGCTGACCACCCTATCCCCCACAGCCGACCTGCTAACGACAGAGGATCCAAGGTTAGTCTTTGATCAGGGGCTATCGCTGCCGCTCTTTCGGTCACGGTATGTGCTCAACCGTGGGGCTCCTGATTCAAATCAGGTCAATCCCTTTATAGTTGAAGTCAATAGCGACTCTAGCGACCGAGGCGGCGTTTTTCTTGAGAGCGACATTCCCGTCGTACGCAACGAAACATCCAGCCTTACGGTTACGCCTCAGTATTTTATAGAGCGGGCCCTGAATCGGGGGTTTACTGATTCAGACGTTTTTGGCATCAAAGCCGACTTTGATACGCGGTTGAGCCCTCGATCCGATCTCTCTGCTGGCCTCACCCTCACAGGTATCGACTTCGATCAGCTTGAAGATAATCTACGCGGGAACATCCGCAATCGTTACATTATTGGCAATCATGTGCTGGCAGCAGAATACAGCTATCGAGATCGCTTGTTTAACGGCAGTCTTGGCTTTCAAAACGTTCGCTCTAGCCTTGGTGCGGTGCTACTGTCACCGGCCATTAATCTAGACGGTCGTGGACTCATCCTGACCTACCAAGCTGGGGCACAGCTAGTCACAGCTAGAACCGACCGAGCCGATCTGCTGGATGGTTCTCTAGGAGGCGACAACCTGGTCACCTTAGGTCGTATGCAAGCCAGTGCCCGCTTAAGAAAAGGTTTTAATTTGTGGCGAGGCACCCCTCTCCCAGCTACAAAAACTGAAGGATTACGCTACACCCCGGTACCGTTGGTCCCTTTTCTCAATCTGAATGTTGGTTTGTTTGGTGTAGGCTCCTACTACACCAGTGGGGACTTTCAAGAAGAGATTTCTGGAGATATTCGTCTGGATGGACAGATCGGCCATTTATCCGACAATTTTCTTGACTATACTCGCTTTAATGTTGGGTACTCCCAAGAACTAATCTCTAGTGATAACTCTCCCTTTTTGTTTGATCGCAACGTAGACCGCAGTATCTTTAGCTTTGGGATACTTCAGCAGATTATCGGGCCTGTTTTGCTAGGTTTTCAAACATCGATCAACGTCGAGACGGGGGAAGAGATCAATACTGAATTTATTGCCGAATATAGTCGGCGTACCTATGGAGTGGTTTTGCGCTATAGCCCTACTAGAGAAACTGGCTCCATAGGGTTTAGACTCAGCAACTTCAACTGGCTTGGCAGCGGCGATCCCTTTGATGAACCCAATATCCGGCAGGTAGATGGAGGCGTTGTGGAGCAGCGATAGGCCGTGCTAACGATGGCAATCAAAGTTGAACTTGTCAAACAAATTTTAAGGACAGCGTTAAGGAGCGGCGGCAAACGTTAAAGTTTAAGCAGGGTGTAAGCCAACTAAGGCTGTTTGTATTATTTTCTCAGCGTATTAGGGGATTGTGACCGTAGGGGTAAATTCACTCGTACCTAGGACCGTAGGCTACTGCCCATGATGGCATCAGACATAGCACGCGAAGCACAGCAGGCGATTACGTTAATCAAGTCGTTTAGCTTAGAGCTCAACCAGTACAGTCCTGAAAGTCAGGTACTGTACTGGCTCAACACATATCGTGCTGTCTGGATTCGCGATGCGATTATTGAAGCGGTTTATCAGGGTCGATATAAGATTGTCTCTGTGCAACAAATACTGTCCATCTGGCTGCGACGAGGCCAACCTGTCCGCCACTTTACCCCTGGCTTTGAGCAGGTAATTGCAGCCCAACTAGGAGGACCGCTACATTTAGCGACAGCCCCAAGGCACATCGAGAAAGCTAACACGCCCCATCCTCCTGCACCGCAGTTCACCCCAGAAAAATCAGCAGCCGCTAATTTTTCAAGCGCTCCATCTGTAGTGAGCGTTGGGTCACATCCTGGTATGTCGATAAAAACATTCCCGGTAGAGACATTTCCAGTAGGGACAGTGGATACGTTAGTGGATGTCTACCAGTCCGGCTCGCCTCGCCGAGGACAGACAGACCAGGTAGCGGCCAATCCAATGAAGGAAACGAATCCCCGTGACGCCAGGCTAATGTTTTATTCAGACTATGTCCGACCGAGTGCGTCTAGGCCCATCCAGCCGTTTCAGCCAATGCCTCTTCGCAGACGTTAGGTCTAGGTTTTGACATCTCCCAGGCGAATTTCTGAGCAAAAAGAAGCCATAATCTGACCTGCTTCTCCGCTCAAAACATTGGTTCGCATGCGTAAATTATCAGTGATAAACCACCAGCGCTCTTCGGCTCGGAGCCCATCCATCTCAGTGGTTACAGTAAGCACATCGTTCTCTAAATGGTACTGGCTTAGGGAGATTGCCTGGCCAGTGGTCTGACGCAGCAATTTGCCTGTGTGGTCGTCAGTTGCGATCGCAACTAAAAGCGTCGATTGAGTCCTGGTCTGACCGGCTGAAAGGGTACTTTTCTGTACAATCTGCAGCCCACCCAAAGCGTCTTCAGTCCCACAGCTAACCTCACTACAGAGCCGTGCAAGCACATCCGCCTGGGTATCAATGTAGGTCACCTCTAAATCTGATTTACCCGCCTTAGAGTCCCCCGCTTTTAAATAGTGGGTGGTGCGTTGCGAGAACCACCGTCCCCCCTGCTTTTTAAAAAAGTTCACATTTTGCATGGATAGGTCTGAATAAAGCGGCACAAGCGGCCACAGTTCGTTATCTGCCTTTAAGTTTACGTCGCCGTGGTCGCGTCAGAAGCTTCAGTTCATAGGCTAAAACCCAGGGATGCCAGACCTCTTCAGTCATGGGAGCAATTCGCAATGATAAGCTGAAAGATACGACTAAAAAGCTTTTTAATCTGTGGTGAACGTTAATGACCCAACCCGAGCAAACGCCCTACCTATTAAGAGCCGCCAAGGGCGAAATCTTGGATCGACCACCGGTCTGGATGATGCGTCAGGCGGGTCGATACATGAAGATCTACCGTGACCTGCGGGAGAAGTATCCCTCTTTTCGCGAACGGTCCGAAAATGCAGACTTAGCGATTGAGATTTCACTACAGCCGTGGCGAGCCTTTCGTCCCGATGGCGTCATCATGTTCTCAGACATTTTGACCCCCCTCCCCGGTATGGGTATCCCCTTCGACATCGTAGAAAGCAAGGGTCCCATTATCGAACCTGCAATTCGCACCCAGGCGCAAATCGATGCCATGCGTCCGCTCAACCCAGAGGAGTCCCTCCCCTTTATTCGTCAGATTCTGACCACCCTGCGTCAGGAAGTGGGAAATGCCTCGACGGTGCTCGGATTTGTCGGCTCCCCATGGACCCTGGCGGCCTACGCGGTTGAGGGTAAAAGTTCTAAAAACTACGCTGTGATCAAGGGCATGGCGTTCTCTGAACCGGAGATGCTACATCAGCTGCTTAGCCAGCTAGCCGATGGCATTGCTGCCTATGTGCGCTACCAAATTGACTGCGGAGCTCAGATCGTACAGCTGTTTGATTCCTGGGCTGGTCAGCTGAGTCCTGCAGACTATCGCACCTTTGCCCTGCCCTACCAACAGCAGGTGGTGCGTCAGGTAAAAGCCACCCATCCCGATACCCCTCTGATCCTTTACATCAGCGGTAGCGCTGGTGTGCTGGAGATGATGGGCGAATCCGGCGTTGATATCATCAGCGTTGATTGGACCGTAGACATGGCCGATGCCCGTCGCCGATTGGGTCCCAACATGAAAGTCCAGGGCAATGTTGATCCCGGTGTCCTGTTTGGCTCTAAGGACTTTATTCGCGATCGCATCCTCGACACCGTACACAAAGCCGGTCGCGGCGGTCATATTTTGAACCTAGGCCACGGCATTTTGCCCGGCACCCCCGAAGAAAACGCTGCCTACTTCTTCGAAACAGCCAAGCAGCTCGAAGACCTACTGGCCGTCCCAGCCTGACGTACTTCGACGGCTGATTCTCAGGGGAAAGCCATGGGCGACGGAGCATTAGCCCATGGCTGCTAGGCCATAGGGCATAGGCATACAATCAGTGGGGCGTCACATCAACTGTCATAACTGCCACGCCAGATAATAGTATGGGTATCTAAATGTCAAGAATGTCGAGTCCAACTAAGCTGTGAGTTCACTGGCACCCTCTCTAAAATCATCACCGCAGAGAATTTTTATCACCGGTGCTAGCGGCTGTATCGGCCACTATGTAGTTGAAAGCCTACTCAATACTCACCACGAGCTATTTCTTCTGCTACGCAATCCAGATAAACTGCAAATCGACATCGCCAATCAGCCCAGAGTCCATGTACTACAGGGCGACCTACGCGAGATAGACCAGTTTTCAGACATACTTGGCACGATGGATAGCGCTATCTTGATCGCCACATCATGGGGAGGCGCGCCAGCTATTTACGATATCAACGTTACTGGCAATTTACGACTCATGGAGCTGCTCGATCCAGACCGAGTTCGGCAGGTACTTTACTTTTCAACCGCCAGCATTTTAGACCGGCAAAACCAACCTCTCCAAGCAGCGGGCCAAGTTTCATTTGACTATATTCGCAGTAAATACCAGTGCCATCAAAAACTAAAAAACCTGGCTATTTTTTCAAAAATCACCACCCTGTTCCCCACATTGGTTTTTGGCGGCGACATCAATAAACCCTACTCCCACATTTCCAGCGGTTTGACAGAGGTGACGAAGTGGATCGATCTGATCCGTTTTTTTAGCGCTGATGGGACCCTACACTTTATCCATGCCCAAGACATTGCCACAATAGTCACCCATCTGGTCGACTATCCTCCTGCGCCAGAAGAGCCTAGGGAGCTTGTTTTGGGTAATCCGGCCCTCGCTGTGGACGAAGCCGTTGCCGACGTCAGTCACTATCTAGGCCGAGCAATTTACTTCCGCATTCCCTTATCTCAGCAGCTAATAGACTTTTTTATAAAGCTCTTCAAGGTCCGTATGGAGGACTGGGATCGATTTTGTTTGCAGTATCGTCATTTTACTTATCAAAATCCCCTGACCCCCTCCAGTTTCGGCATAGACACCTACTGCGCTAACGTTGATGAACTTTTCCAGGCAGCTGGAATTGAATCAAAGCAGAGAAAAACGCGCTAGACTGTGTAGCGCGGTAGCAGCCTGCAGTGTGTATACTGTCTTGGTTACGATTTGCGACCTAGGCGTTTACCGACCCAGTTCAAAAATGATTGTGAAAGAAGTGGGACCTTAAGGCCCACTTTTTATTTTGGTTAATTTAGTAAGTGTTCATGACCCATCCTGTTATTCCACAGGTACTTGAAATAGCCAACCCCATTGCTGCAGAGCTGGGGTTAGAGGTTGTTGGTGCGGTTTTGCAAACCAACCATAACCCACCAGTTTTGCGCATTGATGTCCGCAACCTGACGCAAACTGACACCAGCTTAAATGACTGTGAGCGTATGAGCATCGCCCTTGGAGAAGAACTAGAGACCGCCAACGTTCTACCCGATGCCTATGTCCTCGAAGTTTCTAGCCCCGGAGTTTCAAATCAGCTTGAAACCGACCGTGATTTTATCGTTTTCAAGGGATTTACCATCGAAGTTACTCTGCACACTCCGCATAAGGGAAAGAAAGTTTGGATCGGCACCCTGCTAGAACGCACAGCTAGCAGGCTAGCCATTAGCCAACGGGGTCGCCGCATTGCTCTACCCGGTGAGTTAGTACAGTCGGTACAGCTGAGCAACCAGGTCGAAGCATAGATTATGGCCATCTCGAACTGTGCCTGTCAGCACCACGGTAGCTCGCTAGGGTATCAGGTTTAAATCAGCATCATTCTTACTTTTATTAACACCGAAAGCCTACTTATTTAAGAAGGAGAGAGCCCATGTCCATGGTAAGTCTGCCGAGCCTACAGGAAATGATTGAAGGCATTAGTCGAGAGCGCAACCTGCCCCGTTCTGCTGTAGAACAGGCACTGAGGGAGGCCCTGCTCAAAGGCTATGAACGGTATCGTCGTACCCGCCGCATGGACAGCAATCAATTTGACGAAGACTATTTTGAAAATTTTTCCGTAGAATTAGATCCAGAAGAGGAAGGTTTTAGAGTACTGTCTAGCAAAATGATTGTCGAGGCGGTTGACAACCCTGACCACCAAATTTCCTTAGCAGAAGTGGTCGAAGTTGCCCCCGAGGCCCAAGTAGGTGACGAAGTTGTACTTGATGTGACGCCAGAGCAGAGGGACTTTGGCCGCATGGCAGCGATCCAGACTAAGCAGGTATTGGCCCAAAAATTACGCGATCAGCAGCGCCGACTCATCCAAGAAGAGTTCCAGGATTTGGAGGGGACTATCCTACAGGCGCGGGTGCTACGGTTTGAGCGTCAGTCAGTGATTATGGCCGTCAGCAGCGGCGTTGGCCAGCCAGATGTGGAAGCCGAGCTACTCAAACGGGACCAGCTGCCCAATGACAACTATCGGGCCAACGCTACCTTTCGTGTTGCTCTCAAAAAAGTGTCAGAGGGCTCTCACCGGGGACCTCAGCTACTGGTATCTCGGGCAGATGCCAGTCTTGTGGTCGAATTGTTCTCAAATGAAGTTCCTGAGATTGAAGATGAGGTAGTGCGAATCGTCGCAGTAGCTCGGGAGGCAAATCCGCCCTCCCGCTCCGTGGGACCTAGAACTAAAATTGCCGTCGACACCCTAGAGCGGGATGTGGATCCGGTGGGTGCCTGTATTGGCGCCCGGGGATCTCGGATTCAAGTTGTAGTCAACGAGCTTCGAGGTGAAAAAATTGACGTCATTCGATGGTCTCCAGATCCAGCGACCTATATTGCCAATGCCCTTAGTCCCGCTCGGGTTGACGAGGTCCGTCTGATGAATCCAGAAGACCGTCAGGCCCATGTTTTAGTGCCAGAGGATCAGCTCAGCCTAGCCATCGGCAAAGAAGGACAAAATGTAAGATTAGCTGCCCGTTTGACCGGATGGAAAATCGATATCAAAGATTCAGCCAAATATGACTATGAAGCCGAAGACGCAAGAGTCCAAGCCCAGTTTGAAGCTAAGCGGCAGCAAGAAGAAGAAGAAGCCGCTGCTCGGGCAGCTCAAATGGAAGCTATCAAAGCTGCGAATCTAGCAGCGGCAGCAGCGGCAATGGCAGAAGCCAACGAGGAAGAAATCTTAGAGGACGAGGAAATCGCCCCAGAAGCCAACGAGGCTGTCGACGCAGCGAACGCCGACGAACCAGCTGCCTATGAAGAGGAATAGATGCTATGCAGCCCAACTATCGCCGATGTGTAAGCTGCCGAAAAGTAGCTAACCGCCAGCATTTACTCAGGATAGTCCGCACCCACCCGACAGGGGCAGTTCAGTTTGACCACGGCATGGGACGTTCGGCTTATCTCTGTCCTCAGCCAAGCTGTCTACATCTGGCCCAAAAGAAAAATCGTTTGGGGCGCGCACTCAAAGTAGCGATTCCAGATACGATTTATCGACTGTTGCATCAAAAAATCAGTTAGCAGGTGCCCCCCTGTCTCCTGCCAAAGACATTTTCTTGAAGCCAGCGCTAATGTAAAATTTAAGACCTGTGCTAATTTTCGGCTAGCTACTGCCAAACCTGTCGGACTATCAATGAATGAAAATAGGATAAATCGCCTCCTTCAACCTTCAATTGGCATACACCATGGCAACATTGGCATCAATAGTCGATAGAATAGGTATTGTCCATATGCCCAAGGGTTAAGATG
>JBCDJC010000219.1:0-8334 GCA_038748225.1 Cyanobacteria bacterium P01_H01_bin.26 | reverse complement strand
TCATGCCAATCATGTTGAGGCCTTTAATGCCTCGATCCGACGACGGAATGCAGCCTTTCGTCGTAAAACTAATACCTATGCTAAATCTCGAAAGCACTTACAACGAACCCTAGACGTTTACTGGTTAGTGCACAATTTTGTACGTGTCCATTTCACCACAAAAGTGGTGCCTGCTGTAAAACTCGGTATTTTGAAACTGGGCATATCTTGGACACAGTTGTTATCAATTCGATATGCAGTCTAACCATCATCCAGCATGGGATAGACTATCCCCATTAGACGGAACCAGTGCCAAGAAAATCAAAACTCCTGTGCATGAGAGTCCAACATTGCGTTTCTCCATGTCTTTTGAACTTGGAGGTTACAGGCTTACCCAGTATATCTTTCTAAATCATTATTTTTGGAAGCCCTGGCCTCGGCTCAGCGGTTTCCAGATGAGGATTTCGCCCTGATCGCCGCCTGCGGCTAGAAACGAGCCTTGGGGATGCCAGGCGACAGCCGAGAAGCCGGAGACTACCCCTTTTAGGGTTTGTTGTAGAGTAGTGGCGTTTTGCCAAAGGCAGAGTTGGCCATCTTGGGCAGCCGAGGCGAGTAGACAGGCGGTGGGATGAAATGCGATCGCAACTACCACACCCTCATGATTCTCCAACACCCGGCTCCCCCAACCTCGCCCCTGACGTCGCCACACCGTTACACCTTCCATGCAGGCTGCCGCCACGAGCGAAGGCTGTTCCTCGCTTGTCGCCGCCCAATCCACCTGTCTCACCTTCCCAGGAAACCCTTGCATCAGCCACGGCGGCGGATTCCCCCAAGACACTACCGCCAACGTCCGCTCCAAATTGCCCAAAGCCAGGTAACGACCGTCGGCAGACCAGGCCACTGAAATACTCGCACCCGGCACCTCAATAAACTCAGGCTTAGCCCCCCAATCATGGCTGTGCCAAACTTTCACACCAGTATGACCGCTGACTGCCAACAGGGTGCCATCGGGGTGCCAGGCCAAGCCAAGCACCGAGGATTCAGTGAAATCTAGTTGGGATAAGGGCTTCGCCTGAGCCGCATCCCACACCTGCACCCGACTATTTACACCAAATGCTAACCAAGGCTGTAGCGGATGCCAAACCAGCTGATCGATCCAAACCTGGGGATTTGGCAAAACAGTAGGCGATTGGTCCAACGATTGCACTTCCCAGATAAACACATTTCCTTGCTGTCCGGCAGCGGCCAAATAATGTCCATCTGCTGAAAATTCTAGACAGTCAATAGCGCTATTGGGTTTACCTGGCAACAGAGAAACCAGCTTAGACCCGGTCCAAACAACAACTTCACCACTAGAGGAACCCACCGCCAAACCAGACCCATCGGGTGACCAGGTCAAAGCAGTCACATAATCATTCAGCTCACCTCGCCAATGAACCTTAAACGCATTCCCACGGAATCGGTTCTTCAAACTCTTTTTAAAATGTATGTTAGCCGTCATACCAAACAAGCCCGGAAGCCTTCCCTCAGCTCAGATTCGTTCAAGTTGCGACCAATAAACACCAACTCACTCTTACGAGTTTCCGTCAGCTTCCAAGGGCGCTCAGTCTTGCCGTCAAAAATCATGTGCACCCCCTGAAAGACAAACCGGTCATCCTCTCCCTGAATATTGAGAATCCCCTTCATCCTAAAAATATCCGGCCCCTTAGTCCGCAACAGATCCGACATCCAAGTATTCAGTTTCTCCTTGTCTAAAGCTCCACTCTCCACAAAAGCCAAGGAATAAACCGACTCATCATGCTCATGGGCATCTTCACTCAAAAACTCAGGATCGACCCCTAAGGCTCGGTCTAGATCAAACGCCCGCACTCCCAAAATAGAATCCATCTCCAGCTCAGAATTTTGAGTACGGTAAATCTTCACCAGGGCATTCATGTCACGAATCTTGCTCTCCAAGGCATCCAGATCTTGCGGGGTGACCAGATCGACCTTGTTGAGCAAAATCACATCCGCAAACGCAATTTGCTCTTGGGCCTCATCACTGTCCCAATGCTGATGAATATGCTTGGCATCCACCACCGTCACCACCGCATCCAACAACAATTGAGACTGAATATCCTCATCCACAAAAAAGGTTTGAATCACAGGAGCCGGATCTGCCAGCCCCGTTGTTTCAATCACCAAGTGATCAAACTTGTCCCGCCGTCGCATCAGGTTACCGATGATGCGAATCAAATCACCTCGCACAGTGCAACAAATACAGCCATTATTCATTTCAAAGATTTCTTCATCCGCATCAATAACCAGCTGATTGTCGATGCCAACTTCACCAAATTCATTCACAATCACAGCAACCTTCTTGCCATGCTCATGGGTGAGAATATTGTTGAGCAACGTGGTCTTACCGGCTCCCAAATATCCTGTAAGCACTGTAACAGGAACAGCCTCTACCGCTTTAGTCGACATGGGTGCAGTGACCATAGGGCAGTCAGTCCTCTCGTAAAATGCATTTCCTATGATTATGAGAACTGAGTCACACTAGAAATGTTCGCAGCAAACAAAATTTTCCATTTGTAACGTTTGCCATAGGGGATTGTGCTCAGTCTTTATCTGTTATTCCACTCAACAGTTCGACTGGCTCACTTCAGCTTAGAGCAGATGTAGAAGGTAAATGTCGCACTTATGGACACAGTGTACCGGCGCTAACACCTCATTTAAATTGATTGACACCATGGCAGGACAGACTGCTGTTGCAAGTAGCCACTAAACGCTCAAAACCTGGCATAGCCAATATAGCAGCGGTGTCAACAACAGCGCAGGCAAAAACGACGCCACCTGAATAGTCGCCACCCTCAATAAATTCAGACCTAATCCCATAATGATCACCCCGCCCACACCGGTCACCAACAAAACGCTGGGTGAGGCTGCCGGGTCGCCAATACCGCTGGCCAATAATCCAGCCAGCAGCGACATTCCCCCCTGGTAGATCAACACTGGCAAGATCGAAAACCCTACGCCAATGCCATAGCTGCCGGTCAAAGCAATCGATATCAGGCCATCCATCGTGCCTTTGATAATCAAAACTGTGCTGTCACCGCTAAGGCCGTTGTTGAGACTGCCCAAAATTGCCATGGGACCAATGCAAAATAACAGACTGGCTGCAACAAATCCTTCGGTAAACTGACCGCCACCGCCAAATCTGGCTTTGAGTCCGTCGCCAATGGTAACCAGTCGCTGCTCCAACTGCCACCATTCTCCAAGCAGCCCCCCTGCCACTAAGGCTACTAGACCGACAATGACACCTGCGATCGCACCCGCATTCACCTCAGTCAGCGGCTGGGCCATCTGCACTCCGATAAATATCGTAATCAGCCCCACCGCCTGGGTGATCACATCCTGCATCGCCCGAGGCAACCGCCCCCGTAGCAACAGACCGCTGCCGGTACCCAACAGCACTAGCACCACATTAATCCAGGTACCACTCGTTTTTGCCCACAGGCTTAGCATGGCTTTTTCTAGCTTCAGCAGTATCGACGGGAACCATTGTCCCCTTGGATACCCTACAGCCTGTAGCCAATCTTTTGTCGTTGATTTAATTGCGCTTGGGGTTCACCGGACCCACAATAAATAATATTGGCCGTTTCTTTTATCCCCTATGGTTGCCGTTAGTCTGCTCCAAGCCACCACCTATGATGTCGACATACTAGAACAGCAGCTTCGTACCCTGCTAGCACCCATAGGTGGCATGGCAACCTACGTTAAACCAGGACAGCGGGTGTTGCTTAAACCCAATTTACTCACGGGCGCCCGACCAACCAAAGAATGTACCACTCGCCCTGAATTGGTTTACTGTGTTGCCAAACTAGTCCAAGCAGCAGGCGGCAAACCCTTTTTGGGGGACAGTCCCGCCTTTGGTAGCGCCCACGGTGTGGCCAAGGCCAATGGCTTACTGCAGTGGGCGCAAAAGCTGGATCTGCCGATCGTAGAACTCCACGGTAGACGATACAACCTCGATCCGCAGGACAGCAACTTTGATAGTCTGCGGCTGTCTAAAGAAGCCATGGAAGCCGATGTGGTAATCAACCTGCCCAAGGTTAAATCCCACGTTCAACTCACCCTCACCCTGGGGGTCAAAAATCTCTTTGGCTGCGTACCGGGCAAAATGAAAGCCTGGTGGCATATGGAGGCAGGCAAAGACCGCCAGCGATTTGCTCAAATGCTGGTGGAAACGGCCCGGGCGATTGACCCGGATCTAACAATCCTAGATGGTATTATTGGCCATGAGGGCAATGGTCCCAGCGGTGGTGAACCGCGACGCCTGGGCGTGCTGGGGGCATCTCCCAATGTCTATGCCCTGGATCGGGCCATGGTGGACCTCCTCCAAGTGGACCCAACCCAGATACCGACCGTTGTCGCATCCCAACGTCTCGGGCTATGCCCTGACAACATTGAGTTTGTTTTACAGTCGCCGTCTGAGCTGTGGGTCGACAATTGGCGGCTACCGGAAACGCTAGTACCAATCGATTTTGGTATGCCTCGGGTAGTAAAGTCTACCTTTCGGCATTTATACATCCGTTTTATCCAGGAACCGATGGCAGCTTACGCCCGACGCTAGTCGGCCGCCGTAAGAAATCCTACGGCGGCCGACTAGCGAATTGATGGAGAGGCGTTGCATACACCTGTACGTTCAGTGAGAGAGCCCAATCAAGTTTGCTCCCTCAGTAAAATATCGTTCAGACCTAAATACCTGAGCTGCTCCGTTTCATGTCCTTTGCCATGGATTTAAAAGGTGACAGGCTAGGTCCCGGACGACGACGGCGGGATGTCACATTAGGCAACAGATAGTCCGTGGAAAAAGTAGACTCAGCCTCCTCCTCAGGCGCTGGCTGCGATTGGTTAGATGACGCGGCTATTGCAGTGCGAATCAGCTCCAGCGGATCCGATAGGGGGGCCGCCGCTGGGGACGGTGCCGTTTCTACCGCAGGCTCAGCAGCAGCACTGCTGGTTTCAGCTGTTTCCTTGTTTTTTGAAACAGCTTTTTCAGGGGCGGGGCTTTCGGTCGTTGCAGTGACCGAATTTACAGCGGGGACTATTTTTTCGGCAGTGGCAGCTAAGGGTTGGGGAGGTGCTTCTATATCTTCCTCAGACAGCTCCAAATAATAATTAGATTTCTTACCAAATAGTTTGCCCAGCACTCAACTATGCTCCTAATCAAACAGTAATAACTCTACTGATACTCTCCAGCAACCGCGACTTTACAGTAGCGTGCAGGTAAACCCATTATCAAAGCTGACGCTCTTGCTACGCAAGGAAGCGTTAATCCTGTTTACAATAGTTAATAATTGCTCATTTGTGTGAGATATGACAAACGTCCTAATAAATATGGACATTTGTGTATCACACTGACGCTACAGCCAGATGCTTTGAGAGATATGGGACTTGCTGGTAAATCAGGTACCCGCCAATAGCCCCTTTCCCTTTAACCCTTCCCCACTCTATTCCGAGGATTTTATTTTTTGGCAGATCCCCATGGCTCCAAAACCACAGCCCCCATAGACTCGAGCCTATACAAAAGTAGGGTGAATTCTGTCTCGGCAGGAAAATCTGAAAACAAGATTCTCCAGAGGCACTGTTAGGTTATCCAGGCCCTCTTCCGTCCCCCTTTCTTGAATGCCCCTTGGGCTATAGAGACCTGATTCAAAGCCCCCGAAATCGGGGATTTGGGGGCCTAGATAACGTTTAGCCTCTTTAACAAGTGCTTGCCCTTAGAATTTCTTGGGTAAACGAAATCATCCTACATACAAAAGGCGTCCTGAAACGGTTTCAGGACGCCTTTTTGTAAACAAGGAGATGCTTAGGGCCTAATCGGCTCCCTGGGTAAGCAGCTCACGCTTTTCCTTGGCGGCAATAACAACCTTGCCTTTTTCATCCACATCGACAACGGCTGTGTCGCCATCCTTAAGACGGCTGGATAGGATTTCCTCAGCCAGGGTGTCCTCCAACAGTCGCATGATGGCGCGACGTAACGGTCGGGCACCGTAGCTGGGGTTATAGCCTTCTTCCACTAGCCGATCTTTGAACTTATCGGTCACCTCCAAGGTAATACCCTGTTCGGTTAACCGGCCAAAGACCTCCTTGAGCAAGATATCGGAGATTTCCTTCACCTCGGGCTTGGTGAGCTGACGGAAGACAATAATCTCATCCAAACGGTTCAAAAACTCAGGGCGGAAGTACTGCTTGAGTTCTTCGTTCACCAGGGAGCGAATCCGATTGTATTGGGATTCAGCGGCATCTTCCTCCAGCTCAAAGCCGAGGCCGCCACCGCCTTTCTCAATTACCTTAGAACCAATGTTGGAGGTTAAGATCAGCAGGGTGTTCTTAAAGTCCACCGTACGACCTTTGGCATCGGTCAAACGACCATCTTCCAAAATCTGCAACAGCATGTTGAAGACGTCGGGGTGAGCCTTTTCAATTTCGTCAAAGAGGACAACCGTGTAGGGGCGACGACGCACAGCCTCAGTCAGCTGGCCCCCCTCACTGTAGCCAACATAGCCAGGAGGTGAACCAATCAGTTTTGAAACTGTGTGGCGCTCCATAAACTCTGACATGTCCAAACGAATCATGGCCTCTTCGGAGCCAAAGAAGTAGGAGGCCAGGGTCTTGGTTAGCTCGGTTTTACCGACGCCAGTGGGTCCGGAGAAGACAAAGCTAGCAATGGGACGGTTGGGGTTTTTCAAACCCACCCGAGCCCGTCGAATTGCCCGCGAGATTGCTTTGACAGCCTCATCCTGGCCGATCACCCGCTGATGCAGCGTGTCTTCCATGTTGAGGAGCTTGTCGGTTTCAGTCTCGGTCAGCTTGTTGACGGGAACTCCGGTCCAAGAGGCCACAATGTGAGCAATATCCTCTTCGGTGACCACCGGAGACTCTGTGCTACCGGCTTCGTCCGTCCGCTTGCTTTGGGCAATGGCGCGAATTTCGGCCTTAATTTCCATTTCGCGATCGCGCAGCTCCCCGGCTTTATCAAAGTCCTGGGAACGGACGGCATTGTCCTTATCCTTGAGCACCGTACGCAGCTCACGGTCTAACTCCTTGGCCGCCGGGGGTAGCTGGGAGTTAACCAACCGCACCCGAGAGCCAGCCTCGTCGATCAGGTCGATGGCTTTGTCGGGCAGATAGCGGTCGGAAATGTAGCGATCGGCCAGCTTAGCCGCCGCCTCTAGCGATTCATCGGAAATTTTGAGCTTGTGATGCTGCTCATAGCGATCGCGCAGACCGTGGAGAATCTCAATCGTTTCATCAACGCTGGGTTCACCCACCATCACCGGCTGAAAACGCCGCTCTAGGGCCGCATCCCGCTCGATGTGCTTGCGGTACTCATCCAGGGTAGTAGCACCGATACACTGCAGCTCCCCTCGAGCTAGGGCAGGCTTAAGGATATTAGCGGCGTCAATGGCCCCCTCAGCGGCACCGGCACCAATCAGCGTGTGGACCTCGTCAATGACCAGGATGACGTTCGCCGCTGAGCGAATCTCATCCATAATTTTTTTCAGACGCTCTTCAAACTCGCCCCGGTACTTGGTCCCCGCCACCAGTAATCCGATATCCAGAGTAACGACCCGCTTTTCCTCAAGAATATCTGGAATATCGCCGTTGGCAATGCGCTGGGCCAGGCCCTCGGCAATGGCGGTTTTACCAACGCCCGGTTCACCAATCAAGACAGGGTTGTTCTTGGTGCGACGGCCCAAAATTTGAATCACCCGCTCAATCTCTTTTTGACGCCCAACCACCGGGTCAAGCTTACCCTCCGAGGCCATCTGGGTCAGGTTAGAGCCAAATTCATCCAGGGTGGGAGTTTTGGTGCGCCCCTGGCTACCGCCTGTGGAGACCTCAGCAGTCTCACCCAGCATCCGAATTACCTGGGTGCGCACTTTGGAGAGATCCACGCCCAGGTTCTCTAACACCCGAGCCGCCACGCCTTCGCCTTCGCGAATTAAGCCCAGCAGCAGGTGTTCAGTACCAATATAGTTATGACCCAGCTGACGGGCCTCTTCTAAAGACAGCTCTAGCACCCGCTTGGCACGCGGTGTGAAGGGAATTTCTACGGCAACAAATCCGGAACCACGACCGATAATCTTTTCGACCTCGATCCGAGCGTCCTTCAGATTGACCCCCATGGATTTCAGAACTTTGGCGGCTACGCCGGTTCCTTCTCCGATGAGACCGAGAAGGATTTGCTCAGTACCCACAAAGTTGTGACCCAGGCGGCGGGCCTCTTCTTGGGCGAGCATGATCACCTTAATGGCTTTTTCTGTAAAGCGTTCAAACATGGCGGCTTTTCATCACCTGGCTTGT
>JBCDJC010000218.1:0-8390 GCA_038748225.1 Cyanobacteria bacterium P01_H01_bin.26 | reverse complement strand
CGCATATTTGCTAGTTACCCCAATGATTGACTCAGTGCTGCGCACCCTTACCTTTGGTCAGTTTTCGCTACACCAGTGGCGACAGGTCAGCCTGATCCATCGGCTGCTGTCGCCGTTGCGTCAGTGGCGAGCGGGCAGCGCACTGCTGCGCCATGGTGACCTGATTGCCGCCGCAATTATGGCGGTGCTGCTGGTGCTGTCGCCCTACACCTCAACGACGCTGATCGGCCTCTTATTAGTGGCCTGCGCGGCGCTGTGGTTTCTACTAACGGCCAGTGATGAGGCCAACGGCTGGCTGACACCCATCCACCTGGGAGTTACCCTATATTGGGGAACCATGGTACTGGCCACAGCCCTGTCTCCGGTGAAATCAGATGCCGTATCTGGCCTGATCAAATTAACCTTAAATCTGCTGCTGTTTATGCTGATGGCGCGGGTGTTGCGTCAGCCCAGGCTACGGACAGGGGTGGTTTCGGTATATGTGCTAGCAACGCTGCCGGTGGCGGTATATGGCATCCGTCAGTACTTTTTTGGCGCGGAGGCCCTGGCCACCTGGGTGGACCCCACCTCTAACCTGTCGGGGGCCACGCGGGTCTATAGCTATCTAAGAAATCCAAACCTGCTGGCGGCCTATCTGATGCCAGCGGTGGCCCTGAGCGTTAGTGCTGTGTTTGTATGGCCGCGCTGGCTGCCCAAGGTGCTGGCGGTTGTTGCCTTTTTCTTGAATGTGGCTTGTCTGGTCCTGAGCTACAGCCGGGGGGGATGGATCGGGCTTTTAGGCTTGTTTTTTATGCTGGCGGTGCTGCTGGTGTACTGGTGGAGCGAGCTGTTTCCGCCGTTTTGGCGGCGGTGGGCACTGCCCGCTCTCCTGGGTCTCATGGCGGGACTGGTGGTATTTGCCGTGCTGTTTGTGGGGCCGGTGCGAGAACGGGTAATGACCATGTTTGCCGGTCGAGAAGACAGCAGCAACAACTTTCGCATTAACGTGTGGGAAGGCGTACTCGACATGATCCGAGCCCGACCGATTACGGGTATCGGCCCCGGCAACGAAGCATTTAATAAAATTTATCCGTTTTACCAGCGACCCAACTACACGGCACTGAGTGCCTATTCGGTCTTTTTAGAGACCCTGGTTGAAGCTGGGGTGATTGGGTTTACGGCCTTTTTATGGTTGTTGGGGACGGCCTTTTACCAGGGGTGGCGACAGCTGCGACACCTGCGGATGTCGATGGATGTACAGGGGTATTGGCTGGTGGGTGCGATCGCAACCTGCTTTGGCATGCTGGTCCACGGTTTGGTGGACACCGTCTGGTATCGACCCCAGGTCAGCACCCTCTGGTGGATGTGCATGGCCATCATCGCCAGCTTCTATATTCCCCGTCAGCAAACCTATCAGAACAGCGCAGATAATGACGGCAAGCTAGAGTTTGAATAGGTTTATTTGTTAAAGGGGAAATATCCCAACATTATTATCGAGCTGCTGTCTGATTCCACAGCCAACGTCGATCGAGAAACCCAAAAAAACCATCTATCAAGACGCCTTTCGTACCCCTAAATATTGTTGGTTTGATCCTATTTAATCATCCACAATACCTGTTCTGGACATGAGCTAGATGTTGTGGAAGATCACAACATCACAAGTCGCATGGCGCATGACACGGCCCTCCATGGTACCCAGCAGATAATCGACGGGTTCTGGGCGATCGGCACCGAGAAAAATCAAATCTACTTTCTCTTCTTCGGCAACGGTGATGATCTCAGCATGCGTGGAGCCATATCGAACGCTCAAACTTCCCACAAGATCTTCTGGGATATGGTGTTTCGTAAACGTCTCTAAAGATTCCAGTGCCTTCGCCTTAGCTTTTTCAACAAAATCTTCTGGGAGCAGGGGGCTGACAAAATAAGCACCGTAGTCAGCCATCACGGTCATAATCACAAACTGCCCTTCCAGGGCCTTCAGGTAAACAATCGCCCGGTCCAAAAAAGGGACCTTCGCTTCTAGCTGATTGATATCGATAGGGAGTAGAACTTTAAACATGGTGATGACTCCGACTACACACTAACTGCTATCCCTACCTTCACTCAGCCGCACTGGCTGAGGCAGACATGGCCATCTCTGGATTATCTAAGGCATCCAAATTAAGACGTGTGATGGTCAAGTTCATCGCGCCTAAGAAGATCGACACGATGGGACTAAGGATATTGAAAAAGCAAAAAGGCAGATAGCTCAGGGTGGGCACACCCAAGACACCCGAGTGAAATGCGCCGCCAGAATTCCAAGGAATCAAAACCGAGGTTACCGTGCCAGCATCTTCAACTGCCCGAGAGAGATTTTTGGGATGCAAACCATACTTGAGATAGGCGGAACGAAACATCCGAGCGGGCACTACGATCGCGATGTACTGGTCTGAGGCAGTAGCATTCATGAAGATGCAGGTGGCGATGGTCGCCCCCACCAAAGTACCTGCCCCGCGTGCGCCCGCCAGAATCGTATTGGCCAATTTTTGTAACATGCCGCAGGCTTCTAACATGCCCCCAAACAACATGGCGGTGATAATCAGCCAAATCGTATTGAGCATACTGCTCATGCCGCCTCGCGAGAAGAGACCATCAATCACTTCATTGCCAGTCTCGATGCTAAAGCCGTCGGCAGCAATCCCAATCAATAGTCCGTAAGCCCCGCCCAGGGTAAAGTTGCCATCCATCATCGTTGCCAGGAGCTGACTCTGAAAGACTACAGCTGCCAGACACCCTAACAGGACCCCAAAAACGAGGGCTGGCAGGGCTGGCACTCGCAGGGCAACCAGGGTGACCACGAGCAGCGGCACCGCTAGTAAAAGCAGATTTAGGTTGAAGTTGGTTTGGATGACGCTTTGCACTTCTGCGATCGCATCCCCACTCAAACTATCGCCTTGATAGAAAAATCCAAGTATTAAAAACCCAATCAGGGAAAGCCCAATGGCAGGCCCTGACGAGTAAACCATGTGACGAATGTGGGTAAACAAGTCTGTTCCCGCCATGGCAGGAGCGAGATTAGTGGTATCTGATAAGGGCGACATCTTATCGCCGAAATAAGCTCCTGAAATCACGGCTCCCGCCACCATCCCGACCGGGACATTAAAGGTCTGACCGATAGCAATCAGGGCAATCCCAATGGTGCCACTCGTTGACCAGCTACTGCCCGTACATAGCGCTACAATGCAGCTGACAACGCACGAGACAAACAAAAAGACTTTTGGGTTAATAATTTCTAAGCCGTAGTAAATCATCAGGGGCACAATCCCACTGGCAATCCAAATTGAAATCAGTGAACCGACCACAAATAGAATTAAAACAGCCTGTAGCGCCATGCCGATGGATGTGATGATCTGCCCTTCTAGAGAGCGATAAGGGATTTTTAATACAAACACCCCGATTAATCCAGCAATCAGGGCTGAGAGGCTTAAGGCAATTTGATTGGGGCCAAACGTGGCGTTGTCCTTAAACAAAAGGACATTAAACACCATCAGTGCAATCAAAATTCCGATAGGAATCATACATAAGAGAACAGAGGGTTCTCGTCGCTCAAAGTCTTCTGACACCCGTAAAACTCCTTAAACTTCATGGCCATACTGTATCTGCCTTACCCCTAAATCCCTAAATAGGAATCCGATACCCACAAACCTTGCGACGCCATCAAGCACTCCACCCTATTTCTAGAGGAAGCGTGCGCTTTGTCTGCCATCATGGCTTGGCATTGTGTACTATTCTCAGGCAACCTCGTCTGACCCTATGAAAAGCACAGGAATATACAAGGCAAAAGCGTCCGAAAGTTCTTAGAATCTAGCTTTCAATGTACCTGGGGTCTGTGGCAGTTGATACAAAGCCTGGGGCGAGCAATGACATCGCGTTATCACCCCTCGATAACTCAAAACCACATGATTTTGGGTTTGACTCTCGGTGACGTTATGTTCTGAGTGAGCGATCTCAATTTGCTAATACTGACAACTTGGGGTCATCTGGTATTTTATCCACCATTACAATGAATCCTTACACGTTTAGGACTACCCAAAAATTAATGGAGAGACGTTGCATGTAACGTCTCTCCATTAATAGCTTGACGCATCGAGTTGTTGCCTGGTAGTTTTAGAACCTGATGGTGAAAACGCCGTCATTCGTACCCAAAAATTTAGCCGCGTGGGATGGCGGTGATTGGAGCCACCACCACCCCACTGACCCCTGACTGTCATACCCAGTCCGGAGCTGTCGTTTATTGTACAGCCACCCCGGTCTGCCAAAGCCAAGGGTGGCTGGATTTTTGGGCTTCCTTCGCCTGCTTTTGCAGGCACTGTTCAACCCAAGGAGCCCATATGTCATTTTCTGATCCAGCGGATCAGGCCCCTCCCGGCCTGCCCGCCAACTTTTCGATTACCCTGCCGACCGGCGAGGTGATTCGCCATATTCTGTTGGGTCGTCCCAGCGGTATTCGCCAGACGATCCATCTGCTGCACAACCGGCGCTATGTCGAAACCAGCCAGTGGAGCCCGCTAATCGAAGTACCGGAGAATCGGCTGATACTGACGCCGGAACCTGGGGAGGTGGTAAGTCTGTTGACGCGGCGATTATAAATAGGTGTCGCCTTGCCGATCTTGTTCTTGGCTATAGGGCGTTAACTCGCCCTGCACTGAAAGTGTCAGGGCTAATTGAGTGAAACCCACTCCGCAGAGTAGGGATTAAGAGACCGCTGAAAGCTTTATATTCAGGGTCTCGCAGCCAATATTGTCCCTTTAGTGGACAGCCCTCGCCGGCCTATGTTCACAACAGACGACTCCCCAATTCTCTCCCGATAATCAGATTTTTTCAGCCACAGCTCATTTAGGAAGGCGGTTTCCTCAGACCAGGCTCAGCTTGGTTCTGTTTACTGATTTTTGTAAAGCAGACAAGTGCTGATATCATCCACCCAACCAAAAGTATGAAACTTACCTATTTTGCGGCCCTAGCCATTTCCTCAATGCTAACCGTAGGTACGGTTACCACCAGCTTTCAACCCGCCCATGCCAATCCCTGTGCGGCGGCTGAGGTAGATCCTTGTGCCGCCGACCCCTGTGCCGCTGATCCTTGTGCAGCAGCCGACCCCTGTGCCGCCGATCCTTGTGCTGCCGATCCCTGCGCGGCTGCCATTACAGGTCAATTCACCACGGTCTCTAGTGAAACGTCAGGTACCGCCACCATAGTCAAGGAAAATGGCAAGCACTATCTAGAATTTGACGATAGTTTTAGTACGGAGGAGGGTCCCGATTTGTTTGTCCTGCTCCATCGACAGGAGAGTCCTGAAGACTACAGCTCCGAACAGTTTGTCAATCTAGGAGATTTGCAGTCCGTTGACGGTAGCCAGCGGTACGAGATCCCGGAGGATGTCTCGGTTGAAGACTTTAAGACGGCGGTGATTTGGTGTCGTCAGTTTAATGTGACCTTTGGCTATGCGCCTATTGATGCGGGCTAAGTTGCTGTTGTCTAAAGTCTCCTAGGGCCTGTCAGGTTCTAGGGGGGATTTTCCCGCTGCCGTGGATAATGGGAGCTGCGCCCACTATCCACGACTCCTTATTTGATGACGCCTACCTTACCCGCTGATACCCAGCAGCTGACCGAAGACACGTCGGTGGCCCTGGCCCGCCAGATTCGCTTTGCTGAAATTACAACTGAGCTAACGGAGCAGCCCATTGCCACCAGCTATGTGTGCACCGGCGTTGGTAAACCAATTATGCTCATCCCTGGATTTGACAGCTCTATTCTTGAGTTCCGCCGCCTGGTGCCCCAGCTGGCGACGGCAGCCCAGGTGTGGGCCATGGATCTGCTGGGGTTTGGGTTTACGGAGCGCACATCGGGGGCGGCGATGACCCCGGCGGCGATTAAACAGCATCTCTATCGCTTTTGGCAGCAGCAGATTGGTCAACCGATGGTACTGGCGGGAGCCTCCATGGGGGGGGCGGCGGCGATTGATTTTGCCCTGGACTTTCCAGAGGCCGTGGAGACGCTGGTGCTGCTGGATAGTGCTGGGTTTGCCGCAGGTCCGGCCATGGGAAAATTTATGGTGCCGCCGTTGGATGGCTGGGCCACGTCATTTTTAAAAAATCCGGGGGTGCGTCGACGGATTAGCCAGCAGGCCTATTGCGATCGCACCCTGGTCACCCCCGATGCCCAACTGTGTGCGTCTCTGCATCTGCAAATGCCCGGTTGGAAAGAGGCCCTAATTGCCTTTACCAAAAGCGGTGGTTACAATTTTTTAGGCCGCTCGATTCAAAAGATTGACCGCCCCACCCTGATTGTGTGGGGTGACCAGGACAAGATTTTGGGTACCAAAGATGCCAGCCGGTTTGAGCAAACTATTCCAGACAGTCGGCTGGTGTGGATCTCCGACTGTGGCCATGTGCCCCACTTAGAAAAACCAGAATCCACCGCCCAGGCCATCCGGTCCTATCTGTAACTATTTGTAGGCAGCCCTGCCGCAAACCTGTCGAAGCTACGGTTGAATTGCCCATGAACCCTAGGACACTCTTAGTTGACACCTGCAACTGGGACAACCGCGTCAACCGCTGGACCCGGTTTACCCAGGGTACCTTTGACTGGCTGACGGGGTCTCCCACGGCAAGTCTGATCTTAAAGGGGCTGCTGGGGGTGGGGCTGCTGCTGCTGCTGGGGCTGTTGCTGCGGGCGGCGATTTTGCATATTCGGGGCCAGCGCACAGGTCGACCGCTGTGGCTGTGGGGATTTCCTGTGGCGCTGTTTTTGAGCATTTCGCCGCTGCTGGTGGGGGAGCCGCTGCTGACGATGTTTTTGCCGACGTATCAGGACCAAACCGCTGACGCGGTAGTCGTCCTGGGGCGCGGCGAATGGCTTGAACGCAGCCGGGTGCAGGCAACGGCGGAGCTAATAGAGGCAGACCGCGCCCCCCTAGCCTTTATTAGCGGTCGCCGCGACGCCCCTCGGATGGTATCCATGCTGCTCCAGTGGGGGATCGATCCTGACAAACTCGCCGGTGAAAATTGCTCTAAAACCACCGAGGAAAATGCCGAGTATACGGCCCAGCAGCTGTTAGGGACTGGGGTTCAGTCAATTATTTTGGTGAGCGATCCGGCCCATCTGCTGCGATCGCAGCTGGTATTTAGCAGCTTTGGCTTTGAGGTGATTCCCTACGGCAGCCCCCTGCCCGCCAGCACCAGCCTACGCCAGCGGCGGCTGCTAGCCCTGCGCGAATCCGTTGGGTTTGTCACCTATGGCATCATGGGCCGCTACTGGCCCCGGCCCATTGGCGCTATGGATCCGACCGCCGCGCAGTAAACTAGGGCGGAGTCATTATTGCCGGAGGATGCGATCGCAATGGCGTCAGCTTCATCATCTTCGCCTGCCCGCTGGGTAGCCATCGTTGCTGTTGTCATCGCCCTGTTTATCGCCTTTTTTTGGCAGCTAGGTGGCATTGGTCTGGTCGATGAAACAGAGCCCCTATTTGCCGAAGCGGCCCGCCAGATGTACGCGACCGGCGATTGGATTACCCCCTATTTCAATGGCGAAACCCGGTTTGATAAACCACCCCTGGTGTACTGGGCTATGGCCCTGGGGTTTCATATCTTTGGCGTTGGGGAATGGGCCGTACGGCTGCCCTCCGCCATGGCCGCCGCCGGGTTAGTTGGGTTTAGTTTCTACACGCTGCTGCGGTTTGGCTACTCCCAAGCCAACTCTGTGGCCCATCAAAAGCGCACCTCCTTTACCCTGGCCGCGACCGTTGGGGCGATAGCCATGGCCCTCAATCCCCAAACCCTCGTATGGGCACGCACGGGGGTGTCGGACATGCTGCTGTCGGGCTGTATGGGCGCGGCGCTGCTGTGTTTCTTTTGGGGCTATGCCGAGCATAGTCGCTGGTACTATGGCTTTTACACCTTTATCGCCCTGGCGGTTTTAGACAAAGGTCCGGTGGGCCTGGTCATTCCCGGGCTGGTGGTGCTGGCCTTTGCCGCCTACATGGGGCAAATCCGTACCCTGCTCAAGGAAATCAAGCTGCTGCGGGGCAGTTTCCTAATGGCGCTGCTGACGGTGCCCTGGTTTGTAGCGGTTACGGCCATCCACGGCCAAACCTACATTGACAGCTTTTTGGGCTATCACAACTACGAACGGTTTACCGATGTTGTCAATGGCCATGCGGCCCCCTGGTACTTTTACTTCGCAGTGGTGGCCGTGGGCTTTTTACCCTGGTCGCCGGGGCTACCCTTTGCCATGGTGCGGCTGCGTCCCTGGGCCATGGGCCACTGGCGACGGCAGCCTCGGGAAAAACAGCTGGGCCTGTTTGCCCTCATTTGGTTTTTGGCCATCTTTATCTTTTTTACCGTGGCTGTGACCAAGCTCCCCAGCTATGTGCT
>JBCDJC010000217.1:0-8397 GCA_038748225.1 Cyanobacteria bacterium P01_H01_bin.26 | reverse complement strand
GTCATCCCAATCGTCGTCGTCATCCCGCCGGTCTTCTATCTCGTCACGAATGTCATCCCAATCGTCGTCGTCATCCCGCCGGTCTTCTATCTCGTCACGAATGTCATCCCAATCGTCGTCGTCATCCCGCCGGTCTTCTATCTCGTCACGAATGTCATCTCGGTCGTCGTCATCCAGGTCAGGGCGGCTCGGGAAATTGCGGAACTGTGCTATGTGCTCTGGGCCTATACCAGGAGAGGGTATAGGTGTTTGAGTATAGGCGGTGGCTGTACCGCTAAGTCCTGTGACCAGTCCCATCGTAGCCATTAACAAAAACAGAGATTTTGAAATAGTATGTCCCATGATCGATGTTCTCCCTATGGGTAATTTAAAGGGTTGGATCTTTAATAAGTGATCACTCACTTATTAATAGCGCATTGATTTTCTAGTCTTGAATACCCTAGCCACAATTTGAATTGTCACAGGATGAGTCGGGCAGCTGTTTCAAAACAACGCTGTGTAAAAATCTAGATACTTTTGCAAGTCTCCTGGCGATTGAATTTATATAAAAAACACTGCAGGTTGAGGCTAATGTTATGGGTGGCATCCCAATTAATAAAGGTCAAAGTCCCGGTATGGGCAATGATTTGCCCACCTAACACTTTGCCGTTAGCATTAAGAAAACTGTGTTGAACAACGCGCAAATTAACTATGACCTCTTGCCCCTTTTGCGACATTGTTAATGGCACTGGCCCCGTCAGCCTTGTTTACGAAGACGACCTGACCATAGCTTTTATCCCACTACAGCCGATCTACCCAGGGGCCTGTATTGTCATTCCAAAACAACACATCGACCACTTTACCGACCTACCCGATGACTTGGCAGCCCGGGTCATGGTTGTCAGCCAGCGCATTGGCCGTAAAATTATGAAAATCTATCAGCCCCTAAAAGTTGGCATGGTAGTCCATGGATTTGGTGTTCGCCATGCCCATCTCAACCTGATTCCCCAGTATCATCCCCTCGACATTACCTACAAACATCTGGCCTACATTGAAGATGGCAAGGTGAAGTTTAGTGAGAAACATTTACCGCATCCGACTCGAGCTCAGCTGGATATGCTGGCGGAGAAACTGCGTCTAGGGTAGTTCAGCAAGAATACTCGCCATTGCCCGCCGGGGTAGTGCAGCTGCAAAGGCATCATCTAGGGGCAAATGTTGTACCAGTAGGCGGTAGTAGATTGGCCCGTAGAGGATATCCATGGCCAAATCCGGGTCCAGATCTGGGGTGAATTCACCGGATTTGATTCCCTGCAAAATAACTTGTCGAGCAGCGTTGCGACGGGGATTGAGAAAGCGATCGCAAAAACTCTCCAGTGCTTTTGAATCACACTGACCTTCAGCAATAATCTGCGCCACAATCCGCCCCACATCACCGCTCAAGATTTCGATCACCTGCTGCATTTGCAATGCCAGGGATTCGGCCGCGGTTTCCGTTTTCTGAAATGGTAGACGCGCCTCTGCCTGAGCTAAAAAAGCATCCACCACTACGGCCGTCTTGCTAGGCCACCAGCGGTAAATCGTTGTTTTACCCACCCCCGCCTCACGGGCGATGGCCTCGATAGATAGCTGACGCACGCTGCACTGCTGTAGAAGTTTCCAGGCGGCCGTTAGAATTGCCTGCTCCGATTCCAGCGAACGGGGTCGTCCAGCGTGCTTCGACTGTGGTTGGCTTTTCTGGCGGACCATGGCTTTAGGCACTCTCGGCTTTTTAATTATACATACGATACGAATCGTACAGAAATTTCCCGCAAGGGGTTGACACTTCCGATACGGATCGTTTAGAAATTAAGTATACGAAACGAAGCGTTTCAATTTCACAGCTAGGCCTAGCTGTGACGCTCTTGATTTGTATACCCTGTCCGATGTCTCTATCGCTTATTAGGTAAAGTCGATGATGAGAAGATCAGAAGAACAAGAAATTCTAAAAATTACGGCTGCAGCGGTAGCTTTGTCAGCTCTACTAGAGCTGATAATGGTTTTCTAGCTAACACATATAAATAATTCAAGGGACTCGAATCATGGCAGTAGCCGACAAAATTGCCTTAGTGACCGGTGGGAATCGTGGAATTGGGTTTGCGATCGCCCAGGGTCTTCTCGCTAAAAACATTACGGTGATTCTCACCTCGCGTTCCCTGGATAGCGCTAAACAGGCCGCCGAGAAACTTGACGGTAGCGTCATTCCCCTTCAACTGGACGTCAGCGACGATCGCTCCATTGAGCAAGCCCTCCAGACCCTGGCTGCTCAAAATATTAGCCGGTTGGACGTGCTGATCAACAATGCTGGTGTTTATCCCGACAGCGACGTTGACATTCTGACAATCCCCCGCGATCTGTTAGCCTCAGCTATGCACACCAATGCCTTTGGGGTAGTGCGTATGGTACAGACATTTTTGCCCCTGCTAGAAGCCGCTGATGCCGCTAGGGTGGTCAATGTCTCCAGCGGTATGGGGGCGATTGACGGTCTGACCACCACGGCCCCTAGCTACTGTCTTTCAAAGCTAGCGCTCAACGGTGCCACTATTATGTTGGCCCAGTCTCTGCGGTCAACGGGTGTTGTTGTAAATGCTATGTGTCCAGGCTGGGTCAAGACCGATATGGGAGGTTCATCCGCGCCCCGTTCGCCAGAACAAGGTGCCGACACCGCCATCTGGCTGGCGACTGAGGCATCTGGGCAAGAAAGTGGTCAATTTTGGCGAGATCGCAATGTAATTGAATTTTAATGTGCTTCAATAAAAAAACATAATGAAAGCTATTTGGTATGAACAGCCGGGCACCGCTGTAGACGTCCTACAGTATGGCGAAATGGAACAGCCAGAACCGGGGGCTGGTGAAGTCCGAATCAAGATCCACGTTTCCGGGATTAATCCGTCTGACACCAAGTTTCGCAGTGGCTGGATGGGTCTCAAACAACCCTATCCAAAGACCGTCCCCCACAACGATGGGGCCGGTGTGATTGACGCGGTGGGTGCAGGCGTCTCTTCTGAACGTATCGGAGAACGCGTGTGGATCTACGAAGCCCAGCGGGGTTCTGCCTTTGGCACTGCAGCCGCCTATGTTGTGGTACCAGGCCATAGGGCAGTGACCATGCCAGATAACCTGGAGTTTGCAGCCGGAGCCAGTCTGGGGGTGCCTGCTATGACGGCACACTTCTGTTTGTTTAGCGACGGTCCGATTACTGGCAAAACCGTGCTTGTACACGGGGGCGCGGGGGCCGTGGGGGCCTATACCATTCAGCTGGCCAGGTGGGGCGGTGCCAAAACGGTCCTGGCGACGGTGAGCAGTGATGAGAAGGCGGCAGTCGCCCGGCAGATGGGGGCTGACCATGTGATCAACTATCGCCAGGACGATGTGGTAGCGCGAGTGAGAGAATTTATTGAAAAAAGGGGGTGCGATGGTCGTACCCGACCGGACTGTGTCCATCGCATTGTCGATGTTGCCCTAGCCGCTAACATCAACATCAACGCCAAACTTGTTGCCCGCAACGGTACGATTGCCACCTACGAATCAGGCAATGCCCCTACCGTAGAGATTCCCTTTTACGAACTGCTCTACAAAAATGCGGCCCTACGCACGGTGCTGGTCTACGCCATGGACGATGAAGCCCACGCCGCGGCCGCACGAGATATCAATCAGGCTATTACCGACGGCGCGCTTCAGTCCCTCATTGCTGCCCGCTACCCGCTAGAGGAAACGGCCGCTGCCCACGACGCAGTCGATGGTGGCCAGCTGATTGGCAAAGTTGTCATTGAGGTTGTTTGAGCAGGCTATGCAATCCCTGGAATCAGGGGAACCTCTGTTTTCAAAGTATCAAGAAATGCCCGCAGGCGGCGGGGACGATAGCGTCCGGGCAGCGAGGCCACACAGATGGTCAGCCTTGGAGCCCGCCACTGGGGTAAGAGATCAACCAGGTGCTGCTGGGTTAAATCTTCTTCAATAAACCAGCGGGGCATAATGGCCGCGCCTAGTCCTGCCAGCGTTGCTTTATGCAGGGCGGTAATACTGTTGGTATTCATCCGAGCTGACGGGGTTAACATTACCTGTTTTCCATGGGAATTAGTGAGCGGAATTTGTCCGCCCTCAAAGGGGGCAAGGGTAACAAACGGTAATTTCTCAAGGGCTTTGGGAGTTTTAGGGTGGCCTTGGGTGCGGAGCAAACTAGGAGCTGCCACCACCATACGCTCCACCTGCCCCAGGGGTTCAACAATAAGCGACTCGTCAGAAACTGGACCAATTTTTATCCAACAGTCACAGCCCACTTCTGCAAAGCGAATGTTGCCGTCCTGCAACTGCCAGGACAGATCAATCAGGGGATACAGCTGCTGAAACCGCAGCACAATATCTAACAGGTGCAGCTGGCCGAGGGCAATGGGTACAACCACCTTGAGCCTGCCCTGGGGCGTGGTTTCGGTTGCCAGATATTTCTCTTCAAGGGCTTCCCACTGGTCTAGAAGCTGACGGGCATCGGCTAGCAGCTCGACTCCAGCAGCGGTTAGGGAAAGGTCGTGGGTAGTGCGTCGCATGAGCTGGGTTTTAAAGCGAGATTCTAATTCTGCTAACTGGCGACTGGCAGAGGGTTGAGACAATCCTAGGTCACGAGCGGCAGCGCTAATACTGCCCGCATCGGCGATGCGCACAAAGGTGTCTAACAGGGTTAAGCGGTCTAAGGACTTGCTCATACGCAATACAAATAACAGCTATTTTTATTACTCGTCTACACAATAACAAAATCGTTTGTCATAGTGAACCTATGAAAAATCATTTTTTACCCCACAGCACTAAAACCATGACTCAATCATCTATTTCAACTACGTTTAATCTCGGTGGCGATCTTCCCATCAACCGACTCGGCTATGGAGCCATGCGCTTAACCGGACAGCCCGGTAACTTTGGCCCCTATGCCGACTGGGAAGGCGGCAAACAGCTGCTGCGTCGTGCCATTGAGCTAGGAGTCAACTTTATTGACACCGCCGAAGCCTATGGTCCTGGCACCAACGAAGAGATTATTGCCGATGCCCTGACTCCCTATGGCGCAGGGTTGGTTATTGCCACCAAAGGCGGGATTCACAAACCCGCTCCCGATAATATTCAAGCCGATGGACGTCCCGAGAGTTTACGGCAGGGTGTAGAAAGCAGTTTAAGGCGACTCAAGCTAGAAACTATTGCTCTCTACCAGCTGCATCGCCCCGATCCCAAAGTCCCTTTTACCGAGTCAATCCAGGCGCTGGCAGCGCTACAAAAAGAAGGCAAGATTCGTCATATCGGTGTTTCTAATGTCACCCTAGAGCAACTCCAAGCCGCTCAAAAGATTGTCCCCATTGCCTCGGTGCAAAATCGCTTTAGTTTCACAGATCGCAGCCATGCAGATATTCTGGACTACACCACTGCGCAAAACATTGCATTTATTCCCTACGGTTCCCTGGGAGCGCACCCCCTAAGGCGTGGTGCTCCCCTAGCCCAGGCTGAAGGTGTACTAGCCCAGATCGCCCAGGTCCATAACGCAAACCCCACCCAAATTGCTCTGGCATGGCTGCTGCACCGTGCGCCCAATATTCTTCTGATCCCAGGTACGACGACAGTGGCTCATTTAGAAGACAATATTCAAGCAGCTTCGATTATGCTATTGGATGCTGAAATAGTTCAGCTGTCGGATGGGTACTAAGGGATTTGCTAAAAATTAAAATTCCCGGAGTAGAGTGGGGAAGGGGTAAAGGGAAATTTGCTAAAAAATTAAAATTCCCGGAGTAGAGTGGGGAAAAGGGAAAGGGGCTATTGGCGAGTAGCTTATTTACTAGCAAGTCCCTAAAAATCCAGAATTCAAAACCGAGCAGCAGACGATCAGAGATAGCTGTCTGATTAGCTAAAGTGGGTAGATCATATCGGCGAGTCTATAGCTGGCGATTAAGCCTGTTGCGCGATGATTCTCTGTGAGCCAAATTTTCAATCAGCCCTAGGTACCAACAGGTTCTAAAACAGGATTGGGCTTCAGCTGTCCGTCTTCCATGTAGATAATGCGATCGGCAATGTCGAGAATGCGATTGTCATGGGTAACGAGCAAAATGGTACAGCCCTGTTCTTTGGCTAGGCGTTGCATAATGTTCACCACATCTCGGCCTGATTGTTTATCTAGGGCAGCTGTGGGTTCATCGGCCAAGACGATTTTGGGATGACTGACCAGGGCTCGTGCGATCGCAACTCGCTGTCGCTGTCCCCCCGATAGTTCATCAGGGTAGTAGTCAATGCGGTCTTCTAGACCTACATTTATCAGCATAGCAGCGGCGATCTCATCTAGATCGCCATCAAGAAAGTGAGTATGCAGCTCTAGAGACATCCGTACATTTTGTCTGGCAGTGAGAAAACTCAGCAGATTATGGGCCTGAAAAATATAACCAATATTGCACCGCAGCTGATTGAGTGCGGGTTTAGAGGCACCGAGGATTTCTTGGCCTAAAATCCTTAAACTACCGCTTTGGGCTGCCCTTAGACCGCCCATAAGGGTAAGCAACGTAGTTTTACCAGAGCCAGAAGGTCCGGTCAGAATCACGATTTCGCCCGCGTGAATGGTGAGATCAATATTGGCTAAAACCTGTTTTTTGAGGTGACCTTCACCAAAGGAATGACTCAATTGGTGAGAAACAATAATGGGAGGCATGATCAAAGAAAAGATATGGAGAAAGATCAGGAAACAGGGTAGCTGAGAGAAAACTTTTAAGTACTTTGGTGTAGCTTTAAGAGCGTAGAGAACATCCTAGAAACCATTCATAACCTGCCTTAAACGCATCTTTGCCACCCGTTTCTATAATGCTGCCGTGGGCTGGAATGACGCGATCAAAATCCCACGCTAAAACTCGGCGGGCCGAGTCTGCAACCTTGTCTTTATCACGGGTGCCCCACTTTTCTAACCGGGTGGGACGCAGACTATTGAAAGAACCAAGGGTGCGAACCGCTAGCTGAGTGACCAAACTATAACTTTGATCAAAATTAAATGCGGTATCGGTCAAAATTAAGGTGCGACTGGAGCGATGAAAAAAGACTGTTTCATTAACTAAAAAAATGCCCTGGGGTAAAATTACCCCAAATCCTTGAAAAGGAAAATAATCTAATTCATTATTAAAACTTTCCGTCTGGTTGACTAGGGCATCGATATTTAGCTCGGGGCACTTGTTGGCAAGACCCTCCACTCCCCAGGTAGTTGCACCGGGATATAGGGTTTGGGCCTGCTGAACGTATAGATGATGAAACAGATTGGGGGCAATAATGTGCTGAACTGTTCCCAATTCATCTACATGATGGCGATGTTGTTCATCCAATGCGATAGGTGAAATTAACACTAAATCACCGTTATTGAGACGCGCAATGGTCATGCGAGTGCCAATTTCAAGCCCTAAAAAGCGTAGTGGCTGACGAACAACCCAAAGATTATCGGTAACAGCGACTATTGTCATGGCAGAGACCTCACAACAAAAGATAAAGAACAGTTAAAAAATATCGGCTGGATCGGCAGTGCGTAGTTTTCTCATGGCAATGGCCCCAGAAACAGAACACATCGCAATGGTCAAGATAAGCACAGTAACGGCCCGTCGGGTGGTCATGGCGATGGGTAACATAGTGGCGGCAAACGCCAGCTGATAGAGACCAAAAGCGAGAACAATACTGGGTATATAGCCCAGCACTGCCAGCAGTAACGATTCTTGGATTAAGACACTGAGCAGATAGCGGTCGGTATACCCCATGGCCTTGAGCGTGGCATATTCTGGCAAGTGTTCAGACACATCAGAGTAGAGAATCTGATAAACAATCACAATGCCGACAATAAAGCCCACACCTACCCCGAGACCAAAGATAAACCCAATACCGGTCCCGTTGGCCCAATAGTCTCGTTCAATCTGGGCAAACTCTTCTGGTGAGCCAATTAAAACATCATTGGGCAGAACGGCTGACAGCTCCCGCTGAACTTGCTCAACATCGGCCCCCGGTTTTAGCTGTATTAGCCCCACTGCAATCTGATCGGCATTTTGGTCAGAGAAGAGTCGTAAAAATGTGGAGTCGCTGGTGATAACATTACCATCGGCGGCAAAGGAGGCTCCGTTGGTAAACGCGCCTGCCACATCCACACGTATCCCATTGAGTTCTGCAGAGAATTGACCCGCCTCCTTATAGGCATCGGCCGTAAACCCATACTCAGGTCGCCCGGCTTGATCAAACAACACCTGATTGAGAGGCTGAATTTGGTGCAAATTTTGATTCACCTCTGGAAAATTAAAGGAGGGTTCTGTCGGATCAATCCCCCACACTAAAATGGCTCGCTCTAGCCGAGTTTCTGGATTTTTCCACTGTCCGGTGGCAATATACACACCGCTG
>JBCDJC010000216.1:0-8458 GCA_038748225.1 Cyanobacteria bacterium P01_H01_bin.26 | reverse complement strand
TTGGACAATACTTCAATAATTGTTGTTGGATTCTCAATCGTATCCGTCCGACCATCGTGATAAGCAGGTTCCCCTTGCACAATCATCAAATCTGGATACGTGTAGCGCCGTACTGCCGGTATCCATAATTTGACATTACCTGCAAACTGCCGATAGCCCTTACCCTTCAGGCTAAATTTTAGAAACGCAATTAAGTTAATAATAAGTTGATTGTGATTGGTCGAGCCGCCTGTCATCGGAATCAGTTTGCCATCGTGGTATTCACTCTTGAACGTGGCTGAAGTTTCCAGCTCAAGGTATTTTTCAGGTGAATATAGGGTTACAGCTGACATAGGCTACAGGGCTTCAACCTAGCTTTAATCATCAGTCTAATCTACATCTCTCAGAAAGCAGGTACAGAGTGGTAAATCTTGACCTGCGACAGCTCTGAAGGTCCGGTCTGGTCACCATGTAAGCGCAAGGCTCGATAGCAAGCCTTGCGCTTGAGGATGCGTCCAGAGTTCTCCCCTGTAAGATATGCCCTCAACCCCCAAGATTGGAGTTGAGGGCATGGATAGCCAGTAGCTTCTTTCCCGGCAATGTCCTGATTCTTGAGCGTGTCCTAAAGCAAATCAGGTTTAAACCTTTGCCGCAATTTCCTCTTGAGCCAGGAACTTTTCAAGTTCACTCAGCTTATCCGCATCGACTTTAGTCTGCATCGGACAGAACTTGGGGCCACACATGGAACAAAACTCAGCTGTTTTATAAATATCAGCCGGTAGGGTTTCATCGTGGTATTCCCTGGCCCGCTCAGGATCTAGGGAGAGATCAAACTGTTTATTCCAGTCAAAGTTGTAGCGGGCATGGGACAGTTCATCGTCGCGATCGCGAGCCCCCGGGCGATGGCGGGCAATATCCGCCGCATGGGCCGCAATCTTGTAGGCGATCAGCCCGTTGCGCACGTCTTCTGCATTGGGCAGGCCCAGGTGCTCCTTGGGGGTGACATAACAGAGCATGGAGGTGCCATACCAACCGGCCATGGCCGCTCCAATGGCCGAGGTGATGTGGTCATAGCCAGGGGCAATATCGGTGACCAGAGGCCCCAACACATAAAAGGGTGCTTCGGAACACTCTTCCATCTGCTTACGCACATTGAACTCGATCTGGTCCATGGGGACATGACCGGGGCCTTCTACCATTACCTGCACATCGTGCTCCCAGGCACGACGGGTAAGATGGCCTAATGTTTTTAGTTCAGATAGCTGAGCCTCATCAGACGCATCGTGAAGACAGCCTGGACGCAAAGAATCACCAAGGCTAAACGAAACATCATACTTTTTGAAAATCTCGATAATGTCGTCAAACCGATTGTAAAGAGGATTTTGCCTGTGGTGATGCAGCATCCATTGGGCAATAATGCCGCCACCGCGAGACACAATACCGGTAATGCGATTTTTCACCAGGGGCAGGTGTTCAATCAGCAGTCCGGCATGGATGGTCATATAGTCCACCCCCTGCTGGGCATGTTTTTCAATAATGTGGAGAAAGTCATCCTCAGAGAGATTTTCGATGCTGCCGTGGACGCTCTCTAATGCCTGATAAATAGGCACCGTCCCAATGGGGACAGGAGACTTATTAATAATCGCGGTGCGGATTTGATCTAGGTTACCTCCACCTGTGGAAAGATCCATAACCGTATCGGCACCGTATTTAACTGCCAGGAGCATCTTATCTAACTCCTCGCTGATATCAGAAGAGTTGGGTGAGGCTCCAATGTTGGCATTGACCTTACACTTACTGGCAATGCCAATGGCCATGGGTTCGAGGTTAGGATGGTTGATGTTGGCTGGGATAATCATCCGACCCCGCGCCACCTCATCTTTGATCAGATCGGCGGACAGATTCTCTCGCTTTGCCACATAGGCCATTTCTTCAGTAACTATGTCCTGACGCGCATAGTGCATCTGGCTGACGTTGGCTTGGCCCCGGCGTGATGCAATCCAGTTGGTTCTCATGGTTAAAAATGAAGTGAATGGGGTTGAAGTACGTGACGATTAACTGATGTGGGTAATGTGGGGAGAGCCGCTCACATCAGTTTGAACTCAATACGCTTTAGCCGGTCATAGTTGAACACTTGCACCTGGCCTCGCTGTTTGGCGACAGCTGTCCATATCAGGGTGAGGACCGTTGAGACAATCAGTGCCGCGACAAAGCTGTGGAGGAGATCCGCACTGCCGGGTACAGCCGGAAACAGCGGTGCAAAATCTGGCTTTTGAAAAAACAGTAAACCGGCCACCATGCCCACCAGGGAGCTAACAAACGCATTTATTCCTGTGATATGACGGCTGTAGAGGCCATACAGCATGGGAAACAGTGCGGCTGCACAAATCAAGTCAGCGACAAAAAATAGGTAGAGAACGCTGTAGCCTTGGGAGGCAATTGCGATCGCAGGCACCCCTACCAAAATGGTTAAAATCCGTGACACCTTCAGCACGTTATTGGCGGACGGATCAGGCAAAAGACGCATTAAATCCAGGGTGAACACGCTGGAAAGCCCGCTTAGCATCGTGTCGAGACTGCTCATCACCAAAGCTAGAGCTAGGATGATGACACTTACCAATATCCAGCCAGGCATGGCCAACTGACCTAACAAGCCAAAGAGGGCCGTCTCACCAATAATATCCGGCTGGACCTCAGCCAGGGGAACGGCTAAAACTCCTAACAAACCGGCAATAAAAATCAGTGGCAAAATCACCACCGCTGACCCTAAAAAGGCTCGACGCACCGTTTGGCTGTCGCGACAGGCATAAACCCGCTGCCAGTTGCCCTGGTTGAAGACTTCCGCTGCTACAATCGCAATCAGTAACGTGGCACCAAAACGAAGCCCGCCCACATTATTAAGGGACAGCAGCTCTGGCTGCTGGGCGGCCACGGCGCTAAAGGCATCCATGCCGCCTAGGGTCGTAATCACAACAGCGGCACACAGCAACAGCAGAGGAACAATCACCACAAACTGAATAACATCGGTTAAGATTGTTGCCCCCAATCCGCCAACAGTTGTGTAAATAAACACCGCTGTAATGACGACGAGGGCCGTTACCCCGAGCGGAACATCCGCCACTAGCCGCAAGGCCTTAGCGATGGCTGTTAGCTCCGCCGTCAGATAGATAAACATGTAAAACACAATCACCGCTTCCACGAGCCAGTACATTGGCCCACCAAAGCGATACTTGACATATTCATTGAGGGAATGGCCCTGGGGCATGAGCTGGCGTAGCCTTGGCCCCACTACAAAAAACAGCGCCACGGCCCCTGCTGATCCTAGACAGTAGCCTAAAATAGCCGACACCCCGCCAAACGCAGAACCTGCCTCCTGGGGGCTAAACAAAATCCAGGCTCCTAGAGCCGATGCCGTCACCGTTGCCAGGGCCGACCATCCCCCCACCTGGTTGCGATTGACCATGTAGCGTTCTAAATCGATGCGTTGGTGCCCGGCAGACAAAACCCCAAACAGGGTAAAAGCGGCGGTCGTTACCAGGGTTACCAGCAACGCAATTGCTCCTATGGACACAGGTGCTTCCTCATCGTGTGGGACAAAACACTAGGGGCGATGGGTTGATTACTCCAGGTAATTAACTCACCCCGTGGCTTTCCCTACGGATGCGATCAGCACAGTCACATGACAGTGACATTGAACCAAATCGGCTGCTTTCCTACGCTGGTATTATCCAGGCTCAGGTTCCGAGGGTATAATCTCAGCCCATCATTGCGGGCACCCCTAGCGATGTAGTTGATACTATCACAGGCGGATCTGTTTGTGCGGAGAAACGTGACTATCTGTTAACAAGATGGTGTCTTTAAGTATCTCTAATATGTTGATTTCTCGTTAAAAAACTTATTGATCCGTTGGGGCAGGCAATCGCGCCTGGAGAATGAGATTGGTCAGGGCCTGGGCGACTAGGGTGTTGCCAGCGGGGCTGAGGTGAATATGGTCTCGGTAGAGCGTATCGGGTTCAGGATGGATTTGAAACGTCTGCAGAAGATCCAGGTAGGGAATAGTCTCTTGGGCAACAACTTCATCAACCCGATGGCGGGCAACAACCTCATAGTCTTTGGGGCGCTCGAGGACTTCTCGCTTGAGGGGAGTCATGGCTAACAACAGCTGGCCGCCGCTCGTCTCCACACGGGTGTTGATAGCTTGAATCGCCGCCAGGTTTTTGCCGACGCGATCGCCTGATTCATTTTGCAGGTCTTTTAAGCCTGGCACTGGCGATTGTTTTTTGGAACGGTTGGCGACTTCTAGGATGGCCAATGGGGGCTTTTTGTCAGGGTATCTCCGATCGTGACCAACCTGGATAGAACTTGGTTTGGTGCCAAACAGATCGTCAGTGTTGATCACCAGGATAACTATTTGAGCCCCAAAGGTGCCAAATCGCTGTAGGTAGGCGAGTTCGTTTCTTGGTCCCCAGGAGTTGGCTGATGCATTTAATACTTCAGCGGTCTCGCTATGCTGGGAGAGATTGGTTTGGACTCTTGTGGACAGTGTTTGGGACTGATCGGTCCACCAGTTGCCGTTGACAACTGAGTCACCAATTAAAAAGACTCGCAGCGTGTTGGGCGGTCGAGATGGCTCAATGGTGTGGGAGCGCATTGAATATTGATTGATGGCGATGAGATTGCCAAAGCGCCGCACCCGCTGGTTGGGGGCAAGCAGATAACCAATGGTGTCGTCAGCGATGTAGAGGGGAGGATTACCCAAACCCAATAGTAGCCTTAGACTAAGTTCTATACCTATACCCCCTGCGAAGAGAATAAGGAAAATGAGAATAACAATTTTCACGAATAGGCTTTAGTTGGAACCTTGGTCGATCCAACTAAATCATTAAATTTGGTTTAGCTCAATCACATGGCCATCCGGGTCATGGATAAAGATGGCGGCTCGACCGGAGGAACTCGGTTGCATCGGTATTTTGGCCTTTGTTAACCGCTGTTTGACAGGTTCTAAATCTGCGATCGCAAATGCCAAATGAGCCTGACGTCCCCACTTTTCCTGGGGGTTTGGCAGGGGATAGTCCCGCTCCACTGTAATTAAATGTAGCTGAAAGGAGCCTAACCCATACCAGGCTCCAGAAAAGCTTAGGGATCGTTCGATCTTGGTCAAGCCTAAAACCGTGCCATAAAAGTGTTCTGCCGCTGCCAAATCTGAAACATTGATAGCGGCATGCAGCAGTGACTGTAACATCTTGATTAGCTCCCATTGCGGCCACCCTATTGTACCGAGTTGCACCAAGACCAGAGGTCATCCAACATATCTATCCCAGAATATCTGTCTAAGTAGAGATTACTTCTCAGTTCATTCAGCGCTAGTCTTGTTATCTCTGTGGGTTTACTAATACAACGTGTCAGGTAGCCCAACGTATCAGTCAGACACTGGTTTATTGCCATTCCATGCGACTACGGTCTATTTTGTGTGTAATCCTGTTGCTCTATGAACGCAATTAGTCCCTCAAACCCAGATCAGCGCTTGCGAAAACCCCGTCTTTTGGTGGTAGATGACGAACCCGATAATTTGGATTTGCTTTACCGCACATTTCGCCGCGAATATCAGGTGCTGCGGGCTGAAAGCGGCACCAAAGCCCTAGATATCCTAAAAGATAACGGTGAGGTCGCCGTAATCATCTCCGATCAGCGGATGCCTGAAATGACCGGTACCGAATTTTTTAGTAAAACGGTACCTGACTTTCCGGATACGGTGCGTATTATTCTCACCGGGTTTACCGATGTTGAAGATTTGGTGCAAGCCATTAACAATGGTCAAGTCTATCGCTACATTACTAAACCCTGGGATCCCATCCGGCTAAAGGCCGTGGTCCAACAAGCAACCGATACCTACGCGCTGCTCAAGCAAAGTAACTACGAGCTAGATTTGGCTAAGCGCCAGGCCGACCTAATGGCCAGGGTGGCCCAGCTAGCCAACCTGGATGTGACTGAAGGCGAGGCCCTCCAATTTATTGCCGATGGCTGGGGACAAACCCTGTCGGCTCACCTGTGTGCCATCCAGCAGATCGACATGGGTCGCAGGGGCACAACCGCTGTCTACGGTGACTTCCGGGGTCAAAACCTGGATAGTCACCCCCTGGTGCAGGCTGCGATCGCAACCCGGACTATCCAGGCAGCCCCCGATGTCAGCAGTGATGACTTGGCGGGTGACTTTTACAAAATAACAGCCACCCAATCCCATCTGGTACTGCCTGTGGTGTTTAAGGATCGTCTGTTGGCGGTGGTTTCCCTCCAATGGCATCAGCGCTATCGCACCCTAGATAATGTCATTGGCAGTCTTTCTATTGCCATTAGTCAGCTGGCCCAAGCCCTGATCGCCATTCGCTACCGATAGGCGCTAGCAGCAGTATGATAGGGAGCGGACCTGCTGCCCTAGTCGCAATCCCGGACACAGAGTAGCGGGCCACCTCTGTCCCTAGGAAAAGATTGATGGCTCAGGCCACCCCCGATGCCAGCTATATTCGCGATTTGTTTGACCGGATTGCACCGGTCTATGATGACCTCAATCAGTCCTTGAGCCTTGGCCTTCATACTATCTGGAAGCAGATGGCCGTGGATTGGAGCGGTGCTAGTGTGGGGATGACCGGTCTAGATGTGTGCTGCGGCAGCGGCGATCTGGCCCTGCTGCTAGCCCGGCGGGTCGGTCACCAGGGTCGTGTCATCGGCGCTGACTTCGCGGTAGAACAGCTTGCGATCGCAGCCCAGCGCGCCGCCACCAGAGGCTATACGGCCCGGACCCAGTGGGTAGAAGCCGATGCTCTACAGCTGCCGTTTGAGACGGCCCGGTTTGATGTTTTGACCATGGGCTACGGTCTACGTAACCTGATTGATATTCCCCAGGGCCTGAGGGAACTCCATCGGGTCTTAAAACCCGGTGCCAGGGCGGCTGTTTTAGACTTTCACCAGCCCAGTTCTGACCTTGTGAAGCAGTTCCAACGCTGGTATCTCGATCGGATTGTGGTGCCAACCGCAGAGCGCTATGGTCTGACCACAGAATATGCCTATATTGGTCCTAGTGTAGATCGCTTTCCCAAGGGCCACGAGCAGGTCGCCCTCGCCCGTAAGGCAGGCTTTAGCAGGGCTGTCCACTACGTCCTTGCTGGGGGCATGATGGGTGTCCTTGTGGCTGAGAAATGAATAATTTTTCACTCCTCCTGTTTGTGGTGCCCCCCGTTGCTGGGGGCATTATTGGCTATTTCACCAACGATCTGGCCATCAAAATGCTGTTTCGGCCCTACCGTCCAATTTATCTATTGGGACGGCGGCTGCCGTTTACCCCGGGGCTGATTCCCAGCAATCAAAGCCGTCTGGCCAAACGCATCGCCGATACCATTATGGGGTCATTGCTAACCCCAGATGAGCTCCAGCGGTTGGCCAAGCGGCTGCTTCAAACCGAGCGGATGCAGGCAGCGATCCGCTGGCTGTTGGATCTGGCTCTCACCCAAACCCAGACCACCAACCAGGCTAAAACAGCCCGTATTCTTGGCAATATCCTCCAGGATATGTTGGGCCAGGCCCTGCCAAAAATGCTGCAGGTCTGGGCACAGGATGATGATTTTCTGGCCGACCAGATCGACCATATTTTTGACCGGGTGCTGCTAGAGTTTCGTTTGACAGACGCACAGGCCAAGCAAATAGCAGTATGGATCCGCCAGGGTGTTTTACCCCCCGATCGGCTGCGTCGGTTAATTATCGACTTTCTCACCGACCGCAATATTAAGGTAATCGATGAAACCCTGCGGGAAAAGACCAGTGGTACCTACTGGGTGGTGGCCAATATTTTTGGTGTGCGCAACGCCCTTACCCGGATGCGCACCTACTGTCTGGATGAGCCGACCAAATGTAACAACCGCATTACCGAGCTGATTACGGCCCTCCGGATAGAAAATCGGTTTCAGGAATGGCTGCAAAACTTCTCCCTGCAGGATTTGCCGATTTCCACAGCCCAGCAGCTGCGCCTCACCCTGCGTCAGACCATACGTGCCTATCTACAGACCGATGGAGCCTCTTTACTCAAGGGACTGAGCGACTCTATTAACTGGGAGGATTTGGCCCAGCGGCTGCTCAAACGTCTACAGAAGTCGCCTGTTGTGATGGACTCCTTAGATACGGTCAGCCAGGAACTGGCCCTGACCCTGGAGCGCTATCTAGAGCAAGATCTAGAAAACATCGTTGCCCAGGCTATTCCGATTTTAGATATTGACCAGGTGATTATGGAGCGGGTCAATGCCACCTCGCCGCAAAATTTGGAGATGGCGATCCAGGGCATTGTCCGTAATGAGCTACAGGCCATTGTCAACCTGGGTGGAATTCTCGGGTTTACCATTGGCCTGGTGCAGGTGGGCATTTTGCTATTGCAGTAGGCCAATAAAAAAACCTTAAGGGTACCCGTAGCGAGTGCTCCTAAGGTTTCTGATTG
>JBCDJC010000215.1:0-8466 GCA_038748225.1 Cyanobacteria bacterium P01_H01_bin.26 | reverse complement strand
CCTGGTGAATGACCCGGCCCCGCTAGGGAGTAGCGGCTACGGCGTGCTGGATAAAAAAGCCATTGAGCTGGCCCGTGAGGCCGCTTACCCCCCCTCGGATAAAACCGAGGCGTACTGGATAAAAGTTCAAATAGAGGACTACACCCTTTGCCCAACGGCCTAGGGCAGTGTCAGGACTAAGAATTCGGGTTATGCGTCAAGGGAAAAGGCAAAAGGAAAAGGGTGAAAAAATCCGCCTGAATGTCTATAATCTGGCGGAATTCAGTCGTATAAGACTTTCCCTTTTCCCTGCTTCCCTTTCCCCAATCTCAGCCCGAAAATTTAGCTTTGACAGACCACTAGGGGGCGGCGTACCGATCGCCGTTAACCAATGCCAAGGCGTCCGGCGAGGCTGGGGGTAAGGGGCAGCAGGGTGGCCAGCATTAGAAACAGGATCAGCAGCGTCAGCGCGGCGCGGGCATCGTCAGGTTCGCTAATGTCGTCGATGCAGGGGCGTTCTTCACCGCGCTGTAGAAACAAAATCAGGGCCGCCCAGTAGAGGGCCAGGGGATTGCCCAGGGCCACCACGGTGAGAATAACCAGCGTTACGACGGTGGTGCGTCCGGTGATTTTACGACCGTAGACGGCTTGGATCAGGCGACCCCCGTCCAAACGTCCAGCGGGCATCACATTTAGGGCGGTAATCACTAGCCCCAGCCAGCCCATCAGCACCAGCGGATCGACATCCACCAGGTCCATGGTTTGTAGACCGGGGCCTAGCACCGCCCGGGCCAGGGTGCCCACTAGGATAGATTCTTGGAAAAACTCCACGGGCAGCTGGTACAGGCTACCGGGGTGGGACAGCACCAACCCCACCAGCAGCATCGCCAGGGACAGCAGCCCCCCAACCGCCGGACCCGCGAAAGCAACATCAAACAGGACAGATCGGTTGGGCAACAGGGATTCAAACTGGGTGAGGGTGCCAAAGGAGCCAATCTGCCAGGCGGGTAGGGCAAAGGGGGGACTCAGTTTGATTTGATGCTGTCTGGCTTGCCAGCGGTGGCCCAGCTCGTGGGCCGCCAGGATGGCAATGATGGCGAGGGCCGTGGGCAGGGCCTCTGGCCAGCGGCCGGGCTGCTGGAACAGGGTAAAGTCCCGCAGCAGGGCCCCGGTTTCCAGGCTGGTGACCAGGGTTGCGATCGCAAGGGCCCCCGCTAAAATTCGGCGGGGTAGGTTGGCCGGTTTTGGATCGCTGGTGCTGGGCAGCACAATCACCGCTGGCCGATCGTCGGGACCCGTAATCAAAAACAGACGATAGCGATCGCCAAAGCGCTCCTCTAGCTGGGCGGTCATGGTCTGAATGCTGGCCTCCGGCTCACCCCGCAGATTGCCTTTAAAGAAAACCCCTGCCTGGTAGGAGATAGTTTCTACCCTAAAAAAGGTATCCACCCCAAAAATGGTTTCAATTTCCGCCAGGTCCTCTGCTGGAATCACCGGTGGTGGCGCAGCTACGTCTGGGGGGTCAGCGGCTGCAGCCGCCACAGGCTCGCCCCCATTCGCCAGGTCATTTGCCGGTTCAGCCGATACCTCGTCCACTGACGGTTCTGGTGACAGTTCTGACACTGTTGGGCGGGGCGGGGCAGCGGCGGCTAGGGCCCTCAGCTGCCGCCCCAGATAGATATATAGCCCGGTTGAAACCAGGACCAGGGTCAGCACCCAGGCCAGGTTAAGGTAAATACCAAAGGGAACCAGTCCAAAAAAGATCAGCCAGGGCACCATCAGGACCACCGACTGCAGCCAGGCAAAAATTCCTAGCTTGCCGTCGGGGCGCGCCCGCACAAACCCCCACACAAGAATGCCAGCTGCAGCTAACAAAATCAGAACCGTCACCATTGCACAAAAAGACCGGGGCTAGGACATCATTAAAACTCTGCTGATAGTTTAAGGGTAGACGTCCCTTTCGAGTTAAACTCAACAGCGCCAGGTATGCTGCGGATCGACGCCAGTATGAGCGCCCAAGAGCCCTTTAATCGCAATTCCACGGATCTTTCAGCTGCCCTAACGCCGCCATCGTCGGAGGTGTCGGATCGCTTTACCGTCGATTACAATCCGGATCCTAACTTTGAATCGACACCCCAGGAGCTGGCTGAAGACCTAGCGGCTCAGCCAGCTCAGCTGTCTACGCCATCGCCTAAGGGGGTACCGGTGTCATTGCTGATTGCGATCGCAGCTACCCTCATCACCCTCATTGGCCTCACCCTAGATAGTTTCTGGCTGATCTCCTTTGGTTCGCTGCTGGCACTGGTCATCTCCATCCGCCTGGCCATGCCTACGCTGCAGGCCGTCGTCAATGACCTCTCCGCCGATCAAAAGTCCCTCATTGTGGCCGTTCCGGGGCTAATTTTAGGCATCTACGGACTGATGCAGGTGAGCGGACTCACGGCCCGCCTGCTCGCCTGGGGAGACACGCTGCGTTGGGACGCCATTGGGGCGCTGGGGGATTTTCTTGGTGCCCTCGGCCAAATTTTTATCGCCATCCTGGCCCTGTATGTGGCCTGGCGACAGTTTATTATTTCCCGCGACCTGACCACCCAGCAAAACCTGATCACCCAGCAGCAAACCATTGACGCCTACTTCCAGGGCATTTCCGAGCTGGTGCTAGACGATGAAGGACTGCTTGAAGACTGGCCCCAGGAGCGGATTATTGCCGAGGCCCGTACCGCGGCTATTCTCGGCAGCATCGACGCAGAGGGCAAATCCAAAGTGCTGCGTTTCCTATCGCGCTCAAAACTGCTCACGCCCCTGGCCCGCGACCAGCGGCTAGGACGACCAATTCTAGACGGCAGCGGCGGCTATGCGGAAGACCGGCTCAACGGGACTCGGGTCATTGACATCGGTGTGATGCTCGCCGCCGGAGATCTATCGGGCAACGATTTGCGCTGGGTGGATCTAAGCGACATTAACCTGATCCGCTCCAACCTATCCCAGTGCGATTTGGTCCGCGCCGATCTGGCCCGTACGGTCCTCTGCGATGCTGATTTATCTGGGGCCGACGTCATGGGCACCCGCTTTTTTTACGGCTCACCGGAGACCGCCACCCCCCGCACCCGCAACGATATTCCCAATTATGAAACCGGCGAGTTTACTGGAGCGGTAGTCGAAGGCATCAACCTTACCAATGTGCGGCGGCTTTCCGAAGCCCAACGCTGCTACCTCTGTGCCTGGGGAGGCAGCAAAACCCGGGCCACCCTGCCAGGCCGGTGTCGAGATATTCCCAACCGGTTGGGTCGCTAGGCGGCTAGACCCGGATAAAAAGTTCCCGTGAGGCTAGCTCAATTCCAATTCGATTTATCCATCAATCAGGTCAGCTTTGGGTAAATTGAGACTAGCGAACTTGATTAGACCGTCACTCACTGGGTTAGTCCATGGCCAGTAAAAAGATCCAAAAGCGCTCCAAAATACGTTCAGCCAAACGCTTGAAAAAACGCTCAAGCGGTGCTGTCACCAAAGCCGAACAGGGTGCAGAACAACCCCTCAGTCGGAAAGAACAGCGGGCAAAAGATCGAGCCATAGCCAAGGCCCGCTCCCAGCTAATTCAGTTTACGGTGCTGGCGTTTGTGGCATCGGGTCTGGCGGGTTTGCTGCTGGGTCTGCTGGTGGAACCGACCCTGGGCATAGCGGCCACAGCCGGTTTGCTGTGCCTCAGCCTGTCCTTTAAGTACCAGCGATACGCGCTCTATGCGTTTATTATCTATATTCCGTTTTCAGGCACCGTTACCTATGTGTTGGGGGGGAATGCCCTGCTACAGCTTGCCAAGGACGCTTTTTACGTCCCGGCCCTGATCGGTGTAATTGGCATGTGTCGCAAAAAGCGTTTACAGGTTCTCATACCAGAGGCGATCAAAGTGCCGCTGGTGCTAGTGCTGTCAGTAGTCCTGCTCAATCTTCTGCTCATTAACCTGCCCCAGCAGCTGGAATCCGGTGGAGCAGAACAACCGGTAATGATGGGAATTCTAGGGCTAAAAATCCTGCTGGGCTACCTCCCCGTCATCACCTGTATCTACTACCTAATGCGTACAACAGAAGATCTTTACTTTTTGCTGCGGATACAGGCGCTGCTGGTGATTATTGCCTGTATCCTCGGGTTTGTTCAATATTTGATGTTGAGAACAGGCATCTGTGCCGGTACCGAGGGGCTAGGAGCAGAGGGGGTAGAGCTTTTCAAGGCGTCCCTATCCTCTCGCTGTTTTGTGGGAGGGGCCCTGCTATACAGCCCGTCCCAAGGCCAGATCCGCTTACCTGGAACCTTTGTAGCCCCCTGGCAGTGGGGGTGGTTTTTAATCTCCAGCGCCTTTTTTAGCTTTGGTACCGCCTTTAACGATCGCTCCCCCTTCTGGCGTCTAATTGGTATTATTTCCCTGGTCAGCGTATTCGTAATGTCCGTGGTTTCTGGCCAGCGCATTGCCTTGTTTTTAGTCCCTATCGCTGTCGGAGGACTCAGCATTCTTACCGGGCAGGTGGCCAACCTCAAACGGTTTGTCCCCATCGGTGTTGTTTTGGGACTGATCCTGGTAGTACTTACCATCCGCAATCCGGCACTGCTGCAAGAGCGCGTCGATAGCTTTCAAGATCGGTGGAACGCCTCCCCACCCCATGAGTTTGTAAGGCAGCAGTTTGCAGAAGTCATAGAAGCTCAAGAAGGGATTTTAGGTAACGGCGTCGCCCGGGCTACCAACGGGGCTCGTCTGTTTGGCGACATTCGCCTGATTGAGACCTATCATCCCAAATTGCTATACGAGCTGGGTCCCCTGGGACTGTTCTTTGTGCTTGTCCTCTATACCGCCGTCACCGTTGCCACCTTTAAGGCCTACCGCAAAACCAAAGATAAAAACCTGCGGGGATATGCTGCCTCCATGTGGGTATTTATTTTGTTTATTAGCTATTTTCCCTACTACTATCCCCTAGACGTTGATCCCGTATCTGTCTACTACTGGCTAGCGGCTGGCATTGCCCTCAAGATCCCAACGTTAGACAAACAAGAGCGGGAGCTAGCCAATCCCAAGAAAAAATCAAAAACCCGGCGCTCCAAAAAAGCCGTAGAAAACATCTTAGATCAAGAAGAACCCCAGCCGGTCTAAGCTGCCAGCTATCCAATTATTTCTATATTTTCTATGACTACAGCTGTATCACCGCTAGTTTCAGTTATCATTCCCACCTACGGACGTGAGGCCGTTCTTTGTAGCACCCTCAAAAATGTCTTAGAACAAACCTACGCGGCCTTTGAGGTCATTGTTGTCGATCAGACCCAGGCACATGAACCGGCAACGATAGATTATCTCAACAGCCTAAAAATAAATCCCCAGGTGACCCTCTATACTGTCCCGTGGGCCAGTTTGCCAGCGGCGCGGAACTACGCTGTTGAGCGAGCCCATGGCGATATTATCCTGTTTTTAGATGACGATGTGGAGCTACCCCCAGGCTTTTTAAGCGCCCACGTTCGCAACTATCAAACCCAGTCTGATGTGGGGGCGGTGGCCGGACGGGTCTTTGATCGCATGAAGCTCTCAGAGTCCAACTCGGCTAAACAAATTAAAACCCTGCCGCCGGAGGCTATGGACCCGGGGGTTGCCTGGTACCACATCGACCTGGTGCATACGGTGAATCCTCAACAGGTACTGACGGCCCGGGGGTGCAACATGTCGTTTCGTCGAGATGTATTTTCCACCCACGGTCTCCGATTTGATGAACGGTTTCAAGGCAGCGCCGTCCGTGAAGAATCTGACTTTTGTCTGCGCTTTCGTCGTACGGGTCTAAAGATCTGGTACGACCCAGATGCCAATTTAATCCATCTGGGCGAAGAAACTGGTGGCTGTCACGATATCAGTACCCGGTCCCTCAAGTATCAGCTGACGTTTTATCACAACCATTTTTTGATGGCGTTAAAAAACCTTACCCCCTGGCAGCTGCTGAGACTCTCGGGACGGTTGTTTGACTGTCACGTTTTAGGGAATCCCCCCTGCAATAAAAGCGGTTCTCCGATCAAAATTGTCAGCCGGTTTGGGTTTTATAGCTTAGGTTTTTTACAAGCCTGTTGGACCCTGGTCACATCGTTTACCAGCGGCGGTAGGGTGCATAGCCTGCCTGTTCATACTATGCCAGCGGCCACCCGAGCCGACGCCCAGCCAGAAGCGGCGATCAATTAGGGTGTCACCGTTAGGACGCCACCGCCGTTCGCACCTCTTCTAACCCATAATTCTAAAACATAAAAAAAGCTAAAAAGACTACCCTATGAAAGTTTTAGTAGCTAGCCACAGTTATATTGTTGACCTCAACTGCGAAAAGCTGCGTACGCTGGCCAGCATGGGACACGAGGTCACCGTAGTAGTGCCAAAACGTTGGAACCCCGGGGGGGTACAAAGCCGAATTGTGGAACCTAGGCCTCGCCAGGAAGGCTCCTTTCGCATCGTGCCCATTGCCAACTTGAGCCAAAACAACCAGGGGTTACTGAGCTTTGGCTGGGAGATTGTTACCCTACTCAAATCATTTAAGCCGGATGTGATTCAGGTGGAGCAGGGGGCAAAGTCCCTGGGGTATGCCCAGATGATCACCCTAAATCGGCTGTTGGGGGGTAACGCCAAAAATCTCTTTTTTACCTGGTGGAATTTACCCTATGAGCTATCATTTCCCCTCTCTTTACTAGAATCCTATAACCTGCGCCATACGGATGGACTCGTAGTGGGCAATCAGGATGGAGCCGATATCCTAAAAGATCGCGGCTACCACGGTCCGGTTCGGGTAATGCCCCAGCTGGGGGTAGATGAGGGGCTATTTTGCCCCCAGGAACAGCCGCAGCTGCGACAGCAACAGTCGATTCCTGACAATGATTTTGTGGTGGGATTTGTGGGGCGCTTTGTGCCCGAAAAGGGACTGTTTACCCTTTTGCAGGCACTGGCAACCCTGGTCCACCTACCCTGGACCCTGGTCTTACTCGGTCGGGGTCCCCTCAAGGATGGGCTCAAGGGGCAGGCCCAAACCTTGGGAATTGCAGAGCGCGTCCGTTGGATTGAGAGCGTTCCCCACGACGCGGTGCCCGACTATATCAATCTGATGGATACGCTGGTGCTGCCGTCTGAGACCACCTATGAGTTTAAGACCCTGACCTCCGTCGGCTGGAAGGAGCAGTTCGGCCATGTGTTGATTGAAGCAATGGCCTGTCGGGTGCCAGTCATTGGCTCGGACTCCGGTGAGATCCCCCATGTCATTGGTGACAGCGGTCTAGTGTTTCCAGAAAAAGATTATGGGGCCCTAGCCGACCGACTAAAACAGCTGATCCAACAGCCAGAGCAGCGACAATCCCTGGCCAAAAAGGGCTATGAAAGAGCCATGGAACAGTATACAAACAAAGCCCTGGCAGCTGAGCTGCTAACGTTTTACCAAGAGCTGGTAGCAACGTCATTATAAAGACGTTTTACAACAAATGTCCGGAATGATTATTGCAACAATCCCGATGGAATTGGCGGAGAAGTTGTCTAGACTGGGGCTACCCAACAAATTATTTTGAAGTTAGCCAGTGGTTATAACTGCAGCGCGCGTCGGTAACTCATTTACAGGTCGTATAGGCCGGCTTTCAGGACTGGTGGGTGTGGTCCTGCTGGTGTCTGCCTGCGGCAGCGGCGGCGACGACACCAGTCCACCAGCAACACCCGTGGTGGATAGCGATCGGCTGGTGCTTGAGGTCCAGCCGATTCAAGTGTGTGACGATGGCGGTATTGTCTGCGCCCAGGTTGAGCTATTTGAAACCATTGCCGATAAAATTTGGGACCAGGCAAATATTGAAATTACATTTTTACCGTTTAATCAGCTGAATGACAGCACCTATTTGACCATCGATAACGATGAGTTTGCAGACATTTCTTTTTCCGGTGGGGCGGGTTCCTTTGGCCGCCACCCCGACTCTTCCCGCACCCAGGGTCCCATTAATCTTTGGTTTGTAGACGTGATTGAAACATCCGCTGGTCTGATACAGTTTGGCAATGCCTGGATCGGCTTAAACGGCGCCCTGATCAGCGATGACATTTTTGAGTTTAACAACGGTGTGGGCCGTCTAGACGTCATTGCCCACGAGCTGGGCCATAACCTGGGGTTGCGCCATTCTACTCTAGGGGCAGGCACCGCCGATAACCTGATGAGTAGTGGTAGCGTACGTACTATCCCTGAAACGATTGACGATATTTTCCCAGACGGTGAGGGATTATCGCGTTTAACCTCGGAACAAATTGAGCGGGCTCGGCTCAGCAGCTTTGTCACCGCTGAAGCAGCCGATGAGATTCTGCCTGTGGCCGCCGCTGATGCTATACCCGATAGTCGTGGTGTCTTGCCCCTGGGGACCGAGCAGGCCGCTGGGCTCCAAACGTTAGGCACTAGCCAGGGGGCCGTCGCCGCGACGGCTATTCCAGAAGGCTCGCCGTCGCCCCTGACCTGGATGCT
>JBCDJC010000214.1:0-8514 GCA_038748225.1 Cyanobacteria bacterium P01_H01_bin.26 | reverse complement strand
AAGTATATGTAGCTTTATCCCTGGGGGGTATCTAACGGGCAACCAAACGGTGTCTTGACCGGGCATTTACCTTGGCCACCCAGGGCCAAAGGTTTACCAATGGCGGCAACCATGCCTAAGATATGGGAACGCTTCTAGAACCTATTATGACCGGTGAACTTGGTTACTCATTACCCCCGGCGGTGCGTCGGATTGCCAATAACTTTCGCCTAGTGGGCTGGCTCAGCTTTTGGGTACAGGTGGTCAGCGGTGTGATTGCTACGCTGCTATTTGTCACATCGCTACTCGGTATTCAGTCCGTCAGCCGGGGCGGGGCTGAAAATGCAGCGGCGGGCGGCGGCTTTTTGCTGGCGGCGCTGGGTCTGGGGGCGGTATATGTGGGGGCGTTCTGGGCGTTTCAATATACGCGATTTGCCCGCAGGCTGAAAACCAGCAATCCCGATATTCGACCCAAACCTAAAAATGCGGCCCAGATGATCGCCACAGGACTGATCATCAGCGTCTTGGGCATGTTTTTTGGGTTGCTGGGGGCGGGGGGCGTCGTCGGAGCCCTGATGCTCAAGGTCATTTCCCAGCCCCAGTCCAACGTGGCCATCACCAATCCCACCCTGGCGGTAGAACCCCTGGATGTGTTTTTGGTGCAGGCGACCATTAATACCTTGATTTCCCACTTTGCTGGGGTTGTGGGTTCGCTATGGCTATCGCGCACCATCAACAAGCAGTCGTAGGCGGCCTTCAGGAATAGCGGCCCCGTGCACTGTAGAACACAGGATAAGGGTAATTGAGCCGAAAAAGCCCAAAGCAACCGGTACTCTGGTTGGCACCCCTAGGCCCCCCGCTGTGCGGAGGGTCGTTAGGGTAGATGTAGCCCTGTTGTTTCTAGAGAGGGTGAAATCATGGCAAAAGAAACAGTTGTTTGCGATCGCGTCTGGTTGCTATACCTACAGGGGCGGCTATCTCCAGCCCAGCTGTTGGCCCTGTGCAAGCTGCCTGAAACAAACGAGTCCAGACCCGATGTCGATCCTCAGGCCCCTGCCGCCTAGTATGCTGTCAGGGTTAACTGTTCTAGCAGGGACCAGCCCCCGGCCTCTACACACCTATGAAATCATTGGCAGCTCGTATCCCGGCACCGACGCTGGTTATTTTGGCAGGGATAACGGTGCAGATTGGGTCTGCCCTGGCCAAGTCCCTTTTTGTGTTGGCCGGCCCCTTGGGAACCGTGTTTTTACGGGTGGCCCTATCGGCGCTCCTGCTGTGTGTGCTCTGGCGACCGCGCTGGCAGGCAACCCGCGGCCATTGGCCCCTGGTGATGGCCTACGGTGGGATGCTAACCATCATGAATACGTCGTTTTACCTGTCCATCGATCGCATTCCTTTGGGGGTGGCCGTTGCGATTGAATTTATAGGTCCCCTAGGATTGGCGGTCATTAAATCGCGGCGGTGGCTAGATGTGATCTGGGTGGCGCTGGCGGCCCTGGGGGTAATCCTGCTAGCACCGCTGCAGGGCAGTGGGTTGGACCCCATCGGTCTAGGCTTTGCCTGTATGGCAGCGCTGGCCTGGGCCGGCTATATTTTACTGGCGGCAGCGACGGGCCAGGTGGTACCAGGCATTGATGGACTAGCCTGGGGCATGGTCTTTGGTGCCTGTATGCTCATGCCCATTGGGGTGGGTGCTGCCGGCACTGCCCTACTAGACGGACGGTTGTTAGTGACTGCCACGGCGGTGGCGGCCCTGTCTTCGGTCACCTATGCCATTGAGCTAGTCGCCCTACGGCGGCTGCCGCTCAATGCGTTTGGTGTATTACTAAGTGTGGAGCCAATGCTGGCAGCGGCCTCTGGTTTTTTGCTTTTGGGAGAAACGCTGACGGCGCGATCGCTCATAGCCGTAGTCCTCATTTCCATTGCCGCCGCCGGCTCTGCCCGGTATGCTGTCCCCCCTGGGGAGGTCTAAAGGGCAGTGCATCCGCCGGGGATGCGATCGCATCCCCGGCGGGCCATGGGTTTTAAGCTACAACTTCATTTAGCAATTCGGTAATGGCCCGATGCTCGATGGGTGGCTCAGCCAGGACCTCCTGACGGGTATCGGTAATCAACCAGTCTAGGGCCGCTGCCTTCATATCAATGGAGGCACCGGTCTTGTCCACACAGTAGCGGCCAAACACCAGCTTATTGAGCAGGCGCACACCAGGACCAATGTGTGAGTATTCAAAGATCACACTTTTATCCACCAGGGCACCGCTGCAGATACAGCAGTTGGGACCAATCATGCTGGGGCCAACGATGGTGGCACCGTCTTCGATTTTAGCCATACCGCCAATGTACACGGGACCTTCAATATTGATCTTGTCCCAATTGGCCTGCACATTGAGACCGGCATACACACCCGGTCTGACCTCTTGACCTGGAATCGTAACCCCTTTGACCTGTCCAGTCAAAACATCTTGAATCGCCTGCCAGTAGTCGGGCACCTTACCAATGTCCACCCACTCAAATTCCATGGTGATTCCATAGAAGGCTTCATTGGCAGCAACCAACTTTGGAAATAGGTCGCCGCCGATGTCAAACTCCTGGCCCGACGGGATGTAATTAAAGATTTCAGGCTCAAAAATATAAATACCGGTGTTGATATCGGTGCTCAGGGCTTCTTCAACCGTTGGCTTTTCTTGAAATGACTTGATCCGGCCAGTGTCGTCGGTGACCACCACACCGTAGCTAGGCACCTGTTTAATGGGAACTGACTTCATCACAATGGTGGCGATGGAGCCTTTTTCCTTATGCTGTCGGACCGCCTCGGTCAAGTCGAGATCGATCAGGGCATCGCCGCAGAGGACCACAAACGTATCATCAAAAAATGGAGAAAAGTCCTGAATCTTGCGCATACCACCAGCGGACCCCAGGGCATCCCCCACCAGTTCGCCGTTGGTGATCCGCCCTTCAAACGAATAGGCTAGCTCAACGCCAAAGCGCTGACCGTCTCTAAAATATCCTTCGATTTCATTAGCAAGGTGGCTAACGTTAGCAACGACCTGCGTAAAGCCGTGCTGCTTGAGCAGCTCTAGTAGGAACTCCATCACTGGCTTTTGCAGGATGGGGATCATCGGCTTTGGAATGGTGTATGTAATCGGACGTACACGAGTACCTTTCCCTGCGGCCAAGATCATGGCTTTCATAAATACTCTCTCTATTCCTTGGTTAACAACTAACAGATAAAAATAAACAAACGCTGCTGATGGAAATAATCAGCAACGGCGATAGGGGAATGGCTCCCATCCATGATTCGGTAAGAGCGATTGTAGGACAAACCCTAGGGTAGTCTAAGATTTGCCATTGCCAACGGAGTCTGGCGCGGGCCAAGAATGGAAAGCTCGGCAACGTCAAGATGGTAACAAGAGTGTTTACAGTATACCCACGCATCTTGATGGTCTTCATTGCTGCCTCACAGACCCCCGGATAAATGTTGAATTTTATTGACCTGCAGGCAGTTTGACACAGCCCTAGTCGGGCAGCACATAGGCGGGCACATCAGCTAGCGTAACTTCGTTTAACTGTCGGACCTTGAGGTCACGGTAAAAGCGCTCCTGGGCAAGCTCCACTTTAGATTGGGAGGACAAAAACAATAGCCCCCAAAACACGCCGACTTTTTCATGGCGATAGTCGTCGTCGGTCAGTTCTTGGGTGATGGGACCGCCGAGGGCATCGGGGCGGAAGTGGGCCCAGTGTTCTAACAGTCGCTCAAAGTCCATCCAGGCGATGGCGCTTTCAAATTCTTCCCAGTACTGGTCTAAAAACGTGGCCAGGGCATCGGCAATTTCCGATAAATTTTCCTGGTGGGCTAGCTGGGCAATGGTGCTGATGGCCTGACGCTTGGAATGGGGTCTAGCCCCCCTATTGCGATTGCGGGGGGTGGGGTTGGCCATGGCGGCGGCCATCATTTCCAGCTGGGCAATTAGCTCCTGGAGAGTGACCTGACGCTTTTCAGGTGGACTCGCTACGGCGCGACGGTGGATATAGTTTTCTAGGTTACGGGGCAGGCGCCTGCCATAGCCCTGGGGTTCAAAGGACTCCTCATCCTCTTCAAAGTCCGTGACCTCTTCTTCAATTTCGGTACGGATCAGGGTGTCGGCCTTGAGCAGCACCAGCATGGAGGCGTAGAGAAAGGCCTGCCCCGATTCGGAAAGGTTTTGCTCATAGGGCGAACGCCCGTGGTTGGCAACGGGTGCTTGCTCTTTGAGGCTTTTGAGAAACCGATCAACCACATCAATGACGTTGACATCCCACGGGTTGATTTCACCGCGTTCAGAGAGGTCGATTAGGAATGCGATCGCACGTTGAGCTAGGGAATTGGCCATAGACACAACCTTATTTGAGGTTAGCTGACGCTATATATAGCGTGAACAAATGCACTATAGCCTAGAAGAAATCAAAATTCAAAAAAATTAAGTCCAAAAGCATTAGGGCACCCATAGCTACCTAGGCCGCCGCCCCTTCAGCCTCTGTTTCCTTGGTCGAAGACTCTGGCAGCATCGGCTGGAGATCCTCTAGCTCGACCCGATAGCGTTCCACATCCTCCTCTAGCTGCTGGATCCGCATTTCCCGCTGCTGAACCTGAGGATTGATATTAAAGTAGCCCTGCACCTGCACCCATACACTAAATACCCAGGCCAAAACCGCACCCACACCCAGGGAAATCATCAGCTCGATACACAGCGGTGCTTTGATATCAAACCCACGCACCACATGAATCGTGGCGGGTTCCGTATTCTCAATACCAAACAGCACCAGGGCCAAGCAAATAACAAAGATGACGATGAAGTTAATCTGTCGCATGGTAGCCACCTCCTTACCGTGATGAAACAGCTACAGGCTACTACAGGACCGTGGCAATATAACGGAGGTTTTTATTTATTAAAAGACTGTGGCAGCAAACCGTAACGTACTCCATACCCAATCGCACACAGCAATACAATTACAGCTGCGCCAATACCAACGGGGCTAGGCACCCAAAACACCGTATCAATAGTGTTGAGCTGTCCAGGCATGAGGGGCCATTGACGTGGGCTACCCATCGAACCCACTTGAAAACTAAGGTCTAAGATCCGCCAGCGGTCAAGAACCCCGCCATCACCCAAAGTACTGTCAGCTGTTAGAGCGTTTAGATCAATATCAGCATGGAGATAGTTGCGCAGGGCCACACCCCAATTGCTCTGGGTAAGCTCCAAGTGGGCTAGCAGTGGCGGTGCCCCTGGTACCTGGGTCATCAGGCCATCCTTTGCAAAAAGCTGGTTAAATTTCTGCACCAGATCATCCCCGTTATAAAAGTCAATGCACACCTGGAGGGTGCCATCGTCTAGCGCAGAAACCTTGCCTGAAAAGGCATTAGCTTCTTGGATAAAAATTTGCAACCACTGCTGACGAGCTTCGCTATTGAGGGCAACAAACTGGTCGTCCAGGTGCAGGGTTTGGACTAAGGTTCCATGGGTTTGGCTATCAAACTGGATCCCCAGCTGATAGTCAACACAGCCCCCCAGACATAGGGACAAAGCGATCGCGACAACTGCCTGTATGGCCGGTGCTAGCTTAGCCACCATAGACCCCCTAGCAAAAGAACGCAGCCAACTAATGCCAGCCAAACAAATCCATTATCATCCGTGTTGACCTCACTCAGGGGCAGCGGTGGTGGGGGTGGTTTAAGGGGACGGGGCTTAGCCGGTCGGGTCTGCCAGGGCTTGTCCTCACTCCCCTCTAACTGCGCCAGGTCAGGAATCTTGGTTAGCCATTCTGCTTTGGTCTGCAGCTTAGGCGCTTGGATAATATAGAGCACCCGCTTGCTTTGCTTTCTAACCTCTGGGTCTGGATGCAATGCCAGTTTGCCACACAGCTGAACCGCTTCCTCGCGGCGGTCTGAGGCAGCTAGGGCGTTGACAAGCCAGAGCTTTAATTCTCCGTCTAGACCGATACTAGGGTCCTCTTTTAATCCTTGTTCAAAGGCCCGTACGGCATCGGCATATCGGCCCCGCTCAAAGGCCTGTTGCCCTAGTTGATAGGCGGCTCGGGCACGTTGATTGGCTGCATCTGGCATTGAGGCTGGTCTGTTGGTAATTTTTTAGCTGCTCAAATATTTTACGGTGTCTGAAGGGAAAATTTTTGAGTTTTGCCGAACGTTGTGTAGGAGCGTTTTACGGAACGCCCCTTGCCTAATAAAGTTGTTGTTCCTAAGTCCCGACTACTTTCTTGATCGCACCACTTTTATTCTGAGGCTACAAACGTTCTTAACGCTGATGGCACAGGAATACTTTGCACCCCCGGCAGTCGAAGATTATAAAATCTGTCTGACTTGAGCTCGGCCTGTAAAAAATGGGATGACCGACTAAAAACCAGTTCGCAAAAGCTGCCTGTCATCAGACTTAGATCTTGGGATGAGATACCCACACCCATTTCATGGGAGTCTATTAAAACGTTGGGTAAAATACCGATGGCTGTACACAGCGGACTGTTGGCTGGTTGAGGGCTGGGTTGCTGCACATGTTTTTCAAAAGGAATAATATTGCTTTCTGCTACGAGTGGTAAATAATGCCCAGAAACAACAATAGACTGAGTTCTAATAATTAGTCCTTCTATACTGTCCGTGGTCTCTAACTGCGCTTCAATCAGGGTGGAGGTATCGACCCCTAAAACACAATTTTCGGTTAGTAGCAGCGGCGCGGCTAGGGTCAATAGAACGGGCCGAGGAGCTGTGTCAGGACTAAACTGAACATCTGTCTGGGGCTGGGCGAAGATAGCTGTAGAACCAGACAAAATAATCGTATCGTGTTGGATTTGCTGACAATTGTCAGCTGTATGACGGCTGGCACCACCTAGAACCGTAGGTGCATGGGCAACGTCAGCTGCTTTTTCACTGATTGTTTCAGCCGCTACCGGCGGAATAGAAATACCTGATAACAATACAGAAAATACTACTAAAAAGCTTTTGTTTACTCTCTGCGCTAGTGTCATTGTTCTACAGATTCACATAATGTAGGTTAACGATTGCCCAGCAAACCGCCAGGCATTGCCACTTCTCGGAATGGCCTTAGCTATAGGAAACTGCCAAATAGCTAAGGCTACGGATCGGCCCATTCTCCAAACAAGCGACTGCGTTTGTTGAAACACTGGCTCATGTCCTAGCGTTTCGACAAACAGCTGGAGGCTTTTATGACAGAGCTTCATAGAGCGAAAGAATTGCGATCGCGCAGCCAAAAGTTAGTCCCAATCTAAGTAACCAGGGGGCGATAGCCGTTAAGAATGCCAGGGCGGTTTCTACATCGACGGCAATAACCAGCAACAGACAGGTGATTAAAAAACCGTACAGCAAAATAAAAAATCCCTGAAGCAGTCTGCCCATTAGATAATACAAACGCGGGTGATGATGAGTCCTACGCATAAACCCTCTTGATATACTCCAAACGACAAAGCAGGGACAAGTCATGAGTCGATACTGCTGGCATCGCCACGGGGCGAATTAGTAAGGTCAGCCCCACCCGATCAACGACCCGCACTGGGGTATTTACAGGTAAGAAACAAAGCTGCGTGTCCTCACAGCGGGCTAGCCAGGAAACTCCCTGAAGCTTCACACGACCGGTCGCATTAGGCTGAATGGGCTCGATGACAGTACCTTGGGCATCCATAAAGCTCAATTTCAGAGAGGCGGGACGCGGTGTAGTATCACTGTTAAGAACTGATTTCAAAATTGAGCGGATAGACATGATTGTGTCCTCCTAAATGCAACTAAGTGGGGCAGACAGCTGACTCTGATGTAGTACCTGTCGCTACTGATCAAACTGTGCTTCTTGAATTTCTTTTAGAATGACTCCTTCGTCATCACAGTTAGGCAAGACAAAGGTAATTAAGGTTTTCCTAGGCTTGCTGGGCTCGGCATCGGGTGACTTGCCAAGCATTGTGACGACTAGAGCACTCAAACCCAAACCAATAAACATCTCAGGAGACATGGTGAATTTTCCCTGTAGTAGATTTTTGCCGTTGTTCAAAGCTTTAGGCTTTGTTTCTATATCATGGCAACCGGAAAATCTTTTCTGACACCCCTAAAGTCGTGAAGCGAGTCATTTATCTGTTGGACGCTAACTCTGTTTCATCAGAAAAGTCATAGAACCTAGCTGACTTTTGTAAGAAATCGTAGTGAAGTTAGTACAAACGATCATTAAAAAAGTCATATAGCCCCTCAAAAAGTCATATGACTTACAGTAGACTCCTGATTATGCAGAGCTTGTGTGTGTTTACCGTGAACCTATGGAGTTTGAACTATCGTTCGACGATGTCCCGTTTGAGGACATCTTAGGCTATGTCAATGGCTGTGTACAGGACTATGCTGAACGTGAGGTTTATAGCTACATTCGCTGTTTGGCAAGATTAGAAAATTCAGAAGAAGCAATTGATGCATTCTACAGCCTACTTTTTAAGGGCGTGGTTACCCATCGACAGTTTGAGTCTAGCTCCGTTCGAACCGCGCTGGTATCGGTT
>JBCDJC010000213.1:0-8530 GCA_038748225.1 Cyanobacteria bacterium P01_H01_bin.26 | reverse complement strand
GTCGCACTCTTTGCGGTTTGCTTTTCAAGGGTTTGTGCTGTGGTGGGTAGGAAGCCGCCGATGGCTGTGGTGAAGATTAGGCTAGCGGCTGTTAGTAGGGATGTGCGTGCAAATAAAATATGAGTCTCTTTTGGAGAAGGGGAAAGGGGGAAAGGAGAGGTTGGTATCCGATCCAACTTGGAGTTTTTGATGTGTTGCATTGGGTTACTCTCCTGGGGCAAGGTTTTCTGTTATAGAATACGCTGGCCAAGGTTGGAATCAGTACTTTTGGTTTGCGCCGCTCTGGATCGAGTTCATTGGGCTGCGGCCAAAGAGACTGTAGGTAACGGTGCGGGCATGGAGTTTAGGGATCTGCCAAAGAATAAAATCCCCGGAGTAGAGTGGGGAAGGGGTAAAGGGAAAGGGGAAAGGAGCTATTGGCGGGTGCCCGATTTACCAGCAAGCCCCTTACATGCGCTCTAGCACCTGAATCCCGAGGAGCGATAGGCCTAGTTTGAGGGTGCGGGCGGTCAGGTCGCACAGCATCAGTCGTGAGGTGCGCTGGGGGTCGTCTGCCTGTAAGACCGAGCAGCGGTCGTAGAACTGGTTAAACTTTTGGCTGAGCTCAAACAGGTATTGACACAGCCGGTTGGGAAAGAGATCCCGCGCCACTTCTATCACCGTCGTATCGAGCGCAAGCAGGTGTTTGGCTAGGGCTAGCTCTGCATTATCCTCTAACCTAAAAGGAGCATCACCCAGCTGGGTAAAGTCGATGTTCCCCTTGCGGCTGATGCCCTGTACCCGGACATAGGCATAGAGCATGTAGGGGGCGGTGTTGCCCTGGAGGGCCAACATTTTGTCAAAACTAAAAACATAGTCGCTGGTGCGGTTCTGGCTCAGGTCGGCATACTTAACAGCGCCAAGACCCACGGCGGTGGAAACCTCGCGGATAAATTCCTCTGACTCGTTGCGGCTTTCATCCAGAATGCGCTGTTGCAAGTCTTTTTCTGCGCGGGTAATCGCTTCGTCTAGGAGGTCTTTTAGCTTGACGGTTTCTCCCGAGCGGGTTTTGAGTTTTTTGCCGTCTTCTCCTTTGACAAGACCAAAGGGAACATGCACCAGCTCCACATTTTCGGGGATCCAGCTGGCCCGATTTGCCACTTGAAACACCTGGGCAAAGTGGTTGGCCTGGCCTGCATCAGTAATGTAAATCACCCGCTGGGCTTTTTCGTCGATGGTGCGCTGACGAATGGCGGCGAGGTCTGTGGTTGCGTAGTTAAAACCACCGTCTGACTTTCTGACAATCAGCGGTTGAGGGTCGCCGTCTTTGTTGGTAAAGCCTTCCAGAAAAACAACCTGGGCTCCCTGATCTTTTTCTAACAGACCGAGGGAATCTAGGTCTTTGATGACGTCGTCCAGTAAAGGATTATAAAAAGACTCGCCTCGCTCTTGAATGGTGACATCTAGACGATCGTAGATCTTTTGAAACTCTTTGCGAGACTGTTTACAGAGCACCTGCCAGGCGCGGTAGGCACCCTCATCGCCAGACTGCAGGTCGACAACGGCCTCACGGGATGTGGTTTTAAAGTCTTCGTCTTCGTCAAACCGTTTTTTGGCCTGTTTGTAAAACTCTACTAGGTCGCCAATATCCACCGAGGACGCCTCGGTGATGGCCTCAGGGCACACATCCCGCAGGTGGGTGATCAGCATGCCAAACTGGGTACCCCAGTCGCCCACGTGGTTGAGGCGCAGCACGTCGTGGCCAAGAAACTCTAGGGTGCGGGCGATGCATTCTCCGATGATGGTGGAGCGCAGATGACCCACGTGCATCTCTTTGGCGATATTGGGGCTAGAGAAATCTACGATGGTTCGCTGGGCCGGGTCGGCGGTGGGGATACCCAGGCGTTTATCCGGATAGATAGCTTTGAGCTGGGCTTGGAGATAGTCGGTTTTGAATTTGAGGTTGATAAATCCGGGACCGGCGATTTGGGGTGCTTCGCAGAGGTCGTCAATGGTGAGGTGGTCGACTATTTTGGTTGCGATCGCCCGCGGTTTCTCTTTTAGCTGCTTGGCCAAGGACATGGCCACATTGGCCTGGTAGTCACCAAACTTGGGGTTATTCGTCGGTACCAGTACCGGGTCTGTGCCCTCCAAATCGGGACCAAAGGCATTCACGAGGGCCGTTTGTAGGCGATGTTTTAGATCGTCGAGGGTGGATAACATGGACACCGATATAAGCAAGCAACCTATAGCCTATCAACTCCCTTCGCACATTGGGCTACATCATTCACAGGTAGCCAAAGAAAACAGTGTCCCACTCACCCATCCAGATAATGTCTCCGTGGTTTTACGTAGATAAGTACGGGCACGGCCTGGAATACATGGGCCGTGCTCTGTAGTGCCCTGATCGTTACGGCGATTCAGGACTTTCCTATGCGTAGTGTTCCGATGACGATGTTTCCTTATTTTCCGGGTGGGGCCCGCTATTTGGCTCGTTTGAGCATTAGCACCCTGACCGCTGGCACCCTGACTGTCACCGGCTGGGTGTCCCTGGCAGCCATTGATGTCTGCGGGTCGGCGGCGTTGGCCAGCCATCAATTTGGCCGTGATGGTCGCGATGGCCGTAATGGCAGAGTGGGGCGCGATGGACGCGATGGTGCTAACCAAACAGTTTGGGCAACGGGGGAGCCTGTCCGCATTGATTTGGCAGGTACTGACGGCGAGGATGGCGGCTACGGTGAAGATGGCGAATGGGTGCGCTGTCGGCGGCAGCCCCGTAACGAACGCCGTAATTTACAGGCGGCGGCTGGCGGTAATGGGGGCCATGGGGGCGATGGCGGTCGCGGTGGCAACGGTGGCAGCCTGACGATACATTACGCCAATTCCAGTGAGCTGCGGCAAATTTTAGTAACGGCGGCTGGCGGTCGTGGCGGCCGTGGCGGTCGTGGGGGTAATGGCACCAACGGCTGTGACTGCCATGACAATCGCTGGACCGTTGAAGTGTGTAAGGATGGCACCTGCCAAAACGAAGAGTATCAATGTTACGACGGTCGTGATGGTGCCGATGGTCGCAACGGTCGTAATGGTGAGGGTGGCACCCTGGGTAGGCTAGTCCTAATCAATCAGCTAGAGCCCTTACCCCAGGAAGCCCCAGAACAGTCGCAGACGGTTGCGAGTTTGGCCAATCAAACCGTTACCCTGTCGCGCAACCTTTGGGATACTCGCAATAATGCCAAAAACTTACTGGCATCTGGTTCCACGGTTGCCAGCAGCTATCAGTTTTATACCGGTCACATTGAGCGGCAATTTACCCTTGACTGGCAGGCTCCCCAGGTGGCTCAAACCTTTACTGAGTCCCTGGGCCTAGAGCTACGGCCCAGCGGGCAGATAGATATAGACTTTCCTGAGGCCTATTGGCTATTGGGGGAGACCCTGGAGCAAGCGAGCCTGACCACCTATCGGGTAGATGGCATTGTTCCGGTGGCGGAAGTCGCCCAGCTGGCCTTGGGTCGGGTGGATGGCCGTAGTCGCACCTTTGAGGTCAATGTGGTGGACCTGGCCCAGCGGTCTGATGTGCTCGAGACCCGGTTTGAGGTGCGCTACAGCACGTCTAACGATGACGGTCGCCGTCGCCGCTATGACTTGGAATTTGATGGTCCTGTGCCAGCCGACCTGATTGTTCAGGATCACAATCGATTTACCCTAGCTTTGGGCCGATTGCCGATTCGCTCCCAGTTACTCAGCGGCGGCACCCGGGCTCGGGTTGAGTTAAGGATTATTCGCTCCTATGGCAACAACTCGGCGGAGCAGACCTTGACCTGGACGGGAGAGATTTGACGTTCCGGTGCTATCGCTGATTCACAGATTAATTGTGCGGGGAGAAATGTCTTAGCCAACATTTTTTGATGCGGTACCGGTCAAGTTGGCCAGTACCGCATTGTAGTGAAAGAAGCTATCCTTTCCCAGGGAGAATTTCTCAAAGAGAATTTCTCAAATAGAGAGATATTGCATGCAACATCTCTCCGTTGAAAGCCTTGGTATCGTTATGGTAGGTCGATCTGAAAACGGCTGCACACCACCTCTACGGGGGACCATGCTGAAAACCAGTAGTTTTCCTGTAGGACAGCTATCGGTGCTGTTTGATCTGGATCTCTTTCATCGGTTTGAAAGTGGACCAGGGCAATGTTGTTCATGCCCACAGCCTCTTGCCCGGCCTGAAACCAGCGCGTGTTCCAAAATTTGAGCCAGTCAATCACGGGGAGATTAGCTGATTTTAGGTGGGGTGAGGTCAGCCAAAACATGTCGGGATTAACTGCTGCAGACCGGGTTGGCTGACGCTTTATCCACTCGGCCCGGCATTGCCATTGGGGAGGCTGCGATCGCTCAGACGGATAGTTTGTGCTCTCTAGTATCCGGGGTGGATCTGACCAACCAAACCACTGGCGAGGTTTTTCCGGCAGCAACCACTGTTTGAGCCGGGTCTGCAGGAGTCGCGTTAGCAGCTCCTGGTTTTTAATGGCGCTGGAGACTAGCTGTACTAGAACGGATTGCTTACCCGACTGGAGATGCTGATGTGAAAGGCGCACCGCCGAACTGTAGTGAATATCGCCGGAGAGGACAATGACTGACTGGCGCTGTTGAAAAAGCGTTGTCAGCAGGGTTGCCAGGGCTTTTTCATTTAGGTTCCAGGAGTCGCCCACATCGGCTGAAAAGACTTTTCCATTTTTGAGCTGCCAGGTTTGAATCCAATCGAGCACTTTCATGCTGATAACGTTGGTGGAGGCGACAACCAGGGTGACGGACGACGGGGCAGCCCCCTGGGATAGCGGCTGAGATAGCTGCTGGTCAAAGGCGCTAGGGCAAAGCAGCATGGGGGGAGCGGTGGGCTCAGCGTCAATGGGGTAGCCCCGGCGAGTGCGGCTATCTAGCACGATGACCTCGTGGCAGGGGCCGTTGACTGTGTAGTTCCATTGGAGTGCGTCGGCGGTGCGCTTGAGTACCCAGACGTCTTGATCTTGGACAAATTCGGGTAGTCCCGTGTGGTCATTGGTTGGGGGCAGACCGAGGTAGGTTGCGATCGCAGCCATCGCTTCCCCATCGGTTCCCTTGGAGCGAGACCAGCGCTGCATTGCGGCCAGCAGTTTGCCACCGGTCCGGTCCGCCTCAAACTGCCAGGGCGTATTTCCCCAAGCTTGAAAGATGGCATAGCTCAGCAGGGCATTTTGCACGGCGCGGCGACCCAGGGGACGGCCTAGAACCCGTAAACACCAGGTCTGATTGAGATTCCAATCATCGCTGACATCGTGGTCATCGAAAACGGTATAGGTTGGAATGTTGGCAACCGCCCGCCGCACTTTCCACAGGGTGTGCATAAACTGCTGAATGTGTCGACGGTCTTTGTCCCAGCGGTGAATGGCCTGACGCCCCGATGTCATTTCTTTGCCGGGGGGCAGATCCACCGGCCAGCAGACAGGTGAGCGCTCTAAAAGGTATAGGGCACAAAATTCACCAAAGCTGAGAAAATGGTTGGTGACTTTCTCTTCCTTGTTGTCGAGGCCAGCTGTAAATCCAGCCTGTTTGGTGACCAGCTCGGCCCGTTTTCCGGTGGGCAGCTGTTTTGGGGTGGCGGTCTGTCTGCCGTCGACCGGCAGGGATTCCTCCCAGCCCAGCAGGGTGTCACCTATGGCGGTGGCCACCCACTGCAGCGGATCGGCCACGTCGTCTCCATAGACCTGGTCGCCGGTGAGAAATAGCTGGTGGGGACGTTCCTGGGGCTGGGTCGCCGCCGCCTCTAGTAGACAGTCCAATATGGGCAGCGTGTCAAACCCCGGACCGTGGGGTTTACGGCAGGAACCATGGATAATCTTGAGATCGCTGAGCTGGTCTGAAGGTAGGGAAAATGTGGGCTTTTCGTGGTTAAAGTAGCTGATGGTCGCCGTCGGCATCCGCTCACTTCGCAGGGCATCCATGAGTGAATAGGTCTGGTCGGCGACAAACTGCAGATCGTAGGCGTAGATCGCATCGCCCGTTAGCACCTGGTCCCTCACCGGGTGAGCCGTGACTGCTGCCACATGCAGGTGTTGGCCAACGGCCACCGTATCTCGCTGACCGGTGAGCAAGGGACTGTCTAACCGCTGGCCGCCCTGCTGGGTGGCCAACACCTCAAGTTTGACCGTGCAGGCAAATTTGAGGGCTATCCACACCGTGACCCCGTCAGGGGCCGTACGCTTTAAGACCGGGCCTGCTAGCAGCGGTGGCAGACTCGTTATAAAGTCATCTCCGCTCAGGTATTCCATAGTTGTTGCTAGGGGCACTGCTCGCGACAATTGTAGAGCCGTAGCGATTGGCGTGGGCAAACTCGGCACCGAAAAAGAGAATCTGAGCCGAGTAGTAAACCCAGATCAAAATCACTGCTAGGGAACCAGCCGCACCATAGGCGAAGCCCACGCTACTATTGCCAAGATATAGGCCAATTACCACTTTGCCAATGGTAAATAGCAGCGCCGTGATGGCAGCACCGACGCTGACATCGGGTCAGGTAATTTTGAAATCGGGCAGCACCTTGTAAATCAGGCCAAATAGAACGAATCTTCTTGAATATACCAAGGTAGACGACCGTCGATTTTTGGCGCTAGTGGCGGTGATCGTGCTGGCCTATAGTTTGGCCACAATGCACGGTCAACGGATGCAAGTATTACGGATAGATGAGTATGCTGGATGTATCAAAAAACACTCAAGCAAGACTCGTCATCAGAGTGATTTTAGCTTGGGTCTGTACGGGCAACGGTGGATATATGCCATGGATATATGGGCTGAATGGGCCTTCAAATTGATAGCACTCAAACCCCATAAACGGCTCTATTTTTAACGTGAATTTTTCGCTCTACCCCTGATCCAACAGGCTATATAGCCGCATTGTCACCCTTTAAGCGCTCTTCAAATCTAAAGCCTTTAAATCTAAAGTCTTTGTTAATAGACCTAGTTATCTAGCTAAAGGCAGATGTTTACAGATTGCGTACTTTGATACCTTTAAAATCTGCCTATTTCATTTAGCTGGTGACTTCATTAGCTCATATCCGCTCCTGGGTCTGCCTCGTCCATATCTCCTCCTGATATTGGTCAACGACTGGGGCCTGGGGCTCTGTGAAATTTACATGTCAAGTTCCTGACTAACTGATGAATAATTCTGCCGTGGTTAATATTTTGGCGGTTGATGATACCGTCGACAATTTATTTCTATTGGAGTCTCTTTTAGACGGGATGGACGATTACCATATTCAGCTAGCGGAGGATGGGGAAGAGGCCCTCAGCGCCATTAAAAAGTCTCCTCCCGATGTAATTTGGCTAGACATTATGATGCCCGGTCTCAGCGGCTATGACGCCGCCCAGCGCGTTCGCGAAAATGAAACGCTTCCCTATATTCCGATCCTGATGCTGACGGCCCATGAACAGTCAAGCTTGATAAAGGGGTTAGATGCCGGGGCCGACGATTTTTTGCGGAAGCCGTTTGATGTGGATGAGCTACTGGCGCGGGTCCGTTCGATGATGCGACTAAAACGCAGCATCGATGCCCACCGCCATATGGTGCAGCAGCGCGATGACTTGGTGGCCCGGCTAACCCACGATCTCAGGACTCCCCTGGTGGCGGCCAATCGGGTATTAGAGCTATGTTTGCAAAGCGCTTTTGGCGATATCAATGTCGATGCTCAAAATGCTTTGGCAAATATTATTACCAATAACACCAATTTACTAAAGGTAACCAATACGCTGTTGGAAGTTTACCGTCACGATTCTGGGAAAAAGTCCCTGGCCCTGTCTACTATTTCCTTGAACGTTCTGTGTGAGCAGGTTGTCCAGGAGCTGGCTCCTTTGGCTAAACAAAAGGGCATCAGACTTGTTTTAGACAGGCCCGGACGCGACTATTTAGTCAAAGGGGATCAGCTGGAGCTGCGGCGTTTGCTGACTAACCTGGTGGGTAACGCGATCAAGTTTACTGATATTGGCCAGATCACAGTGGGACTACGACCTTTGGATGGTCATACCGTGAGTCTGGATGTAAAGGACACGGGCGCTGGTATTTCTAAGGCGGATCAGCAACAGATTTTTGAATGGTTTCGTCAGGGTAACCATATGCGTTCCGGCAGCGAATTGGGACTGCACCTTTCCCAGCGCATCGCCCAGCTTCACAACGGAAAAATCACCCTTGATTCAACCCTGGGGCAGGGTAGTACGTTTAGCCTACATCTGCCTCACCTGGGCCACAACGGCTCCTAGAAAACAAAATTTAGACCGTACGACGTTGCATGCAGCGTCTTTTTTACCCACCCACAGGGGCAGTAGCTTGGGCATGACGGTTATTTACGACCTTGAGCATGTGACTACCTATCGTTATCAAACCCCTGTCAACCTAGGTGAACACCGGGGCATTTTTTCCAGGGGTGGTATGCGGCGGTCGGATTTTAAACTGTTCCTTTTGAACCCATTTGAAACGATTCGCCCTGCCTAAAGCTAGGCGGCGGCCTGGGTCTCTGTAACTTCAAGCCCCGACAGC
>JBCDJC010000212.1:0-8556 GCA_038748225.1 Cyanobacteria bacterium P01_H01_bin.26 | reverse complement strand
TTGCAAAATTGTTGCTTGTTCTCTAAAAGTACTGGTATATATAGCTTTCAGTCATTCTTTTGCCGCAAGTTGTTGCACATATAAGAGATTTTTATGCACTGCCAACAGTTGACACTACTGCAAATAGCTGTATCTCAGAGATACAGCTATTTGCAGTAGTGTCAACTGTTGGCAGTGCATAAAAATCTCTTATATGTGCAACAACTTGCGGCAAAAGAATGACTGAAAGCTATATATACCAGTACTTTTAGAGAACAAGCAACAATTTTGCAACAGTTTTTACTTATAACAACCTTGTGCAACAACCTTGAATAACATAGTCACTATAACCTATATATGCCAGTACTTTTAGAGAACAAGCAACAATTTTGCAACAGTTTCCACTTACCATTAAATATTACTATAGGTGTAAATAGTTTGCCTCGAAGTGCAAACAGATAGCGAATCCTTATCAATCGTTGCTGCCTTCAGAGTTGCGATATCAAACCACTAATTTCAGCTCCACCGGCTACCGATGCCACAAACACACGCGGGTATTTCTCCATGCTTACTCGCCAGCTCGCTCGACTCCGAAAACGCCCATGGTTTGCTGTCGATCAATGCTGAGTCGTAGGCCCTGCCGATGGCTGCTGAGAGCCTGCCGAACTGTACCCCGGTCGCAACTTCCACTGCCCCTACCGGCTACGCCGCTGGGGTGATGCCTTAGCCGGTAGGGGCAGTGGAAGTTGCGATCGCACAGTCCAAAATCACCGCCTTAGCTAGTCGAATTAGCTCCCAGTCTATATACTTAGTTAAGGAACTGGCACACTACTTTTTGGCCTAAATCAGAGCCATTTTGCCCCCGGTAGGCAGTGGTAGGCACTTGGCGTCTGTTTCTAAGGATTTTGGTAGGCACTTGGCAGGTTTTGTTGCTGTACAAAGGTTTCAGCCCGTAGGTAGTGGTAGGCACTACCGGTAATAAATAGTTTATCCCTACCCCCCCAAGTGCCTACCAAGTGCCCGACTCCAGTAGCCCCGTTCTACTGCGAGTGGGGAAGTGGCACAGGGGCGGTTGGGGGTCGGATTGAGAGGCAGTGGCAGTGCCTCTGCGAAAGGATTAGGGGGGTTGAAAAGGGCTAGGAAGGGGAAGGGTTGGGATGTGTGGAGCTAACGTGCCCGATATCGCCTACGTTCATAGTACATTTGTATGTTTTCACTCCCCTTGGTTCATTAAGCGCAATATCTCTTGCAGGGGGACCTGGTTTCCGTCCCCTGTAGGACCAATGGAATTTGAGTTTCTAAAGGAGGTGATTTCTATGTTCGAACAGTTCGTTGTTTCGCTACTAGTCGAGATACTCATTAAGTTAGCGAGGGTGACACTGGTGCCAGCTCTCAACCGGATTGTTCATCAGCTGAAGGCGTTATCCAAGTAGGTCGTCAGTTTAACGAGCATAGGCCCTTGGGGAGGCGCAACTCCCTGGGGCTTTTCTTTGAGTGTAGCCGATGGAGTGATTGAGAAATGGCCCTGAGCGTTCCCAGGGCCATTGAGGCTATGCTGCTAGGGCGGTAATGAGTTCGGCCTTACGTAGACGGCTGTAGCGGGGAATGTGGCGGTCCTTGGCCATAGCCTTGAGCTGTCGGACGGTGAGAGAGGTGAGGACGGTGGGTTCGGTGGTTGTGGGTTCGGTGGCGATGGAAGTAGCCGCAGCTGGGTTGATTTTCGCCCAGTTGGCTTGCAGTGCCTCATCAGATAGTTCAGGGCCGAGATCAATCTCAACTGGGGTAGCGGGAATCTGTAGAGCCTGGGTAACGAACGCCTGGAAGGTGACGGCGGGAGCCACCTCAACAGCTGGGGGAAGGGCGTAGGGAATAGAGGCCATGGCGGCAATCTCATCAGCGTTCTGCGCCAGGTCGATGGTCTGTTGTGCGTAGGCTTCGCGAGCGGCTGCGGTGGAATTGATGCAAAGGCCAGTCACAGCTACAGCGGCGAATGTAGCGAACCAGAGAACAGTAGCTGCGACTTTGGATGTGCGCTCACCGACTGTAGCGATGGTGTCGATGGCGTTGAGGGTGGAAGCGATAGCGTTAGTCATGGTGCTGAGAATGTGTAGAGGACTAGCGGCGGGGGCTGTGGAGAGGTGCCCCCGCCGCTAGTCCCTACGATAACGCTAACTATTTGCACTTGTCAAGAGGAGAGTGTAAAGGGTTGGGGGGAGGACGTCAGGAAGTGTGAAGTTGAGTCAAGTTAGGAGATTCCTGTCAAACAGTCCCCTCAACACGTATCCTGTGGTCTAACTGAGATCTATGTAGGGTATAGCTGCTTTCCTGAATCATTAAATTTGGAGTGTACTTTAGTGATGAGCGTGTCTAGTTATTGCTTGATAGTCTGGGGCTGTGAGTTTAATGGAAGAAAAAGAAGTCAGCCTAAAAGCTAAAGAGCTTGAGTTAGCAGAACGAGAATTAGCACTTAAAGAACATGAGATAAGGGCAAAAATTGAGATTGAGAGAAAAGGGGTTCTACTTTCGTCCCCCTTGCTGATTGCTGGAGTTTCAACTGTTTTTGGTACTGCTATTGGTGCATGGCTTCAGGGAAATGCGAATCTCAATATAGAGCAACAAAAAGCTGAAGCGGTTCTTCAGCTTGAGCGTCAAAAATTTGAGTTTTCCCTCATGGAAAAGGCATTAGAAAAGCAAGATACAGAAGAAGCAGGTAAACAATTGCTTTTCTTAGTGAATTCTGGTGTGATTCGGGATTTAGATACTGAAAAAATAAGACTTATAGCTGAAACACCGGAAACCTTGCCTATAACCCGGCCAGATCCAACTATTGAGGCAGGTAATAGTGGGACCGTAGTAGGAGATCCGCAACAAACAAAAAACATTAGATCAGATCCGAGTACAGCTGGTGGCGTTGTCTCTCAACTTGAAATTGGACAAAGAGTAACGATTCTAGAGTCAGCTAGGAATTCAGATAACTTTCTGTGGTACAAAGTGGCTTCTGACGGAGGTGATGTTCAAGGATGGATTGCAAGTCACTTAATAAGACTAGACTAATAGTTTTAAACTACCACTCAACAACCTCAGCAATAGGTTTCTTCCCCCCGATCATGCTGAACGCTGAAGCCATACCTTTTGTCATAATCAGCTGCCTCAGATAGCCTAGTCATGGTGCTGACAATATGGAGAGGACTAGCGGCGGGGCTGTGGAGGGTGCTTCGCTTGCTATGTCCCTACTATAACGCTAACTATTTGCACTTATCAAGAGTGGAGTGTAAAGGGTTGGGGGTGTAGTTGGAGGGTTAGGGGTGTAGTTGGGGACGGTGAGTGAGGTGAGGGCTGGGTCCTTAGCTGCTTCCTGAGTGTTCCCCAGGGCCTTTTATTTGACACACTGCCAGTTGATTCGAAGTTCATCGTTTTACCCCCTGGAGCTACTCTATGATTTTCCCCATCGCGCCACCTATCGTGATGCTTAGCTTGCTGCCAATTAGACAGACTGTCTTGCCTACAATTATCAAGTTGATGACCCACACAGGGTAATTGTCTTCGTTTTTCATGCGGTCCTTTATCTCTAGCAAGTCCCCTAACCATTCTTCACGCTCGTCTGGGGAGAGAAGATAACCTATCGGTTTACCTACCCACTTATGGGTCCATATACTTCCTAGGAAAATTGTTCCTCTATGCATAATTAGTGCTACGACTATGGCCATCTTTTGACCGGAAGTTAGCCCCTTCACACGACAATAATCTTTTATGCCTCTCGATAGAGGGGTGACCATGTTGTCAGTTATTTGTAATGTACCTAATACTCCGCCTGACAGTACAACCCTCTTATATTTGGTTGGTTTAACTTTGTCTGAGTCTTCTGGGATGTGCGCCATTGCGTTATTTCAATAGGTTTTAGACTGTCTTTTATGTACACTGCTTCTAGAATGCTCTAGAAATATAGCGCTGTTTTCTGTGTTTACCAGGCTCATCCCCCACTCATCTGTGAGACTAGGTTAGACACCACAATGACTAGCTTGCTCCAGCCAAGCCGCCTATGCTGGTCTACTCCGTAGAGCCATATGGAAAAACCAGATCGCCCCTGGTCTCTCATTTGATGTTTAGCTTCTCTTAAGTCCCCCAGCCACTCTTCACGTTCGTCGGGAGATAGAAAGACGTTTCTTAGCCTGAGTACTCGCACTTTGAGGAACGAGGTTAGGGCCTTTAAACCTTTTAGGGTTGAGACTTGTTTTATCTGGCCTGTTTCAGGTCGGTGTATCTTTGCAAAACGATATAAGCTTTTTAGGATGTCAGATAAGAGTAAAATTACCCACCTGAAGCTTTTTAGGATGTCAGATAAGAGTAAAATTACCCACCTGAAGCCTTTAAAGATCGATGATGTGAGTGAAGCTAACAACCAAATTAGCCAACAGATCGCAAGCAAACATACCGAGCCACCTATCAACAATAATGCAAACATCAATGGATCATCCATCCCTAGACACCCCCAGCAGGTTGAGAGTATACCTGAACAGCGTTACGGATAGCTCTTGTCTCTGTCAGCACACTGCGACCCGCACCTGTGAGTGAGTAGTATCTACGTCTAGCGCCTTCCCGTGCCTCTGTAGACTCACCCCATTCTGATTTGATAAAGCCTCTGGATTCTAAGCGCTTCAGTATTGGATAGAGGGAACCAACAGGAATTTTTTCTTTCCCCTTTGTAGCCTTTTCGATAGCACCAGATATCTCTAACCCATACATCTGTCTGAATTCAATTGAACTCATTAGCAACTCTTGCTTGTAAGAAAGGTCTGGTAGTTTGCTCATATTTAATGGAAAGCCTGAGTTTAATGGTGGTACCTGCTGCCTACGATAGTTGTACCTGTCATACTATTGTCTGGTATCTTACAATTGTAAGACTATAATTCAGTTTTGTGGGATCTATTTTCTATAATCAGACTACTGCTTCAGCATCTTGAAGCTTACTCCCACAACTTAATCACCTGGGTAATATCGGTCTTACCCCGATCATGCTGAACGCTAAAGCCATAACCCTTATCGTAATCAGCTACCTCAGGATGGGCCGCAAAGTAAGCCTTGATCGTGCCATGCCGGGAACCTGACAGGTATCTGACATTAGCCTCAGATAGTCGGTACATCTGACCTAGCTCTTTGCCCTCGTTATAAGCCCGGATAGCCTCGATAGCGCGTCTGATTTTTTCCTCTGCACTACCGGGGGCCTGACTGCCTTTGAGTCCAGAGCTAAACCTGAGACCAGTCCGCAGCAGCTGGATTAGACTCTTGCTTAGTTTCAGCAGAGGATACGGACTCGGATAAGATTTTAAGCTGATGCTCTAGCTCGATTACTTTGGCTTCTAGAATCTTGACTGATCTGCATCGTTCATAGATTGAGACGCAAGTCGTTTTAGTGGCATTGAGGATCCGTTTAAGAAAAACACTGCCTAATTTTTATCAATACATTTGTATCGGCTTCATAATGGGATAGGTCTTGTGTACTACCCCATGGATAAACGTAAAGTCGAATTAATCTTTGGCATCGATCTCGATTCCTATGATGCAGATCGCCAGGAATTAGAAAGACGGCATCAAGATACGCTGCAAAAAATGCAGTCAGGCATCAATGTCGGCACCAGCATGAGCGGTGTTTTTCCGCCGACTCCATCACCAACAGCCAGCCATGATACGTTGCAGGGTGCTTTGGGGACTCCGGGGGATAATGTCCCGTGGCAAGAGTTGATCAATGCGGTTCGCACCCTCACAGAAATTACCTCACAGAGTGCTGAAACCTCTCGAAAGGCGAATGAAACTGCACAGCGTAATCTTGCTTGGCAACAGGCCAATGCGCTCCTAAATCTAGGCAATCAAACTGTTAACCAGGTTGCTCAAGGTAACTTTTTTGGCGCTGCCGGTGGTGCGATCGGTGGGTTACTTGGCTTGCCATTTTGGCCTGGTGGGATGGCTGCCGGTGCCAGTATTGGTGGGATGGCTGGTAATTTCTTGCAGGGCCTATCCACGGGGGCCGGTGGTGCCCGTGCCTACACTGCTGATGCCTCAGATCTAGCCAGGCGATTTGGTGGAATAGACCAGCTATCAGCGCTGCAAGATTATGGCCTAGGCTCTGAGCAAGGGTATAAGGCAGAAGAAACCCTATCCCAGATGGGCCGATTACAGGCATCCCGCATTGCAGGGAGTGCAGGTGAAGCGGCTGAACTGGTCCCTTCTATTCAGCAATTGACTCGGGCACTGGGTCTGAATGCTGAAGCGACCATCGACCTGTACCAAGGCTACGTCCAAACCGGTGGCGATCGCGGTGGTGCAGAATTCCGCGACTACATGGCGCAGGTGGTGGGCGGTGCCATCTCGGCTGGATTTGAGTCCAATATCCAGATGTATGGCGAGCTGCTGAACTCGGCCCGTACACAGTCAGTGACTCAATCTGGCTCACTGATGAGCGATCGCGCATTTGGTCAGTTGCAGGGTGTTTTGGCAAACTTGACCGGGACCGATGCACGAGCATCCCGGTTTTTTAGAGAGAATCCCCAGTTTGCTCAGGCTGGGATGAATACCTATCTGTCAATGGGCGGGGCCGGTGATCCATATTCCACTCAGGCGGGATATCTCCGTCTGGCCGGTGTAGCTGAACATCAGATTGATAGACGGTTTACCAACCAAGAAACCCAAATGGCGAACGCTGGTTTGGCCATGGATTTCTTGGGTGATCAGATGATGCAGTATTCCGGCATGAGTCGGGCTCAGTTTCAAGCGGCGGCATCTGCCGATCCGAATTTTGTTCGCTCTCAGATGGCTGGCAATGTCAACCTACAGCGATTGATGGGTACCCAACTTCTACCCGGTCTTATCGGGCGGGATGCCACTGCTCAAGATATGCGGGCATTTGAGCAACTATCCAACATTGCGATCGCAAACGGTGGGCAGTTACCGACGGGCACAGCGGATGGATCGGGCAAGGTAGCTGAATTGTTGGGGCAATTGAATATGTCCCCTGCGGACCAGGCACGACAGGCTGAGGCCGACCGACATAATAAGCAAATGGAAGTTATGGCCAACTTCCAGAATTTAATGACTAAGACAGATGAATGGATGGCCAATATCTATGGATGGATATCTGAGAGTTTAGACCTAGCAGCAATAGAAGAGACCATCCTGTCTGTGATGAACCGATTTGGGACATTTGTTAGTGAAACGGCCATCCCATTTATTACCGATCAGGCGATTCCATTTGTAGAGCAAGGATTAGAAACGGCGAAGGCCCTCGCGCAATGGGCAAAGGATAACAATATTGCTGACAAGCTAGGCTCAGTTGCTCGTGCTGCTGGAGCCAGAAGCTACGAAGAATTTACCAGCGGTAATACAGGTGTTGGGTTCGACGGTAAATTTGATGGTCCCCTAAGCAACGTTGTAAGAGGTGTAGCCGCGCGGTTCAACGATACACCCGGTGATGGTGTAACCGCCAAGCCAGGATACAACACATTCCAGTTTGCTGAAGGAGATCAGGTCTTTGCATTCCAGGGTGGGGGAAATACCCTAGGCGATCTACTCCAAGCTCTAGAAAACTTACTCGGGCTAGGCACTGACTACACAGAGCTAACCAAAGAACTTCATGACGAGAAACAAACCTTAGCCACAGAACAGTTTGATGTACTCGCCTTATCGGGTGAGTACCATGCTCAGATCACTGAATACCAAGCAGAACAGACTGAAAAGATATTTCCTCTAATGGAGGCCCATCTGGGCGCGATCGCAGATGCAGCCAGCCTAATGCCATCCGTTGATCAATCACTTCGCGATTTGATCGGGGTAACGGTAGATATCGCCACGATGGTGAACACACTACAAAACGTGGGTGGTGGCGTGGCAGGCGGCGCTGGGGGGGGCATGGGCGGTGGGGGGGCGTTTGCGTCCGGATTGTTCACGGGACCATCGGCCAACATTGGTGGATCGAGCGCATATCACATCGATACCAAGTTCAATCGAAGTTTGTCGTGGGAACAGATAGCGGGCTATTTCGATCAAATGGCTGCAGCATATGCAGCTGATGACCGACGGATTGAATTTAGTAATGCAGCTGTCTCTGGAGAGGTGTACGACCACCAGGCTGGCATGGAGGATAAGATCGCCCTACTGAGACGTGCGGCGGCGGCTCATAGCCATAGTCCCCATGCAAATTGGCATAGCTTTGATTACTACATTCCCCAAGGCAATGATTCTCGTCATGGATCTTCTGCTGAGGGTGCAGAGATGATGCTTCCCTCGATTGCTGGTGGCCGCGTTGAATATGGCCAGGCTGGCAATTACGGTAGCTTTGCCAACATCATGGATTCCGATGGCAATGTGCTGATTAAGACGGGACATGGCGATAATCGCCGAGCGCTGCCATCATCTAGAACCTTTACTGCTTCAGCAGGTGGAACATTCAACCCAAATGTGCCCCCAGAGTTTCAGGCCAAAGTCAATGAAATGGCTGGCCGACTAGGAATGAACCCAGATTACTTAATGGCGGTGATGGGATTTGAAACGGGGGGCACTTTTGATCCAAGTATTCGCAATGCGGCT
>JBCDJC010000211.1:0-8558 GCA_038748225.1 Cyanobacteria bacterium P01_H01_bin.26 | reverse complement strand
CGAGCAGCTCTTCAGACTTGCCTGGCCCGATGCTAATATCTCCAAGGGGTTGTTCAAAGGTCCAGGATTGTATCATCTGCCCTTGGTCGGTCCAAAGCTGAAGTGTTGAACCGGCCATGATAGCAACCCTAGACCCATCGGTATTAAACCGGAGCTGCTGCACCGTCCCTTTGTAGAGGGACGGACTAATGACATCCTCACTACGTCGCCAAAGGTGAATAATGTTGTCGCGATTTGCGATCGCAACAACCCTACTATCGGCGCTAAAAATGGCATCTACCGTATCTCGATCCTGGGGAAACCGCTGGGGAGATGGGGGCTCTGTCTCATGTTCGAGGGTCCACAGGGTGACCTGATTGGTGCTATCGGTAGCAATGATGCGCTGGCCGTTGGGACTAAAGCGAACGCTGTTGACCCAGCCGGTGTGGGGTAGCGTTCGCAACAGAGTGCCATCCATAGTCCAGAGCTGAATAGCGTTTTTGCCTGCAGCCGCAATCATGGGGGGGCTTCCTGGCTGGCTAGGGCTAAATCGGGCCATGTTGACCCAGTCTGGGTTAGGCAGAGTTTGGAGCAGCTGACCGTCTATCGCCCATAGCTGGGTTGCTTGATAAGTACCCGTGAGCAAGGTGTTGCCGTCGGCACTAAACTGAACACTGTTGACCCAGTTGTCATGGGGAAAACGGCGGATAGTATCTCCATCTAAGGTGACGAGTAGGACCTGCTGGTTGGTTGCGATCGCAAGTCGCTGTCCGTCTGGGCTAAAGCTGACATCCTTAGTCTCACTGTCAAAGGCAAAGGTTTGTAACAGGGTGCCATCTGGGGTCCATAGCTTTACGGTCCGATCAGCACTGCTAGAGGCTAGGGTCAGACCATCCGGGCTAAAGGCCACCCCCGTAACAGAATCATTGTGGCCCTCAAGTCTCTGCCGTGCGGCGCCCTCCAGGGTCCATAGCCAAATCGTGTGATCGCGACTGGCAGAGGCCATCGTTTGCCCATCGGGGCTAATGGCTAAACGGTTAACATCGTTGGTATGGCCAGAGAGCCGATTATGTTCTCGCCAACCGTCTGCGTACACAGCAGCCTGCAGCGCTGTTAGCACCTGACTATGGGTTTTATCCTCAAATCGATTGAGCTGTTTTCTCAGCTGCTGTCCGGCCCGTAACGCTTCGATTAGGGCATCAAAGGATTTATCTGCGGCGGTGAGGGAGAGAGAATAGCGGCTGAGGGCATTGACCTGACTTTCTTGGACAGTTTCAACCTGGTGCTTTTGGACCAGGGCAAATATGGCCAGTCCAGCCATAGCAAAACCGGTAATGATAGATCCCAAGGCAACAAGTCGGACCCGCCGTATCGTTCGTTTTTGCTCGTCTTGCTCTGCTTGGAGCAGACGATCTCGCAGGGTCTGGCTGGCTTGAATAAAGGAAATCTGTACAGGCGCAGGCACAGGATATTTTTTGTTGACCAATGCCTGCTGCAGCCAGTCGGTCGCGTAGGTTAGCTCGCTACCTCGCAATAAAATGTCATCGGTTTTGTTTTTATGGTCCCACTCAACGGCTTTTACCAACAGCTTGGTGTGATCTTTAACATGATCGAGGTCTGTGTTGAGGGTTTCTATCAATGCATGAAATGCCGTGTCAAAGTCATTATTCTTTTGAAAAAAGAGCCAGTTGGCCTTACCCAAGGTTGGGTGAACTAGCTCCATATCAAACCCGTCTCTGCGGACAATGGGCACCAGTCGTTTTTCGTAGGCTGTTGCATGGTCGATTTCCTGTCGACAGATCTTCGAAGCAACAGAGTCGGGGCTCAGTACAAAAATAAAAGTATCTGCCGCCTCAATGCCCGATTCAATTTCTTCCCACCAGTCTGCTGTTAAAGGAATATCTTCCCAGTCTACCCAGGAATCATAGCTACTTTTTTCTAGGGCCTGATGTAGCACCTGCACAAACGCTTTATCTTTGCGGGAGTAAGAAATAAAAACGTCAGTCATTCTACCCCCCCGCTGTCGTCTGCCTCCTCGCCCGAATCTGTTGAACCCAGGCCCAACAGATTCTCCACTACCATCGCCGTTGCCGGGGCCAACAACACCCCATTACGATAGTGACCCGTGGCTAAAATCACATTCTCATAGCCTGCCAGCGGCTTGATGACGGGGGCTCCTTGACCCTGGGGCCGAGGCCGTAGCCCACTCCAGTGGCGCACAATTCGAGCCTTGGCTAGGGCCGGACAATAGTCAGTGGCCAGCCGTCGCATTTGCTCTAAGCGCTCCGGGTCTGGCACTAGCTCAATATCCAGGGGGAGTTCAACGGCTTCACCCCCCGGCGGAAATTCTACCGTAGCCCCTAACCAGTAGCGGTTTTCCCCTAGGGGTACCAAATGGATGTCATAGCCGTTGATGACTGGCTGAAAACTAGTAAGCCCCAGGGGCTGGTCAAGTTCAATTTCTAGGGCCTGTCCGAGTACTGGGATCATCGGCAGCGGGTCTGTACCAATTTGACTCAGGTCGGCTGAGTCGAGCCCAGCTGACATGATTACCCAATCAATATCGAGAGTCTCTTCGGGCAGCTGTAGCCCAGAGCAGTAGCCCGCCTGGGTCTTTAAGCCTAAAACAGGGCTTTGCCAGTGGGTGGTGACGCCATTTTGTTGGGCTGCTTCTATGAGCGCCAGGGTGAGGGGCTGGGGATGTACCTGACCGTCTTGGGGGGAGTAAATGGCAGCGGCGACGGTTTGCGCATTGATCTGGGGACAATACTGTCTGAGCTGATCCGGGGACCAAATTTCCAACGGATAGCCCTGGGTGGCTCGCTTAGTTTGAAGGGACCGCCAGCGGGGTAGCTGGTCTGGGTCAAAACAGAGGCTGAGCAAACCTTGAATATGGGGAATCGTTCGTCCGAGGGATGCTTCTAATTCGGGAATTAAGGTTTTGTAGCGTTCGATGCTGTCGCGGCGCAGCCGCCAGTTGCGGCCTTTGACCTTGTGGCTGATGATACCCATTAAAACGCCCAAGGCTGCTTGGGTAGAGCCTTGGGCAGGGTTTCCTTGGTCGATGATGTGAATGTCTAAATCGCTGTGCAAACTCAGCTCATAGGCTAGGGTAGCCCCAACAATGCCACAGCCGATAATAGCAATTCTGGACACAGCGACTATACCGAAGGAGCTTCTGGGGCTGGAGGTGCGGTGGGGATGCTATCTAAAAAGGTGCTTAGATCCTTGGCAAACCGAACATAGGCCTGATTGGTCAGCTTAGGATTAAAGTCATCCACCGCAGCGCTCATAATTTCGAGATCTTTGGAGACGTCGTCGGCCAGGGCCAGGGCCTCGGTCTTGTCGTCAGGCAGTAGCTGAAACGCCAGACGGTTCATACGTGTTCTCAATTCACCCAGGGGACCGTGGATAAAGTTATCGATGTTGGCCCAGTTTTCATTACGGATATAGCCAGCTAGCTCGGGCAAACGGTCTTTTGATGTTTGGATACGGCCAGCATAGGTAGCAATTTGCGAAAGCTGAGCGGCTGAGTAGGTGGGGGGTGGGGCGGTCTTGCTACCACCACAGCTGACGAGTAGGGTTGCGATCGCAGCTAGACAGATGGCCATTAGCGATCGCATCAGTGATCGAAACCGTTCCATACCTACAATACTCCTAAAAATGTGCCTAAAATCTAGACCCTAAGCAACCTAGACCCAGCTAATTATACGCCAATCCACCCCATGGGCAAGGCGTGGCAACGGGACAGAGCACGGTTAGAAAACCTTACACCCTCGACCGTAACTATCCGAATAATTTGGAGATCGGCATGTATATCTAATCTAAGTGCACCGTATACAAAGCAACGCTTATGAGATTACTCGTTCAGCTCATCGGTCTGGCCCTAATGCTGTTGGGAATTTATTTTCTGGGTAAAAACATTTTTTTTACCACCAATGTCAGCCCTTACTTTTGGCGAGGTATTGCCGCCGATGCCTCAATTTTCTTACTATGCGCGGGGATTTGTCTTCTTGTCTTTATGCCCCTCGGATTTATGAAACAGCTGGGTTGGATTTTTATTGCCGCTGGGATTCTATGTATTTTTGTCAGCAGCCGGGCCATCTTGAACCCCACCAGCCTTTGGCACTTTTTTGTAGCCACGGCATCCATGGCGTTTGGGTATCGGCTTTTTGCCACCGGGCAACTAACTTAGACCAACGGTCTATCCAGTCCCACTGCCCCCATCGCTTTAGCCAGATCCTCACTCAGCCCGAGTCGACTGGCCCGCATATACTCAAAATCCAGGCTGGTGCCCTGCACCTTCAGCACGCCCAGCACATCTCCCTCAACCCATCATGGCCTGCACCTGCTGCAATATTTTCAGTGCTCCCTGGATAAGTTCTTGCTGATGCTGCGCCGAGAACTGAGTAGGGTCAGCCAGACAAATCAAGCGAGTTTCGATATCGAGTAGTAGAGAAGGAATATCTCTTGAATCGCGCTCAGCCTTTGCCATAAGAGATGTCTGAGCAATACTCTCAGCGTCTTTTATCTGGGTTAGCGTTCGCTGTAAGCTCTCGATAATGCCGTACATTTCGATGGGGTCAAACACCCTCAACAGACTCGTCTGCGTCACTATCCCCAATTTTAAACCCCAATTCCAAGAGACAACCAGACGTCTTACCCGCCGTCGGTGCATCTCACTATGGGCTGTCCAAAGCGAATCGTTAGGGCTGAGCAAAAACAGCGGTGAACTCATCACATCCTGGGCGGTGAGGGTATGTAGTGAGAGTTGCAACGCCTGAAACTGTACAATATCTCGCTCTGTAACAATACCCACCGGGGTGAGGGCGGTTAACTCATTGTGCTGCGTCCTCTCACTGTCAGTATCCACAATCACGATGCAACTGACCCGATGTTCTGCCATTTGCTGGGCCAGCGACAGCACGGTCGCCTCGCGAGGTGCGTGCAACACCTCCGAGGTCATCACATCCGCCACACGTCGCATTTTGAGTAAGTTAGCCGGACGTAGTACTCGCCGAATGCTGCCTGGGGTCACTACTCCAATCAGCTGGTCGTGATCATCCACGATCGGTAAGTGACGAATCCGATAGCGACGAAATAAAAATAAAACTGCAAAAACATCCTCCAACTGTGATTCACCCAAAGTTGTCACAGGTGAGGTCATCACATCCCCGATCGTCAAATTCTCAAACCCATCTCCTTTCGCACTCAGCCTTACAATATCGCGCTCTGTAAAAATTCCTACGATTTGATTGGCCTCAACGACCATTGCACAGCTCACCCGGCGGGGAGCCGATCCTGGGGAGGCCACCTCCTCGCAACGTGTATTACTCATCTGCTGAATCACGTCAATCAGCCTGGCCCCAGGTGTAACCGTCAGCATCTGCCGATCAATTGCATCCAATAAAGTGGGGGTCACTGCATTTAGGTTGTCAGAGTACATAGGCCAAACCGTCAGGAAAACCCCAAAACCTTAAGTTATGTAAATCAAAGTGTAGGAACTTTACACCCTGGCAGCTATCATGAGGGATGTAACGGATTATTTTGCTAACCCCATATTTAACAGAGCTTAGGAGTGAATTTGGTTGTCGCAGTTAATTCTTCGAGTTGGCTTAAGGGGCATTTGAGAGCAGGTTTGATGACTACGGTGCTTTGCCATACAGGCGATCGAGCACTCGTTTAATCGAAACTCTCTGCCACTGACGACCTCGTTTGGTTTTGTACCCGTTCTGGTTCATCCAATCAGCGATCTGCTGCAACGATTTTCCAGACTTATGGTGGCGACGAATGAGATCAATGATGGCTTGCTCTTTCTCATCCTTGACCAGTTGACCATTGACTGACCGCTCACCATAGGCGGGTGAACCATAGCCAGCGTAACCACCGGTGGCAGCTTTAGCTTGCCTGCCAGCCTCCAGTCTTTGCCAGACGAGATGTTTATCGACGTGTTCAGCACTCATCAATTCCGCTTTTATCAGGAAAGTCAACTAGGAGTAATTTTGGGAACTACCCTCTAGCCTACCAAACCAAGCGGGTACTAGGCTAACAAACTCCAGACTTTCCAAATGTTCAAAATTCGGTTTTCACCAGAGGTTTTTATCAATGGCAACTTATGCGGTCAAACTTATCGGAGCGGATGGCGCTGAGCAAACTATTCAAGTGGCTGACGACCAGTACATAGTCGATGCTGCCGAAGAGCAGGGTACAGAGTTGCCAGTCTCTTGTCGGGCCGGATCTTGCTCTACCTGCGCTGGCAAGCTGGTCGCAGGCGAAGTAGATCAGTCTGATCAGATGTTTCTAGAAGATGAACAGGTGGCAGCAGGCTTTGTTTTGACCTGTGTTGCCTACCCCTTATCAGACTGCACCATTCAAACCCACCAAGAGGAGAACTTGTACTAAGAAGAAACTCAAAATAGAGAACTACTGAGCTACTGAGGAAATAAATCATGGCGACTACTCAAATTGTTCACTGTCCTAACTGCGGTTGTCTTGCCCAGCGTGACTTGATTGCGCAGTCAGAGGTACCAGCCTCGGTCGCTCACAAGTGCTCCGCCGACCCATTCATCATTCGTACCACGTGTCATCAGTGTGACTATCTGATGACTCAGTGCCCCAGGAGCAGTACCGTCCTAGAAGCCCATGCTCCAGGGGTGTCAAGTCTCATGCTACAGAATCATCATGAGGCGAGAGTGGCTGCCCCAGCCCCAAGTGTTTTACAACCACCTAGGAGAACTATCTGATATGATGCGCGCCCAAGAGATTATGACCCAGAATGTCGTGACGATTAACGGCTCGGCCACAGTCGCAGAGGCAGTTAAAAAAATGAAGGAAAAGGGGCTCAGAGCTCTAATCGTCGATCGCCGTACAGAAGATGATCCCTATGGCATGGTAACGGAAACCGACATTATTTATAAGGTAGCTGCTTTTGGCCACGATCCTAAAACCCTGCGGGTATACGAGATTATGACCAAGCCCTGCATTGTAGTGCAGCCGGAGATGGGAGTAGAATACGTTGCCCGACTGTTTGCCAATACGCGTATTCGTCGCGCACCTGTGGTAAGAGGGCGATTGCTAGGGATTATCTCGATCAGTGATATTCTCCGTAAAAGTGACTTTGTTGAAAAACCCAAGACCAACTTTGAGCAATACCTAGAAGATAATCCTGGAGCACCAGAAGCCCGTGAGTATGACACATAGTGCTTGTGACACTCGAAGACGCAGACTTAGAAAGGATTGCAATGCTTAAAGCCAAAGACATCATGACAACCGGAGTTGTCACAATTTCAGGTTCAGCAACAGTAGCTGAGGCCGTCAAACGAATGAAGGAAAAGGGGCTTAGGGCTCTGATCGTTGATCGTCGATCTGAAGATGACCCCTACGGGATCGTTTCTGAGACCGACATTATCTACAAGGTAGCTGCTTTTGGTCACGATCTTAAAACCTTGCGGGTGTATGAAATTATGACCAAGCCCTGTGTGGTAGTTCCCCCTGACCTAGGGGTCGAGTACGTTGCTCGCCTGTTTGCGGGTACTCGACTTCGTCGGGCTCCGGTGGTTGAGGGTAAGCTGCTTGGCATTGTCTCGGTCAGCGATATCTTGCGTAAGGGTGATTTTATCGAACAGCCGCGGGAAATGTTTTTGGAAGACAAAATTGACGCGGCCCGCGAAGATGCCCGCCAGATTTGTAGCGAAAAAGGGGCAACTGCACCTGCATGTGCAGCAGCTTGGGATGTGGTGGAAGAGTTGCAGGCTACAGCTTCTCGACAAAAGGCTAAGGGAGCGGAATAGATTTGTAATATGTTGCCGCTGTGTCACCCAGGGGATCTGCCAAAAAATAAAATCCCCGGAGTAGAGTGGGGAAGGGTTAAAAGGAAAAGGGAAAGGGGCTATTGCCGGGTAGCTTATTTACCAGCAAGCTCCCAGGGCTAAAATTAAACAGTCTGATTGAGAATAAAACTGCTTATCCCTCTCGGACCAACTATTCCAGCGATAATATCGCCCAGCATAGCTGTTGCCCGCACTCATTTCGAACCCAGTTTAGGCTACCCTTACCAGGGACTACCAATCGATGTAAATGACGCCCAAAAGTAGGGATGGGAAAACAGACTGCTGTCTATCTGGGAAAGCTCCTCCGGCAGGGGTAATGTCCCCCCCGACCACACCAGCTGACCGCCTTCCACTCGAATTTCGCCATTGAGCATCGCCAGCTGCGCCTGACGCAGCGCCGCTGATTTGATGGGCTCGGTCTGGAGGCTAGTGTAAAACTGGGTCATTAGTCCAGCGGTGCCCACGTCGTCTACTTTCCAGAGGCTGGCCAGGGCCGTTTTCACCCCCGCCTGTACCGCAAAGCCGGCAAAGCCTAGCTCTGCTTCCTCATTACCCAAGGCCGTGCGACAGGCGCTGAGCACCATCAGCTCCACGGGCGGATTGTTTAGGCCCAGGGAGCGCACCTGGTCAAGGCTGAGCCGCTGATCCCAAAACTGAATATAGGAATTGTCTAAACTGCCTGCCTTAAACTCTCCGTGGGTGGCTAAATGGACGATACCGTAGGGCTTACGGGCTCGGTTGGCCACCAGG
>JBCDJC010000210.1:0-8571 GCA_038748225.1 Cyanobacteria bacterium P01_H01_bin.26 | reverse complement strand
CCGTGCCCCCTGAAACCCCCGCAGACCAAACTCTACACCTGCACCTTCACTATTGTCAGCCACTACACCGCTAACGTTTTCTAGGGCCTCATCCAGGTCACGCACTTGCTGGTCATCTAATACTCGCTCAGGAATCACCTGTACCGCCTGGGGAATATCCAGCAGCGGAGTATCGGTGCGCGTGGCGGTATTAGCACGGGGAGCAAAATAGTCGCTGCCCTCGGTTTCGCCTGTGACCACTAGACGCAGTGAGTCAGCGGCAGAAGCAGCAGTAGGGCTAACGGTGAGGGTCAGGGTGCGAACTGACCGGTCAGCGCTTGCGCTATCGCGACTATCCACGACACCAGCAAGTGGCCCATCCTGGCCCACCACGGTCACTCGAACACCGTCGGCCAGTGGCTGCACCAACACCCGCGCGATCCCGGACGCCACATTCAGCTGCTCCACACCCTCACTCAGCTGAGCATTGGGAATATCAGCAATCCAGCTGGTCCCGTCTTGAGAGGGCAATACCTCCAGTTCAGCCCCATCAACCAATACCAGAATAATTTCAACGCCATCCTCCGTCGGGTTGACCCTAACCTCGTTCACCACAGCCGCCCGCACCGGCGATGCAGCCATAGCTACAAGGGCCACGCTCCAAGCCATACCGTCTATGTTTCTCAATTTCCCCACACTCCAAGGCATAATTGAGAAACATACGCAATAGAGGCCATCCACTTCAACTCCAAACCGGAGTTTATTTGACCCCAAGCCGGAGCTTTATTTCTATGCAAATATCACACCGCTAGATCACCTGCTGCTGACTTCTATAACTTTTTGGCGAAAATCCAAACTTACGCTTGAAGGCGGCTGAAAACTGACTCGGGTTGGCATAGCCCACCGTTTGGGCAATCTGAGCCACTTTTAGATGCCGACTATCTAACAACTGTTTTGCCCGCTCCATACGGTGGTCATACAGACAGCCAAATACAGTGGTGCCAAAGATTTGGCGAAAGCCTCGCTTGAGCTTAAAGTCATTAATCCCAACCTTTCTAGCCAGCTCCATCAGGGATGGCGGATGCTCAATATCCGTCAACAGAATTTGTCTGGCCTGGTAAAGGCGATGAATATCATCGGATTTCAGGGTAATTTTATGGTCAATCTTCGGCTCTGGCTGTCTCATTTGGTCTAGCTTGAGGGCGAGCAGCTCCAGAGTTTTACTCTCCAAATAAAGCTTTCTCACTTTACCCTGGTAGGGACAGGTCAAAATCTGTTGCACCGCAGAGAGCATGGTGGGAGTTGTCCAACCGATGGTACCCAAAATTTCAGATTGAGGGGTGTGAACCGCAATCGTTTTTCCTAAAGTCTCACGGTTTAACGTTTCAGGTACCAGCTCTCCTAGCCAGTCGGGCTGCACATTGATAGTGAGTACAGAAATGGGGTGCTGTGCTGAATAGGTGGTGATAAACCCCAAATCGCCCTGGGAAAGGCTCAAAAAGTTTTTACTCGGTCCTGCACACTGAACCGCCGACGTATGACGATACTGTCCTTGAAACTCTCCTGCAATGCAAAAACTTAGCTGCAGCGCCGAATAGTTCTGGGTAGTTTGTACAACCTTCAGGTTCTCATCAAGATTTAGCTGGCTGATGGATAGCTCTAAACCCTCACGCAAGTGAATACAGCGATAGGTCAAACAACCAAAGGGTTTTTCCAGGGTGTAGACCGATTCGCTTGGGCTAGACTGGCAGGCTGCACCGGTTTGCTGCTGTGCCTCAGCAAACATTTCACTAAAGTTGCTGGTTGAGAATGTGAGGGCGAGGTCTGCCATGTCCTACCGGCATAATGCTAATGGTTTTCATTTGCACCCCTATTTTATAGGAAATTATGCAAGCAAAAATCATAAAGCCCCCATCTATCGTATAATCCAGTGCGAAGGGGAGTAGCTATCGGCCTAGCCGAACCCTCTGAATCAACATACTGGTGATGAGCCTGGTTCAGAGGATGGCATAGTGTTTGCCTATTGGAGCACTATTCATCAGCGAGACCTTCACTAAATCTGCTGACGCAGGTTTGGTGGAGTCTTGTGCCTCATCAAATTCGCGTCAGAAACCGTCGCAATCTGAGGAATTTGAGAGCATGTTAGCTGCTTTTACCGCCAGTCTATTATTGATTACGATCTCCGAGCTAGGTGATAAGACCTTTTTCATCGCCGCCATTTTGGCTATGCGCCATCGCCGTCGCTGGGTATTTGCAGGGGCAGTTGGTGCCTTAGCTTTGATGACAGTGCTATCGGTTTTAGTGGGACAAGCAGCAACATTGTTACCCCCCTTGATAGTGAAATGGGCTGAGGTTTGTTTGTTTATTGTTTTTGGTATTCGGCTGCTATATCAGGCGAGTCAAATGACAACAGCAGGAGACGAAGAGAAAGATGCCGCTGAAGCAGTCAATAGAGCAGAAAAAAGCAAGAGAAAACCGAGAGAGACTCCCTTGGCAATTATGACCGAAGCCTTTGGGCTAGTCTTCGTGGCGGAGTGGGGCGATCGCACCCAAATTGCAACGATTGCTCTATCAGCTGCACACCCTCCCTTGGGGGTAATCAGCGGTGCTGTCTTAGGTCACGCCATCTGTGCCGCCATTGCCACTAACTGTGGTCGCTGGCTCTGTGGCCGGATTTCAGAACGTACCCTGACGGCCTTGGGGGGAGGACTGTTTTTACTGTTTGGCCTATTGGCCACTGTCTGATGAGAGCATCTTTTATGAACAATCGAGCGCACGGTCTAACACTTACTGTTAAGGCCCTAGGCTGGGTTAGCTTGCTAACTGATTTTGCCAGCAAGATGGTATATCCGCTGACACCCATATTTTTGACCAGTGTATTGGGTGCACCAATATGGACTGTAGGGATAATTGAGGGGATTGCTGAAAGTGCAGCCAGTATTTTGAAACTGTACTCTGGCTGGCTATCGGACTGGGCAGGGCAGCGAAAACCGTTTGCTTTGGCTGGCTATGGTTTGGGGACATTATCCAAACTGGGGTTGACTCTATCGGGAACCTGGATACATGTGCTAGGAGCACGTTTGTTTGACCGCATTGGGAAAGGACTACGAGCCGCACCAAGAGATGTTCTAATTGTCGAAAATTGTACTGTTGCTCAACGGGGGCAAGCGTTTGGCTTACACCATAGTTTGGAAACGGTAGGTGAGGTGCTGGGGCCGCTGGCGGGTTTTATTTTTTTGCAGCACCATACGGGAAATTATCGAGGTGTGTTTGCGATCGCATTTATCCCCGCTCTCCTGGGTGTTTTGCTCTTACAAACTCAAGTCAAAGAACATCCCCCACAAACCCGAAAAGCACGCCCCCAATTTACGCTACGCGGGTTGAGCCCTGCCTATCGGCAATACTTGTTAGCCATTGCCCTTTTTGGTCTAGGTAACTCATCCGATGCTTTTCTGTTATTACGAGCCCAGGATCTAGGCTTTACCGGCCCTCAACTGCTGCTGTTATATGCAGCTTTTAACCTGGTAGCAGTCTTATTAGGGCGAATAGCTGGACAACTCTCAGATCGAGTCGGGCGAAGACCCCCATTGGTCAGCGGATATCTCATATTTGCCTTGATCTATCTGGGATTTGCCAGGGCCACTACGCCCCTTGCCATTTGGATGCTGTTTATGTCGTACGGCCTCTATGACACGCTAACGCGGGGCGTGCAAAAAGCCTTTGTGGCCGATCTGGTTCATCCCGACCGACGCGGGGCTGAAACCGGCACCTTTCATATGCTGGTTGGGTTAGCCGCTTTACCCGCTAGCGTGGTGGCCGGGTGGCTCTATGCAACAGTATCCGTAGCGGCACCCTTTTATGTAAGTTGCATAACAGCCATTACAGCCGCACTGTTGCTGATGCGAATACATCTGTCGCCCAGCCCACAGCATTGACAAAATTATGCGCTTTTTCCTTTAACCCTTCCCCACTCTACTCCGGAGATTTTATTTTTTGGCAGATCTTCTATTCACTTACCAGCGTGGTCTGGGATGAGTACACTGTTTTCCAGGCGTTAACAGTACTCTCTCCAATCCTGCTGTCAATGGCTTCTCCACTTTCTGTCACCAGCCGAATATCAAGCTCCATTTCCGGTGCGTTTTGCAGTGCTTGGGCTAACTCATTGCTCACTGGAAACTTATTATTTTGTCCGTCAACTTGAAATACATCGTCGTCAACTTTTATAAATAGCTGAATGATGTTTCTAGCATTGCTAAATTCGGAACAGCTCAAATCAGGGTAAGTGCCCAAAGAACTGCCGAGGCAGTCGCGATCGCGAATAATTGACAAGACTCGAATAAAATCTCGGCTCCACAGGCTTTGCACCTCAATGCGAGCCGTTGTATTCAAAAAGCGATCGCTAAAGGAATGGCGGTCAAATACGCCAATAAAGCTACCCTCAAACGGATCCTCAATTTGCACCGGTTCGGACCAGGGTAAATTACGCTGAGTGCCCAACGTGGCGGAATCCACAATATCCAGCTCAGCCGCACCGGTCGAAATAGCCCCGGCTGACCAGATACTAACCAATAGTCCAAAGCTGAGGGTTAAACGCCTAATCATTACAGTATTGCTTTATGAGCCTTTACCCCGACGATAGCACAGGGGACTCAAAATGGATGGAGCGTTGACCCTGGCACATTCCATCACGCCTATGCAGCTCTGTAAATTGAGATATCATCTGTAAACATTTCTCATAGGGGGAACCATCCAGGTGTCAAACAACCATCAAAAGACAATTGCCATGCTGGTTTATCCAGGTTTTACAACCCTTGATCTCATTGGTCCCCATCACATATTTTCCATGCTCGACGGGTATCAGGTACACCTTGTTTGGAAAACCAAAGAGCTGGTAACCAGCGATATGGGGCTTAGCATTCAGCCCACATTAACCATTGACGAATGTCCTGAAGAGCTAGCCGTCTTGTTTGTTCCAGGCGGCACCTCAGGCACAGTCAAGATGATGCAGGATGAGGAGATTTTGTCATGGTTGCGATCGCGCCATTCAGACTATGTCACCAGCGTCTGCACAGGCTCCCTGGTTTTAGGTGCAGCCGGTCTTCTGCAAGGGTATAAAGCGACCACCCACTGGATTGCGCTGGACCTGCTTAAAGCCCTAGGCGCTGAACCTGTGGCCAACAGAGTGGTCATAGATCGCAACCGATTTACCGGCGGCGGCGTCACCGCTGGTATCGACTTTGGCCTGACCTTAGTCGCTAAACTAAAAGACGAGCGCTATGCCCAATGGGTACAGCTGGTCATGGAATATTCACCACAGCCCCCCTTTCAGTCCGGTTCTCCTCAGGAAGCACCAGAAGAGCTGACTACGATGTCTCAGCAGATGTTTGAACCATTTTTGAAAACAGCAGCGGCAGCGGCGGCGGCCGCTGGTTTTGACTCCGCTCAACCAGCTTCTTGAAAGTACGAGGGCTGAGGTTTCGACGGTGAGCTCAGCCGAATCGCAGAGTCGTTCTCGTTCGCGTCTGCAGCGAAGAAAGCCCGGACTAGTTCTGCCCAATCACTTATCTTTCGACCCGACAAAACGGCTAAAACTGGTGCCGTACTTCCATCCCAAAGGTACGACGGTCGCCATAGCCAGCCAAGGTACCGCCAGAGCCGTCTGGAAATGCTAGGGTGACATATTCTGTATCAAACAAATTGTTAGAAAACAAATAGATACCCGTTTTTTCAAACTCGTAGCCGATACGGGCATTGACAATGGTAAACGGATCTTCTTTGAGCGTATTGGCGTCGTCAAAAAAGACTGTTCCCACCCCCTGCAGCTCCACTCGACCGAAAAAGCCACCTGGGCTGCGATACTGGGCAGCAAGATTATAAGTATAGTCGGGTGAATACAGCAGCTGATTGCCGTCAAAATCTTCTGGTGCAAACGGGTTATCGTAAACTGTAGACGATCACCCCCATAGCCCACCCACAGGGATTGAGTATTAACATCTAAATCAAATTCACCATTATTGCTGCGGCTCACTTCAAACGGATCGTCTTGATCGGTGGGAACATACACACTGGCATCATCTTTTGTACCAGAAGCTGCCACGTTTAAACTGATATTCCAGCGGTCCGACGGAGTCCAAACCAGATTGGCACGACCCGCTAAACTGCTCTGTTCATCGGCGTTATCGTTAAGCAGTGTATTGTCTGTAAACCCGTCATGCCCTCGATATACACCCGCCAGACGAATGCCTAGCGTCTCAGGCACCAGACTGGCACCCATGGAAAGCTGAATCTGACGCTCGTCAAAATCACCAAAGAGAGTACTAGCTCGTAGCTCCGGTTCTTCACTGGGAGGGCGACTGATAATATTGACCACACCAGCCTGGCTATTGCGGCCATAGAGGGTACTCTGGGGACCCCGCAACACTTCTATACGCTCAAGGTCAAACAGCTCACTGGGGAAAAACTGATGGACGTTATCGTAGGGAACATCATCGATGTAAAAGCTAACAGCATCCCGCACGATAACATTACTGCTGTTGCCCAGACCGCGTACGCTATACAAATTAAAAACGCGATCGCCCGGCGTGAAGTAAAAGTTAGGAACATTGGCAGCCACATCCGCTATGGAGTTAATCTGACCATCAATCAGCTCATCTTCAGTCAGTACCGTTAGGCTAATGGGCACATCTAACGGATCTTCAGGCGTTTTTTCTGCGGTAACGACAATACGTAAGGTGTCGTCTGCAGCCGTATCAGCGGTAGAAATGCTAAGAATAGCGCTGTCTTCTTGCAAGCGGCTCTCCACCACCGGTACTGCATCGGTACCCGCTCTCAAAATACGCACCTGTTCGGTACCCAGCTGACTAACGCTAATGATAGAAATTCCGTCAGCCAGGTCATCACCGTGGAATGTATCCCTATCGGTCAGAGCCAGGCGGGCGTTGGGTATATCAATCGATAAACTATTGCCATCAATGATAGGGGAAGATAGCAACAACGATCCAGCAGCCGTTTCTAAAACAAGATTGACCCCAGTACCAGCGGGCTCAAGCTGAATATTTGTAATCTCAATTACATTTGAGACTTGGGCAACGGGCACATCTGGTTGATTTGCAGTCTGAGCAACAGAATGCTGCCGAGCAATGGGCTGTGAACTAGCGTAGGCGGGAGATGCCAGTGAAAGCCTGCTAAGACCCGCAACACCCAGACAGGTCAATAAAAAGAGCCTTTTATCAATCACGTTTTTACAAAAGCGCTTAGCCTTCTAATGATTTAAACAATACTCCGGACAGAATTAGGAGACCAGAACCCCATAGTCACAAAGACTTGAATAGTTGGGGTGTGATTTAATCAAAGTCTCGTCTAAGTCTAAGTTGTGAATAAACCTTTCAATCAGATGCTGATTGAGTTTGCGACGTTTGTAGGAGGCCATGGAAAAGACAAAGGGCTCCCACGGGTCTCGCTGCTGATACTGCTCCCATTTAGCGATATTCAAAGCCGTTAGAGACGCATTGAAATGGAAATCGAGCTTCTGTTCATCTCTAGCTTGGCAGTCCGTTAAACCGGTGAACTGTTTGGCATCTCTAAAGATAAATTCGATTTGGAAGCGCGCCCGGTATGCCTCGAATAGTTGAATGGGGTCGAGGTCAACATCGGTAGAGAATAGCAACGCGTAGCAGAGCCGTTCGGGATGCTTGCGATTGAGCAAATACACCACCCGAATCTTGCGCTTGAGGCAAACGGACCAGACAACGGCTGTGTAGAGTTCAGTCTCGGGTTCGACCTCACCGAGGGCTTGCCAGCGAGTGAGATCAGTCAAATTAACTTTGCCGTCGTATTTACGGCGTGCACCACGGGGCTTTTGAGGACCGTCATAGAGATAGTTTAAGTTGGCGTCGCAGCGGAGCTTACCAATCGTGTCTAGCCCCAACTCAACCACAGCATTCACCCACTTTCGCTTGCTATAGAAACCATCCCCCACTAAGTATCGAACAGCCGTCGGAAAGACACTTCGGGTGGCCCGTAGGTGGTCTAGATAATCATCAACCCGCGTGCGGTCTGTGTTCGGATCATCGACTGGCTCAAGTGCCGGAGTCTGTTGCACAGACAGTGTATAGCCGATGATTTGTTCGACGTCCACCACCGCAATCATCGATATCTCTAAACCCCGTTCAGTCCGACTGGCTTTGCCATTGTAGAACCGGTCTACTCCATAGGTCGCTTTCCCACTTTTGGGCACAAACGATGCATCCACGACACCCACCTGGAAATGGGTTGACACAAGGGCGCTCTCAATCACAATTTGATTGAGGCTCATGAACTCATAAGGCTGCTCAAAGTGACGACGATAAGTCCGCTCCGACAGGTCGCTATAACGACTCAGATTGGTGAAGTTCACCTTGCCGCACATCACATAGATGGTCGTAAACAAGGTGATTAAAAACTGGCGACGAGGTTTGCTAAATGGCCCACTTTTCGTAGTAGACCCGGTATGATGCATGTCATAGCTATTCAGGTTGGTTTGTCTGTTAACAAAACCTTAGAGCCTGAATAGCTTTTCTGTCTATTTCTCTCGCTTTTCTGTCCGGACTATTG
>JBCDJC010000209.1:0-8572 GCA_038748225.1 Cyanobacteria bacterium P01_H01_bin.26 | reverse complement strand
GTTCGCAGTGCCTGGTGAAGTGTCTTTGCAACGGCGGCTCGTAGCTCAAGTTCATTTTTAAAGGTTGGGCTAGGTAACGGCTGGTTGACCGTCCGCATATAGCGAACAGCCCATGCCTTAGAAAATGAAGAGGGATAGTCCACCGATTTAGTATGGGCTGGGTTGTTTTCCTGGGAGACAGATAGGGCGGTAGGAGATTTGGCAAACATTTTTTAAAGGTTTGGCGTCTAGCCAAGGGGAAGTATACCAACAGGTCAGAATCGCCGCCTGCTGTAGACAATTTTTAATGACCAAAACCAAATTCGTTTTTGTGCCCCTGTCTTACTCAGGTTTAGGCAGCGCTGACCGTGTTTTACGCTGCAGACTAAGCAAAAGCAGAGCAATTACTCGAATTTAATACGGCGTTCAGGACTTTGTACAACTTGATATTGATTATCAAGCCCAGCCTTTAATATTTACTTAATTTATTTACATTTCTTAAATGCCAGGGGGTCGTTAGCTTTAGGAGATTGAGTAAACTCTATCGGCCAGGCACAAAAGACTGGTTGCAGGCAACTGGGTTCAGGAAATTCTCATGTGGGTTATCCACAATGGTGGCGATCTATTCAAAACCTCTGGTCGCCATGTCTACGCCACGCCCCAGCCAACCGTCGCGCCGTGGTTTACTGAAGTATCTTGGTTTGCTTACGGGGGCAGCGGCCCTACCTTCTGCTGTCAGGGCATTTGGGCCCAGGCCGGCTCAACCGGCAGATCTAGCCCCGGCGCTATCTGCCCTGGCGGCAGCTGGCACCAATCCCCACCGCGTCGTCTTGATCAAAACCACCGACCGCGCTACGGGGGTGCGCCAGGCTATTGAACTATTGCAACCCCAAAGCTTTAACCATCAGCGGGTGTTTATCAAGCCCAACTACAATACGGGCGACCCGGCTCCCGCCGCCACCGATCCGGTGATTCTAGAAACCCTGGTGCAGGAAATCCAGGCGGATGGGGCCAGTGCTATCACCGTTGGCGATCGCTCGGGTATGGCTGAGACCCGCCGGGCGATGGAGCAAATGCAGGTCTTTGCCCTGGGTCAGCGCTATGGGTTTGAGACCCTGGTCTTTGATGAATTGGGTCGGGAGGACTGGCAGTACTTTGATGCCGATAACTGGTCTCGGGGATTTGCGATCGCACGCCCCGTTCTCGCCGCCGATGCCATTGTCAATGTCTGCTGTCTCAAAACCCACCGGTTTGGCGGCCACTTTACCCTTTCTCTCAAAAATACCATTGGCATGGTGGCCCGCCGGGTACCCGGCGACAGCCACGACTACATGCGTGAGCTACACCGCTCCGCCAACCAGCGGTTGATGATTGCCGAAGTCAACACCGCCTACCGCCCCTCCCTAATTGTCATTGACGGCGTAGATGCCTTTGTAAATGGCGGTCCCGAACAGGGCCAGCGGGTACAGGCAGGGGTGATTTTAGCGGCCACGGACCGGATTGCCATTGACGCGGTCGGTATTGCCCTATTGCGCCAGTTGGGGACTACCCGCGATGTGTCCAGCGGCTCGATCTGGAGTCAAACCCAGATTCGCCGAGCCGCCGATCTGGGTCTGGGGGCTATCAGCGCAGAGCAGGTAGAGCTTGTCACCGCCGATCCCGCCAGCGCCCAAATGGCCGATGAGCTACGTCCATTTTTGAGCTAGAACTAATCAGGAGAGATTTTTGACAGTTTCTCCTGGCCGCTAACAAACTATGCCTAGGTGAGCGAAAAATCATAAGATTCCACTTACAGTATGGGAGCTGCAGATGAATAATATACCTGATTATCCCGGTTTCGACTGCGCTCAACCATCCGGCTTTCAAAGTTGAGCGCAGTCGAAACTCGATCTGCGGGTATTTTGTTTTCAAGCCACTCCCCAAAAAACCATAGGAAAAGAAGAGCCCAGGGAGTGCTATCCCAGTTTTGCAATTTGAACCATGATTGTTATCCATCCCTACAAACCCAGCTGGCCTCAAGAGTTTGAAACGATCAAGACCTCACTTTTAACAATCCTCGGTCCCCGTGCCCTCCGCATCGATCATATTGGGTCTACCTCAGTGCCTGGGCTAGGGGCAAAGGACGTTATCGACATCCAAATAACCGTACAGACGCTGACCCCCGATATTCCAACAACAATGACGACAGCTGGCTATCAACACCGCCCATCTGTTACCCACGATCATGTTCCCCTCGGGGCAGACGCCACACCCCACCTGTGGGCAAAGCAGCTGTTTTACCAGATTCCCAACCAGCGACGCGCCCATATCCACGTCAGAGCTGACGGTAACCCCAATCAACAATATGCGCTGCTGTTCCGTGACTATCTCCGGACCCACCCCAACTCAGCTAAATCTGTTGAACTGATCAAGCGAGAAATTGCCAAGCGCCATGCCAACGATGTGGATGCCTACTATGACATCAAGGACCCGGTCTATGACCTGATTTGGGAGGCTGCCCTCGAGTCGGCGGGTGCCATAACCGGCAATTGCAAAAGTCCCGCCAGCGGCGTTAGCCCGGCGCTATGATTTGTGAGCCAGCGCCTCGATAGTCATGTCTTCGTACTTTTCAAAGGGTTGGTGAATCCACGGATTGCTTTCTAAATAGTCAACATAATAATCAGGCTGAATAACGGAGCAGGCCTTGTACCACAGTACAGCCGTTCTCATTTCGTCAATGTAGAAGCCATATCGATGCTCCAACCAGCGGATACTCCGCTGTAAACTTTGGCCCGAATCGACCAAATCGTCCACCAGTAAGACATGGGTACCAAGATTAGTGGTGGTCATGCTGAGATCCCGAGAAAAGGTAATCGCTCCGCGCGTCCGGTTACCTTCGCCGCCATAGGACGATGTGGACAGAATGGCCAGGGGCCGATCGTAAATGCGACAGAGGGTATCGCCAATGCGCAGACCGCCCTTGGCCAAACAGACAATCTGGTTAAATTGCCATCCGGATTTGTGGATAGCAACGGCCAGGCGTTCAACGGCCTGGTGGTAGTCCGACCAGGACACATACAGATCGCTTAGGGCAGCGGTGGGATTGGAGTCGGCAAGATCAGAAGATGCGGACATGGATAGCGGTAAATGAGGAATGAGGATGGCGCAAATTAGGGCAATAATATAGCGTTGACCCATCGATTAGCACAAAAGACTTTCTTTAAAGCTTTGTGCTGGGGCCATCCCTGGGGTCGACGTCTGCTATAGTGTGACGCCTGGCACCGTCACCGTTGAGCCTCGTTCTACGGTCCAATCGTTTCAGTTTTTTCCCTATGGAACTCTCAGGCAAGCTGCCCCAACCTCCCAAACTGACGCTGTCTACCAAGCTGGCCTACGGTGCCGGGGATATGGGAGCCGGTCTCACGTCTAACCTACTGGCCTTTTCATTTTTGATCTTTTTAACCAATGTGGCTGGCTTAAATCCGCTGGCCGCCGGAACGGTGCTGCTGATTGGCAAGGTTTGGGACGCGATCAACGATCCGATCGTGGGGATGTTGAGCGATCGCACCCGCACCCGCTGGGGTCGACGCTATCCGTGGATAGTGCTGACGGGGGTCCCCTTTGGGGTAACGTTTTTATTGAACTGGGTGGTGCCGGGGTTTAGCAGCCAGGTGGCGCTATTTTGGTACTACGTAGTCGTGTCCATTGTATTTCAGGTATTTTTCACAACGACAAACCTGCCCTACTCCACCCTGACTGCTGAAATGACCGAGGACTACGACGAGCGTACGGAGCTGACGTCGTTTCGCCTGGCATTTTCCCTGGCGGGAGCCGTGCTGATTTTGGCCCTGGGTCTGGTGGTTAGTCAATCCATCGCTGATCCCCAGCGCCAGTATCAGGTGCTGGGGGCGCTGGGGGGAGGTATTGCGATCGCATCTCTCTACTGGTGTGTTTTGGGTACATTTCGCCATTCCCAACAGCAGGCGGACTATCGGGGACAGCGACTGCACAGCAGCCAGACCGATAACGATGCCTCATTTTTGCAACAGCTCAAAACGGTGTTTAGCAACCGGCCATTTTTATACGTGGTGGGCATCTATCTTTTCTCATGGCTGGCGCTGCAAATTACAGCCACCATCATTCCCTTTTATGTCACCTTTTGGATGGGGGCCGACGACTACTTTCTAGCAGCGCTGCTGGTACAGGGGACGGCTATCATTATGATGTTTGTCTGCAACCTGCTCGCCAAGCGCATTGGCAAAAAAGGACTTTATTTCCTGGGAACCGGCATCTGGATCCTCGCACAAATTGCCCTGTATACCCTCCAGCCGGGGCAGCTCTCGGCCATGTATGGTCTGTGCCTCATTGTCAGTTTTGGCGTCGCCACGGCCTATGTGGTGCCCTGGTCAATTTTGCCCGATGTGATTGAGCTAGACGAGCTTAAAACCGGCCAGCGTAGCGAGGGGGCCTTCTATGCCTTTATGACCCTGCTGCAAAAAATAGGGCTGGCCCTGGGAATTTTTCTGGTCAGTTTGGCCCTAGAAACATCTGGGTTTAGCGCAGATGCCGTTACCCAGCCCGAGTCTGCCCTGCTAGCCATTCGCTTTTTTATCGGCCCTGTACCGCTGGTGCTGCTGATTTGCGGCATGGTGCTGGCCCATTTCTACCCGATTACCAAATCGGCCCATGCCGAAACCCTGCTCCGGCTCGCCGAACGTCGCCAGCAGGCCAAATAGAACCGCTATATTACCTGGCCTGCTACGACCTCAGCAGATTGAACAGGAGTCAGCTCCATGGTCAAATAGTGCCTGGTCAAATCCAAAAACGCCTGGGCTCGCTTGATGTGCTGTTTGGCCTCCGCCAGGGTGGCCCGCTCCATATGTTGATAGTCGGCCCGCAGTCTGGCCTCCAAACCATCGTTTAGATAGCTGCCATAGGGTTGAAACAAGGGTCTAGTGTCCGAAAACTGTTCCCTAAACAAACTGTTGACAGCCTCATGCTGGGTGGGTATGGTCGTCGCCTGCTCAAGCAAAAGCGCCTCGGCCACATACAGCATGGCGTAATAGGAGCGGGAAATAGAAATCTTGTAAAAATGACTGTGGGCCAATAGCTGAGCTGCCTTTATATTTTCCTTCGCATGGAGAAGGCGCTGTTGTTGCTCAGACTTCATGGACAAAAAACTCCAGAAAATTCTAAAAACATCCGTCCCAGCGGACATTAAACCACAGATCGGCACCAATCCCAACGCCATATTTGATCACTGGGGATGCCTGGCCCTAAATTGCATTATCCTAAGCTATTTAAATCTAGCCAGATAAAATTCAAACGGCCTTGATATTCGGCAGTATCTTTTGTCGGGATATCTTTATAAAAATCTATGGCCCAGTTTTTATGCTGTCGCCTATACCATGCAATTAGGGACGTTTTATGTTAGAGGTGGTGCTGTGAAATCATGGGGAGTGGTTGGGTGAGCGGTGCAAATTTGGTGGGCACTACCCTCCACAATGGTAAGTATACTGTCGAGCAAGAGCTGGGCAGCGGCGGGTTTGGCATTACCTATCGAGCCATTCGCCATCCGCTAAACCAGGTGGTTGTGGTCAAAACTCTCCGATGGCCGCAAAATACCTTGGAAAACGCTCAACAGCTGCAGCGATTTCAAGCGGAAGCCCGTCGTTTGGCCCAGTGTCAGCACCCCAACATTGTCAACGTAACAGATTTTTTTGTTGAGGCCGAGCGTCCCTATTTGGTGATGGATTTTATTCCAGGCCAGCCGCTGTCGGCCCTGATTTTTCCCCATCGCCCCCTGCCGGAGGCTCGGGCGCTGCATTATATTCAGCAGATTGCCGGGGCGCTGCAGACGGTCCACAGCCAGGGGCTGCTCCACCGGGATGTCAAACCCCAAAACATTATGATTGACGGGGCCAATGCCATTTTGATCGATTTTGGCATTGCCCGGGAGCTGTCGAGTGGTCAAACCCAAACCCATACCAACCTGGTTTCTGAGGGCTACGCTCCCCTTGAGCAGTACCTGCCCAAGGCAAGACGCTCCGCCGCTTCGGATGTTTATGGATTGGCCGCTACGCTGTATTCGGCGGTGACCGGCGAGGTGCCAGTGGCTTCGGTGCTGCGATCGCACCAGCCCCTTACCCCGCCCCGGCAGCTCAATCCTCGCCTGAGCCAGGGCGTTGAGCAGGCCATCCTCCAGGGCATGGCCCTAGAGCTGGCCCAGCGCCCCCAGTCGGTCGCCACCTGGCTGAGGTTGTTGTCCACCGGCGGACCGCGCAGCCAGCCCCCGGAGCGGAGCACCACTACCCGTCCCACCCAGGTGGTGGCTCCCAGAATGCCCTCAGGCTATGCCCTAGACAGGGAAACCCAAACAAATAACCCGGCCGCCTGGTCTCCAGGGGAGATCTCAGAGGACACGCCAGATGAGACATTCTGGCCGTCTCGCCGAAACCCAGGGGGGCTGAGGCTGATTCCAAATTTATTTAAGGCAATGCCGTCACTGCTGTTGCTCGGGCTGTTGACCGGTGTGGGCTTTGTTGGCTATCGCCTGTACCTGGGGGTTCAGCAGGCCATGGCAAACCTGAGGGAAAGAACGGCGGAGCTGCCGGAGCTGTCGGTGCCTGAGGTCAAATTTCCCGAAGTTACCCTGCCTGAGATTACGCTGCCCAACCTGGAAGAGATTTTGGCGGATTTGCCCAGTACGCCCACCGATACCGACGCGCTCCCGCCCTCCGCTGAACCAGTTCCCGAGCTATCGGCACCCCCGGTGGAAACCAACACACCGTTGATCTTGGGCAGCAGCGGTAATCCCAATACCGCCGCTGGCGGCGGTGGCGGCGTGGTTCCTGTTCCGGGCTTTGCTCCAGGTACCGCTGCCACCGCTATTATCAATCGTCTGGGGGAGCCCACCCGGCAATCGATTTCCCCCTCGGCCACCACCGCTGTCTATGAGCTTGACCCCAATCGGGCCACGGTTGCCTATCGCTATGACGCGGCGGGTAACACCGTACAACAGGCTGAGGCCGCCTTTGCCCCTTCCTACGATCGCCTGATCATGCGGGTCGCCCTTACGGGCATGCTCAACGGCCAGTCCACCCGAGCGATTGAGACGGGTTTAGACCAGGTTCGCAGCGGACAGATCGAGCGCTATCCGTTTGAGCAAAACGGATTGACCGGCAGCATTGAGCGCAACAGCAGCGGATTTATCCATATCCATGTGCGCTAACAAAAACCGCGTGGGGAGAGACATTCTCCCCACGCGGTGACAGAACTTAGGCGATAGACAGTGCCGCTACGGTATTGTCTACTCCTGCTCCATGTTGAGAATAAAAGGCAGACTGCCACCCTTATCGCCCATCACCAGCACGCGGGGTACCAGGGAACCACCTTCTTTCCAGGCTTCAATGGCTTCTTTTTGCAGCACCAGCTCACCCCCTTGAGCTTTGAGGGTTTCGGCCAGCAGACGTTGGGCCTCGGCTCGACCCTTGGCCCGGTTGATCTCAGCCTGGGCTTCCTGCTCGGCTTGCTGAGCCACATACACGGCTCGGCGAGCGCTTTGCTCAGCGATTTGCTTTTGTTCTACCGCCCGGGCAAATTCTTCGGAAAACGACAGATCGACCACGCTGGTGTCGAGGATAATGATGCCGTATTTTTCCAGACGGCTGCTGAGGGCATCGTCAAAGTCTTCCTTGAGCTTGGTCCGCTGGGTGATGGCTTCTTCCACGGTGCGGCGAGCGGCGGCAATTTTAAAAGACTCCTGGGTCTGGGGGGCAATAATCTTAGCGACTACGTTTGCCAGGGTGCCTTGCTTTCGGCGAATTTCCACAATATTGGCCGGGTCTAGGCGAAAGTTAATGGCAAACCGTGCCCGCAAATCCTGCAGGTCTTTGGTGGAACTTTCAGCCGGTACTTCAAATTTTTGAACCGTGACATCGTAAACATCAACAAAGGACACCAGGGGGGGCTTCAGGTGAATACCTTCCAACAGGGGGGTGTCCTGAGCTTTTCCTAAAATGCTCAACACCCCGGCCTGACCAGGGTTGATAATCACCAGGGTGCTTGTCAAAACCAGGCCAGTAATGATGGCCAAAAGTGCGATCGCAGCCGGTTGCCAGCTGCCCGTCCGAGCGCTCAAAATCGTTCCTCCGAGGGCTATATTTTTCTTCCCTCAAAGTATCCTAACCTTCTGGCAAACCCGTGACCACTCCATTCCCGTCAAGAATTGTGCCGATCCGATAGGCTGGCTGAAAATGGGCTAGCGCCGCCTCGACCTGATCGGCGGGAACCACCACCACAAAACCAATCCCCATATTAAATGTCTTAAACATTTCCGCCGGGGATACCGCCCCCGCCGCTTGCAGCCACTTAAAAATAGGTAACACTGGCCAGCTGTCAGCCTCTATATATATAGACTGGTTTTCCCCCAGACACCGGGGCAGGTTTTCATAAAAACCTCCGCCGGTAATGTGGGCCATGGCATGGATCTCAACCCCATCTTTGAGGGCCGCCAAAACGGGGGCCACATAGAGCTGGGTGGGGGTTAACAACACATCCCCCAGGGACTGGCCCCCCAGGCTGCTGGGGCGCTCGGCCCAGCCATAGCCCACGG
>JBCDJC010000208.1:0-8613 GCA_038748225.1 Cyanobacteria bacterium P01_H01_bin.26 | reverse complement strand
TGAGCGCTCATCGGCCAGGTAGTCTGCCCCATTGTCGGCATAGTAATGACAGACTTCCACACACTTTTTGACCTCTGCGATCGCAGCCGCCAACGGTTTACCCATCTCCTGGGTAATCAGGCGACCCAAAGCCTCGGCATGATCTGCTAAATAGGTCGCCACGGCCCGCAGCCAACTGCCACGCTCCCGAAACGACGTCCACCGGTAGCGTTGGTACTGGGTCGTCGCCGCCGCCAAACGCTGTTCTAGCTCTGTTGAGGTTAGGGGAGAATAGGTTTTATAAACTTTGCCAGTCGCCGGATTAACACTTTTAATAACCACCGCTGACCCTCCCGTCGGTTTTCAGCTGGCTGAATCAGATATGGCAAACGGGTCAGGCCCCTAAAGCATACTACCTAGCTTAGGGAAATCCAGACGTTTCTTCAATGTGACAAATGCAACAGTTCCTGTCGACAAAAATGTTGTTTCTGTATTGATTATTTATTCTAATAAATGGTCTGTACAGGGCGAAGACCTATTTTTATTTAATAACGGTTAAGAACTTATTAAGTTAGACGCCGATAATGGGTTCGACAGCTAAGGTATTAAGCAAGATACCTCCTAACTGCGTCTCCAGCTCCATTGAATGCCCTAGCGGCTAGTTCATCAATGGGGCTGCTACTTTTTAAAGGTTAAAACAAGGGTAAAACAGCCCGCTCTTTTATATTTCTTAATATCGCTTTGCGCCTGTAGGTCACAGCTGAGACTGATACTTTTAGATTATTTTTTGGGGTAGCTAGGCCCCCAACCGTGTACCCAAAAACCCAACGGTTGGGGGTGGCTCGACGCTATCTTTTATTCGAGTGCCGCAACAAAATCGCTGGCTTCCTTGCCACAGGACTCGTGGGACCCACCCGCGGTACGACACTTTTCTTTATAAATTTTACGGGCCAGGCTAGGGGGCAGCTGAGCCGCATATTCTAGGGCTTTATCAAACATGGCAATACTGTCATCGGTCTGTTCCTGACGCCGATGTAGCTGGGCCTTGAGGTAAAACAGTTCCGGGTTTTCAGGTGCTGTCTCCAGGGCCTGATTGACCGCATCCATGGCGTCTGACATCTGACCTAGATCGCGATAACCCAGGGCAATACCTCGATAGGCTAGGTAGCCAGGATTGCCGTACTGGGAAAGCCGTTCGATGGCCTCTTCGGGATCGGAAAAGGGCAGGTTGACCGCCAGCATCAGGTCCATAAACCCCTTGACCAGATTAAGTTCTGGATCCGCGCTGTCAATCTTTTCTGCCTCACCCATGTGACCAAATACCTGTTGCAGCTTAGCCAGGGCTGCAGGCGTACTACGGGCCACACCCTCGGTACTCATCAGGTGGGCACCTTCTAGGAAAATACCTACAGCAGAGTAAATATGTCCCCGTAAAGGATCGGTTTCAAGCAGGGTCTCAGCCGTTGACTTTGTGAGCGAGGCCGCTGTTTCCAGGGCTTCCCAGTCCTGGTCCAAATAGGCCATTGAAGCCGCCATGCTGTGGGCTAGGGGCTCATCGGCTTCAGTATCCAGCGCTAGATCTAGAGCCGCTCGGGTACTGATATAGTCCCCCTGCTTAAAAAAGGATTCAAACGCCGCTTCCGTATGGGGGCCAATATCATGTTCTGTACCCGAGCGAAACGGATCGCCAGCCAACGCCGGGGTGGACACCAGGGCCAAGGTGACCGCCGTTAGGGCTCCTAAGGTGGCTAGAGAGCCTCGCTTTAGTTGGGTAAAGTAACTCAAAACTCGAAACGTCATTATGCCTATCCTTTTGCGTTGGGCTGGGCTGTTTTATTCAGGATCGAGTATAGCCACTGGCAAAGGCAACCATGGGTAATTTGTGAAACTCTTCAAGTTGGCATAGGCTAGCTGTCTAGCAGGGCTGGACGACACTGATACTTTTGTTGCCGGGTCCCCTCCGTGTTGACCAGCTCACCGCTGATCAAACATACCTGTTTGGGTAATACAACGACGGGGGGAAAAGGGGCCGGACGTTTGGGCTCCACCAGCCAGAGGGTTAACTCACCGGCTGGAATAGCGTCGCCGTTGGCGAGATCGGGCTGCCAGGACTCAGTGGTGGCTGGCTCTGTAAAGGCCACCTGGGTAGGGGAATTTTGAGGCATCGCTAGCACATAGCTCAGGGCTCGGGCTCGATAGCTCCACCGTTGGGGCGCCACTAGGACAACCTTGGCCTGGGGCTCCGCCCCCAGACGACGCCCCACCTGACCGGGTAAATAGGGTTTGAGCAGGGCAACATCATAGCTGATGAGCACCTGGCTGAGGATACCGGCTGCGATCGCAAGGCCCACCACCCAACGCCCCCGCTGGGCCAGGGCCAGGGCCACAATTACCGTTACCGCCGGATACACCATAAAAAAGTACCGGGGGGCCAGGGTCAGGTCCTTACCCAAACCATAGGTAATGGTCAGCATGACCCCCAGCACCACCAGCCCATAGCTCACCAGGGGCGCCAATAGATCTAGCGACGGTTCGGCCCGCCAACCCAGAATCACCTGACGTAGCACCAGACCAAAGACCCCCAGCATGATCAGGGCGGACACCACCGTCACTCCCAAGGGTACCTGCTCCACCGGTAGCAAAATCAGCATAAACAGGGCCGCCACCAGGGACTGCACCCACGGCATAACAATCGTTTCCCACCACGGCGCAGACTGACTTAGCCAGCTGGTGCCTGCTTCGCTTTGAAAATGGACCAGGGCCGTCGGCAATAAGGGCAAATAGAGCAGCCCTGTGGCGGCCATGGCCAGCAGCCACGGCAGCGTCTGGGAGCGCCGATGGCGACGCCACAGGATGCGACTAAGGGTAACCGACCACTGGGCAATGATGCTAAAGCTATAGAAATAATGGACATAAAACCCCAGGGCATTTAACCCAATCCAGCTGAGCCAGCGCCAGGGGGAACGCTCACCCTGGAGCAGCGCCACCCAGTTAACCAGGGCAAAAGTCGCGATCGCAACCGCCAAACTATAGTGACGAGCTTCCTGGGATAGGTAAATCCCATAGGGTGATACCGCCATCAAAAGCGCCGCCAGCGTCCCGGCCCGAGGACCCCCAAAACGCCGCCCTAGCAAAAACACACCGGCGACCGCCACCACCCCCCACAGCACCGCAAATGCCCGCAGGCTCCAAACCGATATGCCCACACCGTGCAGCCAGGCGTTCATCGCCATAAAAAACAGCGGTGGATGATTGCTGAGCAGGGTAATGGTTTGGGCGGCCTGCCAGGGAGTACCCGGATCGCTCAGCAGCTCTCCATAGCCCGCCGGGGGTAGCAGCGTTGCCACGGGGATCTCATTCAGCCCCTTACCCAGACTAAAAAACGCCGTGTAAAGTTCATCCACCCACAGGGGTTTGGCCGTCAATCGCCACAGCCGTAGCAGCGCCGCCAATAGCAGAATTAGCGGCAGATGCGGCTGATTTTTTAGTCTCAACGTAGGCAAGGGTCAGCTCTCGCTAATGCGGCTCCAGCATCGTAGCTATTGTCACATTGGCGTAGTAGCTTAACGCTGGCAAGGGATACGAATTGTCCTGACCAATGTGACCAACGCTATAATTCTAGGAGCGGGACCTGACTATTGTCACCGCCACCCGGCCATCAAAGTTGGGGACTGGGGCGGTTAGTTTATTGACCGTCACTTGAACTTTTTCGAGACGCGGATCGTTGTCTAGGGCCTGGGTTGCGATCGCAGCCGCCAGCCGCTCAATTAGCTTAAATTTTCCTGTCTGAATAATCCGCTGGGTCTGCTGAATAATGTCAGCATAGTTATGGGTGTCGGCCAACATGTCAGATTTACCGGCAATAGACAGGTCCATCCACAGCGTCAGGTCCACCTCAAACCACTGGCCTAATATAGTCTCTTCCGGCAGCGCCCCAATATAGCCATAGGCACGAATGCCAGAAACAGTAATGTGGTCAGTCATTGGTCAGTCATTGAAAAGACTCTCAAGGTTAACGTTATTGACCCTATGCAAACCAGTCAATCACCTCTAAATCCGGCACCCTAGAAAACTCTCGTACTATTGTGGGTGACCAATTTCGCCCCATGACTAAGGGCGGTGCCTGCTATCAAAACATCAAGGGGGCCAATAGTTTGACCGCGCTTTTCAAGATCAGCCCGAATTTTAGCTGACACAACAGCCGCCGCCTGGTCAAAGAGTAAAACCGATATTTTGGCAGAAAAAGCATTCAGCTGTTGCAGACGCTTGGTTGAGCTGTTTGACTTAGCAATACCAACATAAAGTTCAAACAAAACGACTGTAGGGATGGCAATATCTTCCTCAGATACTAAAGTCAAATTATGAGCGACATTTCCCTGACCTTTAAAGTAGTGAATCAGGGTATTAGTATCAAGAACATACATTCAAAGTGTTTCCCTATGGCAGTCTTGGTCCTGCCCGCTGCGAATTTCGTCAATACCGGGAAAATCGGACCAGGCACCTGATAGGGACTGCACAAATGCTGGCCATGGTAACTGCTCAGACGATTGACCAGGCTCATCTGAAACAGATACTACTGGCAATGTCCATTCGTGTAGTAAAAACTGAACGAATTTCATAACCAGCTTTACCTGGTCTTCAGGTAATTTTTTTACCAGTTCGTAAACAGTTTCAGCTGTAGTCATGCTGTTTCCTAGGAGAAATACATGGCTGTTATTGATTCTAGCGAAACAAACTCAAACCAACTCACGATGGGCAAAGGGTTTGGCATTTTCCCCTGAATAGGTGGCGGCGATGTGACCGTTGCCCACCACCTGATACTTGTAGGTGACTAATCCCTCTAGTCCAACCGGGCCTCGGGGGGGCATTTTTTGAGTGCTAATGCCCACCTCAGCGCCAAAGCCGTAGCGAAAACCGTCGGCAAAGCGGGTGGAGCAGTTATGGAATACGCCAGCAGCGTCGACCTGAGCTATAAACCGGTCGGCGGTGGCTTGGTTTTCAGTTGCGATCGCATCCGTATGGCGCGACCCGTAGGTATTGATGTGCTCAATCGCCCTGTCCACCGAGTCCACAATGCGAATGGATAAAATCAGGTCGCTATATTCGGTGGACCAGTCAGCCTCAGTGGCCGGGTGGATATCGCCCAGCACCTGACGTGTTGCCCCATCCCCCAGCAGCTTTACCCCTTCACTTTGTAGGGCATGAGCCAGCAGCGGCAGGGCTTTGACGGCAATATCCCTATGCACCAGCAGGGTCTCGATAGCGTTGCAGGCCGATGGATAGCCCACCTTGGCATCGACGGCGATATTGACCGCTTTTTCTAGATCGGCGGCCGCATCCACATAGAGATGACACACCCCATCCGCATGTCCCAAAACGGGGATGCGGGTATTTTCCTGGACAAACCGGACAAAGGCATTGGAGCCCCGAGGAATAATCAGGTCCACATAGCTATCTAACGCCAGCAGCGCCCGGGTCTCTTCGCGGGTGGTGAGCAGCTGCACCGCGTTGGGGTCTACGCCTGCATTGGTCAACCCTTGCCGAATAGCGTTTACCAGCGCCTGACAGGACCGCACAGCCTCCCGGCCGCCCTTGAGAATAACGCCGTTGCCCGACTTCACCGCCAGGGTAGAAATCTGCATGACCGCATCGGGGCGAGATTCAAAGATAATCCCCAATACCCCTAGGGGGCAGGCCAGCCGCTTGAGGACCAGACCATCATCTAGCTGCCGGTGGATCTGGACCGCTCCGACGGGGTCCGGCAGCTTAGCCACATCCCGTACCCCAGCGATCGCACCCTGCAGCTTGATGGCATCCAGCTTGAGCCGTCCGTAGAGGGGCTTGGCCAGGTTGTCTTCTAGAGCCGCCTTGAGGTCGAGATCGTTGGCAGCGGTAATCTCCGGGGCCGCCGCTTCTAGGGCCTGGGCAATGGCCTCAATGGCATCGTTTTTTTGCTGGGTGGACAAGCTGGCTAGGGTGCGGGCCGCGTGACGGGTGCGGGTTGCGATCGCAACCAACGAATTCTCAACAGCCGCCGAGGATACAGACATGGGTTTATTCACATTGGGTATCCCCCTATACTAGGTCAATCCATAGGGTCTACGGCAAGAACCATCAGTCCAACGGCTCCCCGGAGCGGCTAGCAATAATCCCCTTGGCCCGCTGCCAAAGCGCCTCTAGCTCCTCAAGGCTGTGGTCATCTATGGGTTTATCCGCCGCCTGCTCCAGCAGACCAAACCGCTCCACAAACCGGCGGTTGGTCCCCTGCAGCGCCGCCACCGGGTCAATGTCACACCAGCGGGCCACCTGCATCAGGCTAAAGAGCACATCGCCAAATTCAGCCGCCTGGTTTTCAGCACTTTCATGGGCCAGGGCATGGCGAAACTCCCCCAGTTCTTCATCTACCTTTTCCCACACGCCGTCTAGGGTTTCCCACTCAAACCCCGCCTTGGCCGCCTTTTTAGAGATTTTCATCGTCGCCACCATCGGCGGTAGCGACTGGCCATAGCGAGCCAATTTAGAGGCCAGCGTTGCCTCACCCTGTTGGCCCTTTTCAGCCGCCTTAATCGCCTCCCAGCTGGCATGCACATCAGCAGCGGTCGCCGCTTGGGCATCGCCAAACACATGGGGATGACGGCGAATTAGCTTATCGGCAATACCCTGGGCCACATCCCCCAGGTCAAACTCATCCGTTTCACTAAAAATCTGCGCCTGGAGCACCACCTGCAGTAGCAGATCGCCCAGCTCCTCAGCAATGTGGTCCCGGTCCCCTCGCTGAATCGCATCCACCACTTCATAGGCTTCTTCTAAAACATAAGGCATCAGGCTTTCAGGCGTCTGGGCCAAATCCCACGGGCAGCCACCCTCTGGGTTACGCAACTGGGCCACCACTGCAATTAGGTACTGCAACGCGTCTAGGGTCTTGGCGGTTAGGTTTACGGTCATAGGGATAGGTTTACCAATAGGGCTGTCCTAATATTTTCCTAGAAAAAAGATCGCTTTTAATCACAGTCATCTGCTAACATCTATTCCTGTGCCCAAGCGCAGTTTACGGACGGTTAGCTCAGTTGGTAGAGCGCCTGCCTTACAAGCAGGATGTCACTGGTTCGAGCCCAGTACCGTCCATTGGTTTTAGGAAAAGCGAATGTTACGGTGACTGAAATGTGACTATTTTATTTGCTGTAAAGTTTGCATCCAGGCTGCTGCTCTTTCATCGGTTGTAGCAAGAAGCACAGGGTGATGTGCTAAATGCGATCGCATCTGAAATCCCAGTCATACTAATCCTGTCATTGCTGATTGAGTTGAGCGCAGTCGAAACTCGACCCACGGATATTTTATTCTCAAGACACTCCAAAAACATTCTGTTGACCGGTTGACAACAACCTTGCCAGAGAACAAACGCTGGCTCAAACTTGCATAAACATAAAGTCTCGAAATGCAATCACCAAGCCCCCCAAACCCTGAAGAATCCAAGAATATAAGCCCTGCGCCCTGAAGGCTTAGAAATCTCCTAGCCAATTGAGAATCCGTCAGAAAACAAGTTCACAGTTGGGCGCAGTAGCATACGCTCTGACCCCACCGTAACCCCCACCAAACCTGAATTGTTGCAATGAGCGACATCCTCCTTTCGGGGAAACCCCAGCATGCCTAGGTGAGAAAACTTAGTTATTTCCGAAAGGGGCCTCAACGCCCCCACTTCAGGAGGGTTTCAGGAAGGAAAGCCCTGAGCAACCCATATCGTGAAGGACCAACTTCTCAAGTTGCATGAGGAGTTTTGGTCATTCGCAAAACCCGCTGCGTGGGGTCCCTCCGAGTTCCCCACACCCCCTGGGCAGGGCGTTCCGCCGCCCTACAACCCGACGGAACAACACTTATACTATCCTCAATAGCATGCATTTTTAAACGGTTGGTAGGGTGGTTTAGGATTTTGCGCGCTGCGACAAAGTCCTAAAAACAGAGGTTATCTCGTTCTCTTTGGCACAATTACCATGGTTAGAACGTGAGCTTGATATTTAACAAGCCCTAACTCTAAGGGCTGAGCACATAAAAAATCCACCGTTCAAAGCTTGACAGTATCTGGTTTCCCTTGATAAGGGGAACAGTCAGGGAGGGGTTTGGATAACTGATGCAAATGGTCAAAAATCCCTCTGCCTACGGCATCTCCCCTATAGCCCTCCGGGCATGGGCTGAAGCCTAAGGTAAGGGGAGAACTTTTGTAGATACATTGCCTGCTTGGGACTTTATTTATGTGCAATCGCCTAATCAACTCTAACCCGTCTGGTCAGGATGGCCATCATCTCATTGGGTCGCCCCGTCGGCAGCGGCCTGCTCCAGTCGTTGGGCTCAGCATAGTTGAGCTTATGCAGCAGTTTGATCGTGTTCAAGATGGCCGTAAGACTGCCAAACAGCGTATGGTTAACGTTCTCATAGTCATACTCAGGCAAGGTGTTGTTGGTAGGAGGAACGTTGGACGCCCCTGCGCCCTGGGTTGACTCTTGAAACATGGGATTTGGTCTCCGGATATAGTACAGGTCCCCCCTGGGGCTGCGCCGAGGGCACAACCCTAGGAGGGTGGAGCCAAAACCCAATACCCAGCGACTCCTCAGAGATTTTGCAAATCGGAGCTACTGGGCC
>JBCDJC010000207.1:0-8679 GCA_038748225.1 Cyanobacteria bacterium P01_H01_bin.26 | reverse complement strand
GTCAGCTCCTGCTTAAGACGACGCTCGATCTGGCGTAAATAATACTTTTCTAAGGGATGCACAATGGATACGGCGCGACCCTCTTGACCAGCGCGCCCGGTTCGACCAATGCGGTGGACATAGCTGTCTAAGTTGTCAGGGAGCTCATAGTTGATCACATGGGTCAAATTGTCCACATGGATACCACGGGCAGCAATGTCGGTGGCTACCACCCAGCGCACCTGGCCTTGCTTAAAACGCAGCAACAGTCGTTCCCTCTGAGCCTGGTTGAGATCGCCGTGATATTCATCCACGCTGTGACCCGCAAACTGCAGCTGGCGGGTTAGTTCAGCAGCTGTACGCCGGGTACGTACAAAAATAATGGCCGATTCTGGATCCTCCATTTCCAAAATGGGCATCAGGGCCCGTGGTTTGCTCCAGCCTGGGGGAACCACATAGGCCAGCTGAGTAATCCGCTGGGGGGCCCTATTTTGAGCCTTCACCTTCACGGTGACTGGCGACTTGAGAAACTTAGCCGCTAATTCCCGTACCGCTGGCTCCATGGTGGCGGAGAAGAAGGCTGTCTGTCGATCGGCCGGGGCGTGGCTGAGAATATTTTCCACATCTTGGATAAAGCCCATATTGAGCATCTCATCGGCTTCATCCAGAACAAGCCAGCTCAGCTGATCAAAATTTAGGGCGCCTCGATTGAGTAGATCTAGAACACGTCCTGGGGTTCCGACGACCATGTGAACACCGCGGCGTAGCTGACTGAGCTGGCGTTCGATGGACTGTCCCCCATACACGGGCAGCACCCGCAGCTGAGGATTGTGCTTGAGACTTTGCACCGCTTGACAGACCTGCATTGCTAGCTCGCGGGTCGGGGTGAGGACAAGGGCCTGCACAGCCCGCTTATTAATGCTGACCTGTTCCAAGATTGGTAGGGAAAAAGCAGCGGTTTTTCCAGTTCCAGTCTGGGCCAGACCGACCACATCATGCCCAGCAAGCATGTGGGGAATCGCTTGGGCTTGAATGGGTGTGGGCTCCTTAAAGCCAAGTTCGTCAAGATGTTGAGCCTGGGGGTCAGACAGCCCGAGGTCGGCAAAAGACAGTGTCATTTAGACTCCTTCTAATGAGATTACTGCGTTGGGGATGGGGGAGATTACAGAGATACACGGATGGGGGCTGGAGCCGATATCGGGGTGCTGGCCGATACGACAGTGCCAAATAAGTCGTAGGTGTCTGCTCCAGTAATCTGGACGGGAACCATTTGGGCAAGGGGAGGGGCACCCTTGACATAGACAAGTCCGTCGACATCAGGAGCAAAACGGGCAGAACGACCAATCGATTCACCTTGACCTGGGTTTTCTTGCTCGATCAAAACATCTACCACCTGGCCAATCTGGGCTTGATTACGTCTAAAGGAAATCTCCTGTTGAGCCAGCATTAGCTCTTCCCGACGTCGATGCATAACAGACGGGTCTACCGGGTTTGGCAAGAGAGCAGCTGGAGTCCCCTCTTCGGCGGAGAAAGTGAACACACCAACATGATCGAACTCATGGCGCTGCACAAACGCCTTGAGATGCTGAAAATGCTCCTCCGTTTCGCCGGGAAACCCAACAATAAAGGTGGTACGCAAAACTGCATCGGGTAGGTCTGTCTTTAGCCGTTGGATAATGTTGTCGTTTACACGCCCCTGCCAGGGACGGTTCATAGCCCGCAAAATCTCGGGATGCGAGTGCTGCAGCGGCAGATCCAGGTAGGGTAAAACGTTTGGCGTAGTGCGAATGGCATCGAGAACTTTTGTAGTAAGCCCCGTGGGATAGGCATAGTGCATGCGGGTCCAGGGCACATCTACTTGGCCTAGGGCTTGTAAAAGCTCCGCTAGCTTTGGCTCACCGTAAAGGTCCACACCATAGTTTGTGGTGATCTGGGAAATGAGCACTAGCTCTTGGACGCCTTCAGCCGCCAGCTGATGGGCTTCTTTAACAATGGACTCAATCGAACGGGAACGCTGATTGCCTCGAAGGTGGGGAATAATGCAAAATGCGCACCGATAGTTGCAGCCTTCGGCAACACGAATATAGGCAACGCCCTCACTGGTGGTACGGTAGCGGGGCACCGTCTCATCAGCGATGTAGGTTGGTTCGGAGGAAACGGCTTTAACCCGTTCGCCGGCTTCGGCCCGTTCAATTACATCGACGATGCGGTGGTAGTCGCCCGTACCAACAAGGGCAACAGCCTCTGGAATTTCATCTAGCAGCTCTGACTTAAAATGTTGAGCCAGACAGCCTGTGATAACAACCTTTTTGTCTGCTTCAGCTAGCTCCACCAGGGTACGAACCGACTCCTGGCGAGCAGCTTCAATAAAACTACAAGTGTTTACAATGACGTAGTCAGCGAGTTCTTCATTGGCATCTACCTGATAACCTGCTTGTACCAGCAGACCCAGCATGTGTTCGGTATCAACTCGATTTTTCTCACAGCCTAGGTGAGATATGGCAATGGTTGGCTTATGAACCATAAATTCTGATGTAAAAGACAGAGTGCTGACCTCTCAAGCAGGCGTTGCGATCGCATGGATGACTCAGCACCCTACCCAAGCGGCTCAAGCTTGTCAGAAGTTCAACCTGATTGACCTCTGCAAGGTAGCTCATTGCTACTATCGAAAGCCGACTCTCAAACGGGTAGCGATTGTTCTTGCCCGATTGAGAAAATTATAACATAACTATACAATTCCGTGAGTCTTGGCTAACGTATGCGCTACGCCGGCTTTTATCGTGCTCAGATAAAAAACAGAAACATTAAACATTTGAGGTCTTGTGGAGTTAAACGCACTTTTTAAGACATCGACGCCCGTCATTGGTGTAGTCCATTTGCTGCCTTTACCGACATCGGCTCGCTGGCAGGGATCGTTACAGGCTGTGATTGACAGAGCTGTGCAGGAGACCGTGGCCTTGGTTTCCAGCGGGATAAACGGCATCATTGTGGAAAATTTTTTTGACGCGCCCTTTACGAAGGAAGCCATCGATCCGGCGGTGGTCAGTGCCATGACAATAGTTGTCAGTCGCCTACAGCAGCTAGTGACGGTGCCTATTGGCCTCAATGTATTACGTAATGATGGCTACAGCGGTTTGGCCATTGCGGCTTGTACCGGAGCGGAGTTTATCCGGGTGAATGTATTGACTGGGGTGATGGCCACAGATCAAGGCATCATTGAGGGGGATGCCCATCGGCTGATGCGGTATCGCCGGGAATTGGGAGCCGATGTAAAGGTATTTGCGGATGTGCTGGTCAAGCACGCTGCCCCCGTCGGTAGCGTAGCAATGGAAACGGCTATGGCTAACGCTGTGGCCGATACCATTCACCGAGGCCTAGCCGATGCTGTCATTGTCTCCGGTGGGGCAACTGGATATGCGCCAACCGGTCAAGACCTGGCCAATGCAAAGGCGGCAGCAGGCAAAACCCCCGTACTGGTGGGCAGTGGCGCAACCGTAGATAATGTCCGTAACCTAATGCAGTCAGCGGACGGAGTCATAGTTTCCAGCTCACTCAAACGCTGGGGGCAAATTGAGCAGGCGGTGGATCCCTATCGGGTAGGGCAGTTTATGAATGCAATGCCATTCCATACATGATGCTCTAGGGAATGCATATAAAAAGTAACGGCAATTTGTCTACCGAATGCTTGATTTTTTGTCTAAGATGCAGTCGAGACCAATATCAAAGGTTAATCTGTGTACCAGGGTGCAACCCGCTTTTTGTTCTGTTTTGATAAGCCACTAGATAGACCATGGGACGTCGCCGTAAAGAAAATCGAGGGATTTATCGCTGGTCGCGCCCGGCCATTGGTGCGATCGCAACCGTTGGAGCCCTAGGCACTGGCTACCTAACGGTGATTAAGTTGATGGGCAACAGTGCCGCCTGTCCGGTCAAAGGGTGCGATCAGGTACTCAGCAGTCCCTATGCAGACGTGTTTGGGATTCCGCTGACGCTATTTGGCGCTCTAGCCTATTTAACCATGGTGATCTTAGCTACCGGACCGCTGCTGGTAGACGGGGATAAAAATCGCGAGCAGCGTCAAAAGCTTGAATCCATCACATGGCCCCTTCTCTTTATTGGGGCTACTGGCATGATGGTATTCAGCGGATATCTGATGTATCTGCTGGCGACAGAGCTGAGGGCAGCCTGTCTCTATTGCATTGCTTCGGCTATTTTCACCACCCTGATGTTTTTACTAACGTTTCTGGGTCGGCGCTGGGAAGATCCAGGAGCACTGGCTTTTCGAGGCGTCATTATGGGGTTTGTCACCCTGGTTGCCACCGTTGGTATGTATTCCCTTAGCATCAACGGTCCGGCCGCAACCGCCAGCAATACGGGGAATAGCGGCCCCGCCGTTACCATGACCTCCGGCCCAGCAGAAGTTGCCCTAGCTAAGCATTTGACAGACATTGATGCCAAAATGTACGGCGCCTACTGGTGCCCCCACTGCTTTGACCAAAAGCAGCTTTTTGGCCAGGAGGCCAAGAAATATATGCCCTACATTGAATGTGCCCCCGATGGCTCAGGGTCTCAGACGACGCTGTGTCAGTCGGTACCTGAGGTGACTGGTTTCCCAACCTGGGAGGTGAATGGAGAGTTTTTGGCGGGTACTCAAACCTTAATGACCCTAGCCGAAGCCTCTGGCTACCAAGGACCAACGGACTTTAAGAACTAGGACATAGTCTTATATCCTCCCAATGATGTGGGGGCAAAAGTGTGGGGACCTTACATGTAAGGTCCCCACACTTTTGCAGGGTTAGCTAAAGTTAATTTCTAGTAGCGAAAGATCGTCTAGCAACGAAAGATTTTCGTCAATATTCATGCTGGGCATCGTGGCATGGCTAATCAGCTGATCGAGCTGACCGGGGCGAGGACACTGGACGATGTGGGCAATAAAATTATCTAGCCCCAGGATTTCGCCGGTTTCGGCCAGCGACGGTGTTTCAGGCACCTCATAAACGCCATCGCTAAATATGTAGAGATAGCTATTGTCAGGCACCGAACAGCGTTTCCAGGTGTAAGTAGTATCGGGCATCATGCCAATGGGCATGCCTGGTGTTCGTAGGCGGATGGTCTCAGAGGTCTCGACTAGATCAGGAGCTGCCGTTGACGACTGGGAGAGCAGCACAGCCGGGGGGTGACCAGCGCTGGCGTACATGAGCTGACGGTTGACACGATTGTAGACGCCATACCAAATGGTGAAGTACTTTTCATTTTGATCCGTCATCTGAAACATATTGTTAAGGCTTTCTAGCACCTTGTCAGGACGGTAAAAGTTGGTGCTGGGCAAGGACTGCGATCGCAGCACGTTGAGCACAGATGTGGAGAGCAGGGCAGCACCTAACCCGTGACCTGACACGTCCAGTAAATAGATGACCAGATAGTCAGGGTCGAGCCAGTAAAAATCAAAACAATCCCCCCCCAGCTGCTGGGAGGGCAGAAAGCGGGTTTGAATTTTGACAGGAGGCTTATCCGTGTCCCGGGGCAGCAGCGACTGCACATAGGAGGCGGCTTCGGCTAGCTCGTTCTCTAAATACTGCTTCTGCTGCTTGAGGTCGCGGGTGAGCTGGCACAGTCGCATGCCCGATTTTACCCGGGCCTTGAGCTCGGCCATGTCGATGGGCTTCATGAGCAAATCGTCGGCCCCCGCCTCCAGCGCTTCTACCCGGCTGGCGGTTTCCGCATGGGCCGTAATTAGCAAAAACGAACTCATGGATAAATCCGGATGCTCTTTGAGCCGACGGCAGATCTCTAACCCGTCTATGGTGCCGGGTAAACGCCAGTCGCACAAAACTACCGGTGGGGTAATGGCCAATGCTTGCTTCAAACCATCGGCGGCTGTCTCTGCGATCGCAACCCGATACCCCTGACTCTGAAGCATTCGCTGCAAAATACGCCGAATAATCGGATCGTCATCAATCACTAAGATGTCTGCGATTGGATTAGCTTCCTTTACCATTAGACCGATAGGACGCAAAGGTTTGTTTGATAGTTCCATAACACCAGGACTGAGACGACGTTCCACGACGGACCGTTGCCCCTATGCCCCCACGGTATTACCCGATGGACTATCGAAGTAACTGGTAGGTAAAACCAGCTGTTGAGATGATTTCAAATATCAGTAAAAGAGTGTTTCAGTGGAACTCGAAAAATAAGAATTACTTATTTGATTTAGGGTTATCTTCCATAATCAGACATAAGCTGGAAATTTGCTATGGGCGCATGCTGCCTATAGATGTCCATGGGGAAACGTCGTAAACAGCAAAATAACCAAGGTGATTTGATGAGTCAGAAGTGGCAACACTTACAATGTCGATACTCAAATACCATCAGCGCAGTAGCTCATTTTATCAGCCTGTAGAGGATATTTGCGATGGCGTAGCGAACGTATTGGTCCCCCACAGGTCTAAAACTATGGTCTTCCCATGGGCTGTAGGTGACAAATTATTGCAAGACTGTCCTCCGACTGGAGAGGATTTCTAAGCTGAAGAAGTGCTGCTACTGCATGACTAATGAAAAGTATCTGTGATCTGCCGACCAGCTGTGTTTTGCCCGTTCTAAAGTCCCCCCAAGATTACCAGGTATTTCGCATTAGCCCCGACGATAAAAATCGCTTGGCCCTACTGGTAGACCCGACCCTGGGCCATGCCTCCCTAACCTGTTGTGTCGAGATTTTTGACGTGGGGGGGAGAACGCCAACCCACCGCCACCAGGTGGCAGCAGAAATGTTTTACGTGCTCAAGGGTGAAGGTCAGGTCGTCTGTGATGGTAAAAAATCCACCATTCGGACTGGAGACAGTATTCTTGTCCCCTCCCATGGCATCCATTTGGTTGAAAATATTGGCCCCCAGCGACTCTACCTGCTTAGCGTCATGGTGCCCAATGAGGACTTTGCCGAACTCATCCGTCAGGGAGTGCCAGCGGAATTAGATGAAGAAGATATGGCTGTTTTAGCTCGTACCCGCAGCTTTTAATGCCATCTGAGCGCTTGCCGGTTAACCCTAAACAGAGGCATTCACTCCATACCCGCGATGGGATACGGCTGGATGCGGATGTGTACTATCCCACCGGCCAGGGACCCTGGCCGGTGTTGCTGATGCGACAGCCCTATGGACGTGCGATCGCATCTACCGTCGTCTATGCTCACCCCACCTGGTATGCCGCCCAGGGCTACATCGTCGCCATTCAAGACGTGCGTGGTCGAGGCACCTCCGAGGGCAAATTTGAGCTGTTTGCCCACGAAGTAGACGACGGCTACGACAGCGTGCGGTGGGCAGCCAATCTCCCTGGTAGCAGTGGCCAGGTGGGCATGTATGGGTTTTCCTACCAGGGGATGACCCAGCTCTATGCGGCCCAGGCAAAACCTGCTGCCCTCAAGGCCCTCGCCCCGGCCATGGTGGGCTATGACCTCTACCAAGACTGGGCCTACGAGAATGGAGCGCTGCGATTACAGGCTGGACTGGGCTGGGCAATTCAGCTAGCGGCGGAAACCGCTCGGTTAAAGGTCGATAAAACTGCCTTTAACGCCCTGCGCGCAGCCTCTCGCAATCTTCCCCTCAATGGGGCTGTGAGCGCCGATCCAGAAGTGCTAAAGCAGTATGCACCGGATTCGTTCTGGCATGACTGGATTGCCCACCCCCAAAACGACCACTACTGGCGGGCGCTAAAGCCTGATTTGGCTGATGTAGATTTACCGATGCTCCATGTGGGCGGCTGGTTTGACCCTTATCTCAATGGGGATATGCGCCTATTTAAGGAGATGGCGGGTCGCAGTCAGCATCCCCAGCACCTCTGGGTTGGTCCGTGGAGTCATATTCCCTGGAACCGCCAGGTGGGGGAGGTGGATTTTGGCCCTGAAGCCATGAGTCCCATCGATCGGCTACAGGTGCGATGGTTTGACTATTGCCTAAAGGGGAAAGGCAGTTTAGCCCCGAGTTCAGTCCATTTGTTTGAGATGGGTAGCAATCGCTGGCGGCATTTAGATGCTTGGCCTGTAAAGACAGAAGTGCGGCAATATCAGTTGCAAAGTTCTGGTTTAGCGGGGATGCGGGAGGAGGATGGTGAGTTAGTACTATCCCCGGCAGCAGCAACGGACCAGTGTGATGTGCTGGTGCATGATCCATGGCGGCCAGTGCCAGCGTTGGGGGGGCACGTAAGTTGGCCAGGGGGGAGTTGCGATCGCACAGCCCTAGACGGTCGTAGCGACATCCTCACCTACACCACACCTCTGATGGAGAGTGATTTGGCTGTCACTGGTGAGGTAGGCGTTACCCTAAAAATCCAGACAGATGCCGCCAGCTACGACATCTGTGCAGTTTTATCAGTGGTGCGCTCAGATGGTCGTGTATTTAATTTAACCCAGGGATACAGGCGTGTTTTTAAAGCCGATAATGCGCCAGTGATGGTTCCGCTCCAGCCCACCTGTTTTCGACTGTCTGCAGGCGAGGCACTGCGGTTAAGCCTAAGTGGGGCCTGTTTTCCTGCCTATACGGTAAATCCTGGCATCGGTGCTGACTCCCTGGATACGGTACCCACCATTGAGCACCAAATCATTACCCTGGAAATTCACCAGGGTGGCCGCACATTATTGACCTTGCCGTTGGCTTAATCGTCTAATTCGATGCCTTTGGCTTTAAGTTTTGCTTTCAATGTCTGGAGTTC
>JBCDJC010000206.1:0-8752 GCA_038748225.1 Cyanobacteria bacterium P01_H01_bin.26 | reverse complement strand
TCAGAAGCTTGGACCCTCTATGGCACCTATGCAAAGTTCCGGCCAAAAGGAAAAGCGTTCACTCAATCTGCCGACGGAGATGTGGAGTGATGTTGATACCATTGCCGAACAGACGGGACTTGCGCCAGCTGAAATTGCTCGTCAGTGCATCGAGCTAGGAATTGTCGAGAAAAAACGCCAGATAGCAGACGCACTAGGCTATGAAAATAAACTGCTGATCAATCAAAAACTCAAACAGCGTCAGTACGATATTTTGGCCCTGTTACAAGACCTAAAAGACCAGAAACTAAGCCAAACTGCGTCTCAGCTGTTGGAGCAGCTACAGCGACGACTAACAGATTAGCCAGAGACCAGGCTGCATCTTGAGGCACTAGTCTAAATAGTTGCAAGTTAAGAGTTTGCGATCTCAACTGCATGTAGAATTTCAGTTTTGAATAACTGTAATAATTCTTGATGCATCCGATTTGTTGTCGGCTTTAGGTATATAGATGGCTATATATAGCCATTTAACAACTTTAAATTCGCCTTTATTAATTAAATTAACTGGGTTTCAAGGGTTTCAGAAGAGTTGAGTAATTCTGTTTGTGCTAGATTTTGCTTAGTCTCGTAGGAACTTTAAAAGCTGTGAATTCCAGTCACCAAAGAACACGAAATCCTAATGGGGCCGGAAGGCGTAGACGTGGTGAAGCTGCTTATGACAATCACACCGTTTTTCGTACTCGTATTCCTAATGAGTATGCACATCGTATTGATGCTATGCCCGGTAGCCGCTATGCGAATGCGCGACGACTGATCATTGAAGGGCTCAAGGCTGTTGAAGCCCGACAACCCCCCAAACATTAAAAACCCCTGATGTCTCTAGCACCAAGGGTCTCAAAGAAAGATTCAGTCGAAATTTGGAAAATTAGAGACCACCAAAGAGGGGTTCAAATTCTCATGTCATCAATACTAACAAACTCGAATAAAACCAACAATAAAAGGATCTCAATGGTTCACATTACTATTTCCGTATTTAAAGGAGAACGACAACGTACGTCTGGAGGCGACTATGACTAACCCGCACAACCGGAGGGTACTGGACCGGATTAATCAGCATGGAGGACTCACGTCTCTACAAATACCAGGGAACTTACCTCCTAAACCATCGTGGGAACGTACGCTGAGACAGCTGACGAATCCAAGTCACTTATTTGATCCAGCCTGGGCAACACAGGCTACAGGCTACAACCTGCTGATGTATTGTCATCGGCTATGGATGCTAGACGCGTTCATCACTCAAAAATGGGATAAAACACGCAAACCCAGTCTCGAGCTTCCCCATGGTTTCAATCGAGCGTATGAACCCTTTGGAGCACTCTACAAATGGATTGCCACCGCTTGTGAGCACGGGTTTGGTTGGGTTGTTTTAGATGGAGCCACGGATGCGACCGAATGGTTTGCTCAGGTGGTCGCTGAGAGAACGGTCGAAGGCTTTGGTATTGAAACGAATAAAAAAGGAGGGAAGAAACAGGGTTTAGCGGGGTTCAGAAAGCAAACTCAGCTTATCCGGTCTCACAAGAATCCATTTGATAGAGAGCGTTATCCCTACACGTGGCAACTGATCGAAATCATGAACCACATGGGAAAAAAGGATCCCTGGTTCAACAAAAACGTTCGAGCTAACTTCTTAAAAGCTCGTTCTGGCCTAGCCAAAGAGCTTGAGAGTGAAAAATGGTCAGCTCTCAAATTTGACGACGGGACATGGGTCATCAAGCTACCAGGCAAGGGGAGCGCTACCAGAAGACTAGACGATATAAATTTGGCCCCTCTGAAAAGCTTTCTATGAAAGGGTTCTAGTCATTGGTGTCATCGCGCCAAAAAACCATGTTTCTAAGCTTTTTTTAGCGCTATGGTTGAGTCACAGGACTACTCGAAATCTTTCAACACCCACCACCAATCTTGTAAACCCGACTATGGATTAAATTTCGATTCTCTAAATGCAACAAACCCCCAATGGTGAAGACATCGAGGGTTCGAGAGAAAAGAGTTCATTCAGGTCGGAAAACTCACAAACCGCTGAGGAGCGGCTCAAATCGTCATGCAATCAATACTAACAAAATCAAATAAAGTCAGCAACTCCCAAATCCATTTCACGGTTGGGGTTAATACCCAGGTTGTCGGCAAGTGTGATGCCAACAAACTCAGCTATCCCAGTGCTTGGACGCAAACGTCTCACACGATGGCTAGCCTTGCCGAACACATTGGAAAAGGGCATCCCTGGATGCCTGGGCTCCTGGATGGTAACTGTAGGCGCAAAAAAAGTAATGTTGTCAGGGCTGACATGCTCGCCATTGATGTGGATGATGGGGTCTCCATTGCCCAGGCCAAAAAACATTCATTTATCAAGAAATGCTGTGGCTTAGCGATAGAGAGTAGCAATAGCCGGATCGTTTCTGAGAAGAACCCCGATGGACATGATAAATATCGGCTCGTTTTTCTGCTAGCAGCGCCCATCGAGGGTTGGGAACGCATTGAGATATGCAATCAATATTTAGCCACCTTAATTACTGTTAAAGGGAAGCCTATCGCCGATCCGGCCTGTAAGGATGCCTCACGGTTCTACTTTGGTGGAAAGGATCGCACGCCTTTCATTCTCAATGAAGACGCCCGGTTACCTAAGAGCTTTGTAGAGGATGCGTTGGCATGGCATGACCTCAATCAAGCACTCGATTTACTGGACTCCCAAGCAAACCGGCAACAGTGGGAAGAGACCTCCCATGAAGACTTGATCAACTGGGTCGCGGATGCCCTCTCTCATATCGCTCCCTATCGCCCTGGCGAAAACCGATACCCCGAACTCATCGCGATGATCGCGGGTGTCCTCAATGACTTAGGTGTCGAGGGTGAAGACCTCCTGCAAGATTGGGATGCAGGGCAAGGAGAGTGGGGGAATGGTGGTTTTGAGCGCATCCTACGTAGTGTGAGAACTTCTCAGACAAGTCGTAAGGCTACGGTGGGTACATTGTTCTATTTAGCTGAGACTGAGGGGTGGGAGTTTCCCAAAAATGCCACTGAGCAATATAGGAAACATGAAACTCCCCAAGACTCGATGAAATCTGTCCTGGAACAGTTGCTTGATGAGGGTGTTGGGGACGCTGATATCAACGCTCAAATACCTGAGATCGCCAAGGACTATGGGGTTGGTAGTTACGACGTTCGACGGCTACGGCAGTCCATAGAACAGGAACAAGCTAAAGCTGAAAGCTCTGAAGCTATTGACCTCAAGGCGTTAGCGAAAGCGGCTGCGAATGATCTGGATCTATATCGGGTATTTCCTGAGCCGTTAGCCAAAGCGATTGAATCAAAATGTGAATCTGACAAGGTGGACCCGATCCGACCCGTGCAAGCATTTCTGCCTGCTGCTGCATCCCTATTGGGTTCACGTACTCGCGTACTCCTTAAAGAAGCGGTTAACCCGTTAGATGATTGGCATGAGTACGCCCATATTTCAACCATTGATATCGGGCTTGCATCATCCAACAAGTCCCAAACGATGAAAACAATGCTTAACCCGATTAAGCAAAAGCAGAAACAACTCAATCGGGACGCTAAAGAGAAGCATGAAATGTGGTTGCAGCTGTGTAAAGTCTCTGATGGCGAAACTCCAGACGAACCACCGCCCGCACGAATGCTTTATGTGACCGGGGGGACCTCAGAAGGGATTCAACAATTTATTGCGGATCAACCCCCGAGGTCTGGCATGCTCATGGTTCTTGATGAATTAGCAAAGCTCCTATCCGCCGATCAATACAAAACAGGTGCTAAGGGGAGCTTTAAAGAGTTCCTGCTGAGCGCAATGACCTCCCCGCTAGGCAGTGGAGAGGGAGACGTTCGGAAATCAAAAGAGACCATGGCGATCTTTGAGGAGCAATTGCTCTGTATTGCTGGGGGCATCCAACCAAAACGGTTGAAAACCCTATTTGACCCGGAAAGCGATGATGCGGGTCTAGGCTCTCGTTTTCTATGTGCGTATCCAAAACTTCCCCCAGACTATGCTCAATGGTCCGATGTTCAGGTGGATATTTTTGATACGTTGTCAGGTCTGTTTGACTACCTGATGGAGATTGGCAACCCCGAGGATGAGCCCATCACCTGTGTACTGTCCAAACGGGCAGAGCAGATGTTTATGAAACACTATGAAGCTTTTCGGCAAATCCAAGTAGACAGTGAGCACAGCAATCCAGGATTGTACGCATTCATTGGTAAGTGTGCTGGGCATCTAGGTCGATTGACGCTTCTATGTCACTGGATAGCTTGCTATTACAAACAAGAGAAACCCGCAAAAATCACCCTACGCTCGTTCAACCGGGGATTGTATCTGCTCAATTACTACATTGGACAGTTCCGAATCTTACAAATCCAAGTGTCAGGGGGTGATGAGAACTATGGAAAGCTTCACCTGTACATCCTTGAGCAGCTTAAACGTAAATCTGAGGTTACGGATCAATCAATCCGTAAGGGGTTTAACAGGGGCAAAAAACAGGGAAGTAGGACCAGCGAACATGAAGTTCGGCAAGCTTTCAAAGATCTTGCAACCAACAGTGTCGGTGTTCTTGTCAACGATGAGAAAACCCTCAAAAAATCATGACCTTGCACACCATAGGCACAAAAATGTTCCTAATAGGAACACGATAGGAACACGATGGGAACATCCTTTTTTCGCCTGAAACCACCTATAGGAAAGGGATTCAGCGATTTTATAGGCGCAATAGGCACACCTTTTTTTAGAAGGAACAAAAGAGAAGGGGCTCTATCAGCCGAGGGCAAATCCTTGATCAAGGCATAACTGATCGGGCAATGGGACCGATAGGCACAAAAATGTTCCTAATAGGAACACAAGGGGCACAAAAAAGGCACATTGTTTATTCGCATGAAACTATTGACAGTAAAAGGATTCAGCGATTTATAGGGTGTAATAGGCACAAAAGGAACATCGCTTAGACAAGAAGGGAAAATGCAGCGTAAGGAATTTGAGGAACTGCTAGCCCGTGTAGAAAGATTAGAGCAGAATCAACGGGCATTGGGTTTACCAACTGAACCATGGATATCTCCCCAGCAAGCAGCAGATTTGCTTAGCACCAGTAGGGCAACCATCATGGAAGAAATCAAGCGCGCTGAACATGCTCGTAAACATCGTCTTAACTATGATGTTGTCTGGGATACTCATTACCGCAAGACTAGCTCTCACTGGCAGGTAAATCCAATGGAGTTGAAGAAGGTGATCTTCCAGCCACCAGACCAACGTCCTTATATTGAGCTATACGACTGATTAGCCCGTCTCCAGATAGCCTCATGTTGTAACTGATTAATTGCAGCATGATAGGTTTCAGCATGGACAGCTACGCTATGCCCCATCCAACGGGCCGCAATACTATCCGGAATACCTAAAACCGCCGAACGTATTGCCCAAGCATGACGCAATGCTTTAGGTGTATGTGGAATTTTGTTGCGCAGGTTGGCACTCATACGGTTACTTAACTGTTGATTATCCCTATCTTCAATCTGGATGTTAGGCATAACAACATTCTTTAGATTGAACTTATGACGCCATGCATCCGGTAATGGCCATACATCACGGCGGCCAGTCTTAGATTCATCCCGGATTGTAATCTTGCCGGTATCGGTAGCAATACCTTTATGGTTGATAATCCCAAAGACTTCATGGGGCCTTAAGCCATAAGTAGCCATTACCCCATATGCCCATTGCCAACTCGAACCCTTCAGAGACTGCCAAATCTCCACAATTTCATCATCAGTCGGTAAATCATCAGGCCTCACTGGTTCAGGTTTATACCCTTTCCCTAAGTCGCTTAAATTAGCCTCTACGCCTGCAAACTTGCACAAGGCGTTAAATACCATAACGTCATTTTTGCGAGTCCAGGTTTTTGGTTTGCTTCTATTCTGGATGTGCGATCTCAATAGCTCTTCAGTTAATGGCTTGTCTGGCAAGGATTCTAGAGGAAACTTATAGTTGGCTCGGTAAGTCGCTGGCTTGATACCTGATTGCTGTTTTCTCTTTGCAAACTGACGAGCAAGAACAGCAGCAGATTGACGGGCATTATCACCACCCGCTTCCCAATTAGCCCAGTCCCACTTCTCAAGTCGTAAATCAGATTCCGCTTTCTGTGCTCGTCCTAGAGCGGTATCGACCCCATCTGGATTGGCATAGACACCTAGGGCAATAGTCTGTTGTCGGTTGCCTCTACCTTCACCTGGCTTCTTTGGGAATGAAGCTCGGATCGTCAACTTGCGATCGCGACGCATGATCTTCACGCGATTTAGCTTACGGTTGGCATCCTCGATCAGCTGATCCACCTTTTCAAAATTCATTGCTCCCTCCTTAACACATCAGATAGATCAACGTTGTCCCCAACACCCTGAAATGAAAGATATAGAGGGCTCATCTATCTAGTGAAAAAACACAGATAAATCAACGTGTCACAATCCAACTGGCACACTAAAATGCCTAAAATACTGATCTAATTTTGATCTAATTTTCGCGTCAAATAAGGCATTTTCACCATAAATAACTGCTCTATCTGCATAGCAGTTCAATGGCTGAAACAACCCTGTAATGCCTGAAACGTATAACGGAGAGGGAGGGATTCGAACCCTCGGAACCTTGCGGCTCACTCGATTTCAAGTCGAGCGCAATCGACCACTCTGCCACCTCTCCAAGTAAAACCACTCACCCATGTATACGAGTGCGAAGCATCAGCCATGCTAGCCCAAATTGATCGCGGCGTCTAGTGGGGCATCAATTTTTTTATCTGAGACAGTGCTAGGACGGTAGAGGTATTCCTCAGATACTATCCGGTGGGTGCCGTCTACCCAAATCAGGCGCACGGTTTGAACGCTGCCAGCCTGTAGCGTGACCAGGGTAAAGCTGCGCTGCCAGCCCCTGTCGGTTTCAATGACCCGTGGCACCTGGGCTCCATTAATATAGACCGTGCCTTGGTCGTCGACCACAAGACGCTCCCGCAGCCGGGTTTTGTCATGGCTGAGTTCATGGTGCATATGGCCAAATACCACCAGGGCAACGTGCTTGCCGGAACGTTGGGTCTGGGCGATCGCATCCGCAAAATCCGGATCCCCATAGTCACCGCCGTTGCGCTTCCAGTCCCGACCGCAAATGTGGTGCACCTGATCGCCTAGACCCGCCGGACCGTTATGACCCAAAAAAATCAGCGTATCCTGCTCGGCGGCGGCGGCGGTCGCGTAGATTTTAGCCGCTGACTCCTCAAAGCTGCGGACGTGGCAGCGATCTCGATAAAACCGCCGATGACGCCACCTGGGACCTCCCCAGCTGTAGGGACGTGCCCCCACCACCGTGATATCGCACTGGGGCATCTCTAATTTACCAAAGCCGACGTGGCAATCGCCCAGAAGCTCCAGCTGCTGCTGCAGGCGATCCTCCTGGGTTCGATCGTAGGGACAGTCCTTGCGATTGCGCTTACTGGCGGTGTACCACACGTCGTGGTTGCCCAAAATAACCGCCTTGGGGATGGGCACAGCGGCTATCTGCCGAACGACGGCAATGGCCTCATTGCCAAAATCTCCAACAAAGAGGGCCAGGTCGATGCCCAGGGCCTCCAGGGCGTCGGCGTCGGCGCTGCTCCACTGGTCGTGTACATCGCCAATGATGGCAACGGATACGATTGGTAGCGTTAAGAGGTCGCTGTTGGTCCCACTGCCCTCTGCTAGCGTCATAGAGTATGCATAGTCTCGATTTTGTCATGGTGTCAGCCCTTGTAAACCCGGAATTTTAAGCCAAGTTCGCATCGGTGCTCGCGTCCACGCACTCTATCAAAAATTTGACCTCAAGGGCAGACTTATCCCACAGATATGCTTGTGCCGCTCGTTCGTGCCGCGTTAATCAAAACGAGCGGATTACTGGTATTTCAAGGGTCTCCATAACATTTCCATATTGTTTTGGTCTAATAGTCGTGGTTACTTAACTAAATTCATTTTGAATACCAATGACTACTGTTCTCCAACGTCAAGAAATTTCTCTTTGGGAGAGATTCTGTAATTGGGTCACAAGCATTGAAAATCGGCTGTATATTGGCTGGTTTGGTGTTTTGATGCTGCCGCTGCTCGGGGTCTCTGTCACGGTTTTTGTGATTGCCTTTATTGGGGCTCCGCCGGTGGATATTGACGGCATCCGGGAGCCGCTTTCCGGTTCGCTGCTCTACGGCAACAACATTATTACAGCGGCGGTTGTGCCATCGTCTAATGCCATTGGCCTCCATTTTTATCCGATTTGGGAGGCGGCAACCCTAGATGAGTGGCTTTACAATGGGGGGCCTTATCAAATGATTGCCTTCCACTATATTCCCGCCCTGCTTTGCTATTTGGGGCGAGAGTGGGAGCTGAGCTACCGTTTGGGAATGCGACCCTGGATCTGCATTGCCTACTCTGCACCTGTGGCCGCTACGATTTCTGTGTTTTTGATCTACCCCATCGGTCAAGGCAGCTTTTCTGATGGCTTGCCCATGGGCATTAGCGGTACCTTCAACTTTATGTTTGTCTTCCAGGCAGAACATAATATTTTGATGCATCCGTTTCATATGCTGGGAGTGGCCGGTGTGCTGGGTGGCTCGCTGTTTTCGGCCATGCATGGCTCTTTGGTCACCTCCAGTCTAATTCGAGAAACCACGGATATTGAGTCTCAAAACTATGGCTATAAGTTTGGTCAAGAGGAGGAGACCTA
>JBCDJC010000205.1:0-8773 GCA_038748225.1 Cyanobacteria bacterium P01_H01_bin.26 | reverse complement strand
ATTTAGCCGCTGGGTGGCCGTGTTCGCAGCACGACCCCCCAGCTAACTCCCCAACTGGTACAAGCAGTCGGACAGCTGTATGCATTTTACAGCCACCCCGGTTTGCCCAAGCTGGAGTGGCTATCTTTTTGGGCGCTTTCCTACCCCATACGCTGGCCCCAGCCAGCAAGGAAAACGCCCCATGAATACCTCCCCAACGGCGGCGGCCAACCTGCCCGTCGACCTTTCATTCGCCCTACCCACAGGCGAGTTTATTCGGCATATTTTGCTGGGTAGCCCCGGCGGCATCCGCCAGACCATTCACCTACTCAACAACCTCAGCTACGTGGAACCCACCCAGTGGAGCCCCCTGATTGAAATTCCCAACAATCAGCTGATTTTGACACCGGACCAAGGCGATGTAATCAGCATGCTAATGAAACGCTTATAATCCTCGACCACCGGCCATAGCGACCAAAAGCCCTAAACCCAAAAGTTTGGGGCCAACACCCCATTACCAAGGTTGAAATAAAAGACTCGCCAACCAATAAAGCACCCGCCAATAGCCCCTTTCCCTTTTCCCTTTTCCCCTTCCCCTTTTCCCCTCCCCCACCCTACCCCGAGGACTTTATTTTGAGCAGCCCCCCAACCCCTTGCCCCCAACAACAACCGTTATCGTTTACCCTCAACTAGGACAACAGATGCTGGTGTGCCCAAAGGGCAGCCTGGGTGCGATCGCGAACGTCCAGCTGGCTAAAAATATTGGTGAGATGGTTTTTGATAGTGCCTTCGGTCAGGTGTAGGGTATCGGCAATCTCGCGGTTGCTGTGGCCCTGACCTAGAAGCCTTAAAATCTCCACATCGCGATTGCTAAACAGGGCTTGGGCATCGACCTTTTCGGTGGTAGTGGCTTTCACCTGGGAGAACACCTTGGGGGCAATGGTGGGACCGAGCTGGCTGTAGCCCTGGTGGACATTGCGGATTGCGATCGCAACCTGCTGAGCGGGCGTACTCTTGAGCAAATAGCCCAGTGCCCCCACCTCCAACGACTGAAACACATAGTCATCCTCATCAAAGGTGGTCAATACCAAAATCCGAATCCAGGGAAACCGCTGATGAATTTCCCGCGTGGCCTCTACCCCATTACACACGGGCATCCGCACATCCATCAAAATCACATCGGGCTGCAGCTGTGCCGCTAGGGCAATGGACTCCTGGCCGTGGTTGGCCTCACCCACAATCTCAAAGTCAGGCTCCAGGGTAAGAAGAGAGGCTAGCCCTCCTCGAAACATCGGCTGGTCATCCACCAATAAAAGTCGGATCATGGCTCACTCATTGTGGAATCGTCACTTGAATTACCGTTCCTTGTCCCACCGTACTACGCACAGCCATCTGACCGTGCAACAGCTGTACCCGCTCCTGCATGCCCCGCAAACCAAATCCCTGCTTAGGAGCCTGCTGCAAAAATCCCACCCCGTTGTCCGAAAGCCGAATGGTGATATCGTTCGTCGTCGTTGTAGTGGATAGTTCTACCATCGAAGCCTGGCTGTGCTTTTGAATATTGGTCAATCCTTCTTTTACCACTAGAAAGAGCTGCTGACTCGTCTGTAGCGGCAGCACCGGTAAGTCGATATGGGAGCTAATTTGAAACGATTTCGCACGTGAGGGGCGAGTTTGCTGAATTTGCTCCACTAACTCCGTGAGCGCAACAGATAGGTCGAAGGTGCCATGGCGCATGGTGGAAACCGCCCGACGAACTTCCTGCAAGGATTGCTGAGATAGCCCCTTAGCATAATTGACCGCCTGGAGCGCATGGTCTGGATCCTGGGTATGTAAGGTTTGGGCCACCTCTAGCTGCATATCCAGGGAGGTGAGCGTATGCCCCAAGGAATCGTGAATATCACGGGCAATGCGGGTTCTCTCCAGGTCCGCTGCTAGCTTCTCTACCTCTGCCGATAGCATATCCGCCTGCTGTCGGCTTTTACGCTCGGCTAACACCGTCCAGCATAGTAAAATGACCAACAAACTTGACGCTAGATATAGCGCTGTGCTGTTGAAGACCATATCCAACACCATCAGATGTTGGGGAGCCGCCAAGAGAGCCTCAAATCTGGTTCGTATTTCCTGAGAAAATAGCTGTCGTGCATAGCTAATCTGCCATGCTACGCCGGTAATCACCGTGGTGAAGATGACAGCTCGACGGCTGAGTAAAAAACAGCTTTTTACTAAAACCAGGTATAAAAATAGATTTAACCCCCACGTCGAGAACGCTCGGGTCATTAACAACAAAAAGATCTCGCACCCGATATAGGTCTGCCGCTGCCATCTGGGACGATCGCTCGGAAATACAAAGCTGAGGACAGCCACTCCCCCCATGGCAGCCAACATAATATAGTCGCCCGTTGCTAGCTCATAGCCCATCGATGTATTGAGCAGCAATGATAGCAGGCGGAGAATAAGCACCAGTAGAAAGGTCCATTCCACATACCGCAGCGTTTTGGCCACCGTCGGCGACACCGGGGCCATGGCATCTGGGTGTCGCGGCGGCAAAGCACGCATATCTAAACTGGCTGCTCTGCTTGCGACCTGATTCATAGCCCAGTGCTCACGAATACCTTAACGGGGATGGCATTCCCCATCCTATTTGAATCCTAGACCATCTAACATGCTGGCTGCATGACAAAGGTCATTGATTATCATGACCTCCTGCCATGGCAATCCATCAATAGCGTCGATAGATTGATGTTCCCATCCATGTACATCCTGGGACGGTCTGAAGGAGGTTCTATGAACAAGGTATTTCGCTGGTGCGGCGGTTTGGCAAGCTGCATGGTTTTACTATCGCCGATGGCCACACCCACCGCCGCTGTTCCCCAGATAGCGCAGCCAGAAGAGACCTCACCTGACTTTGCCCAACATTTCCAGGATCTGGGTATAGAAGGTTCGATCCTGATTTATGACACAAACGAGGAGCGTAGCTATGGGTATGGCTGCGATCGCAACGCCACACCGTTTTTACCCGCCTCTACCTTTAAGATTCTTAACGCCCTGATTGCCCTAGAAACCGGGGTAATCGCCAGCGATCGCTCACTTTTAACCTGGGACGGAGTAGAACGCAGCGTCCCAGCCTGGAACCGTGACCACAACCTGCACACCGCTTTTCGGGCATCAGCCGTATGGTTTTATCAGGTGTTGGCCCGCCGCATTGGCCACGGGCGCATGCAGCAGTGGGTAACCGCCGCTAACTACGGTAACCAAACCATCGGCAGCGTAGACGATATTGACACATTTTGGCTAAATGGCGACCTTCGGATTACCCCCCAGGAGCAAATTCAGTTTTTGCAACGCCTGCAGCGTAATCAGCTGCCATTCTCAGAAGAGACCCTCACCACGGTGCAAGACATTATGATCGTTGAGCAAACCCCCGACTATACTATTCGGGCTAAAACAGGCTGGGCCTTAACAGCCGAGATTGGCTGGTACGTTGGCTATGTGGAGCAAAATGAGAACGTCTACTTTTTTGCCACCAACATCGATATGCGCACTGAGACGGATCTGCCCCATAGAATCGAGGTCACCCGCCGCAGCCTGGAGACACTGCAGCTGCTGTAGCAGGATTTAGCTGCAGATTGTTAGGCCGCTTTGACCATCTGTGGGTCAGGTGTATGCACCGTGTGTATAGCCGGTATATCCCAAGCCTCAGCGATACAGCCATTCACTATGCGCCAGACAACAACCGCATCCAGCTTCATCGGCTGACCGCCTAGCTGCATCGTATCTTGGACATGGGTAACCACCAGTTCATCACCCATGGGCGTACAGGAAATAGTCTCAACTTGGAAGGTGCCCCCGGTGACTATGGCAAGCTTTCCAAAAAAGGTTTGCCACCCATCAAAACCAACATAGTCGCCCTGGACATCTGGCAGTTGGGGATTAAAAAAGTGCCAGACAAAATTTTTCGTAAATAGCTTAGCCGCTTCGGCAATATTGTCGTCGTCTAGGTACTGATCCAGACGATTGAGCAACGAGATATTTGCATGTTCTCGAATCATGATCGGCTTCTCCAGAGAGGGTAGTGCTTACTGAGACTGTCTATACCGTAGCGAAACAGGTTTGGCATTCCTATGGCTAGGGGTCATTCAATTGGATGACTTTTGTCATGGCTAGTCCCGAAAGTCTTCGGCTAAAACGGAAACAGGGGTTAAACGCTAACTTTACGAGACTGTATATTCCCCCTTAGGAAACAAAATTTATTAGGCCCCACGATTTGAGGTACAGACGCTACCCGTGGGCATGCAGACGTTGCATGCAAGGTCTCTTCAGCATTCCTATACAATCCTATCCCTGAGCGGTCTGATTATGACGCACAAACTATCGTTGCCATGGGGCATATTACTTGTTCTCATGGCCCTGGTTTCCACCGGATGTGTCCCATCCCTGGGCCAAAAAACAGATGAGGACGAGACGACTCCAGTCACGGTTGAACTACAGTCCGTTGTTGCCCTTGGGCGCATTGAACCCAAGGGTGAAGTAATTCGGCTATCGGTGTCAAACGCGGCGGATAGTCGCGTCAATGAAATTCGCGTCAGCGAAGGAGACTGGGTGGAGTCTGAACAGGTCATCGCCGTGCTGCAGGGGGCCGAACGGCGGCAGGCCGATTTGCAGGCTGCCCATGCCCTGGTACGACAGCGGCAGGCTGAGCTAAGCCAGCAACAAACGGGCAATATTAAACCCGCTCAGATAGAAGCCCAGCGCGCCACCATTACTCGGCTTGAGGCCCAGCTAGCAGCCCAGACAGCCCAACGCCAGGCGGCTGTCACCAAAGCCCAGGCCACCCTGCAGGAGTCTCGGGTAAACCATGAGCGCTATCAGCAGTTGACCGCCGTTGGGGCCACCAGCCGCTCGGAGCTAGACATCGCCCTGAGAGACTATGAAACAGCCCAGGCAGACTTGGCGGTAACCCTAGCTGAACAGGAGGAAACCGGACGCACCCTCAGCGCTCAGATTGCGGAAGAGCGATCGCGACTGGTGGAGCTAACCCAGGTAAAGCCAGAAGATATTGCGATCGCAACCGCCCAGCTAGAACAGGCCCAAATCGAAGTATCCCAACGTCAGGCGGATCTAGATGACGTGCTGGTGCGCTCCCCCGTGGCCGGACAAATCCTAAAAATCAACACCCAGGTGGGGGAACAGGTCAACACCCAGCAGGGCATTGTGGAACTGGCCCAAACCAACCAAATGATGGTGATAGCCGAGGTCTATGAAACCGATATTCGTAATGTGAGCCTGGGTCAGTCAGCGCAGATTACCAGTGAATATGGCGGTGTGGCCACGGAGCTAAGCGGCACGGTCGAACACATTGGCCTACAAATTGGCAAAGCAAATTTTGGCGAAACGCAACAGTCTGACCCAACCCAGGATGTGAATGCCCGCGTTGTTACCGTCAGGGTTCGCCTAGATGACGAAGACAGCGAACGGGTGGCGGCACTGACCGGTATGCAGGTCCGGGTAGCCATTGACATTGAGACGTAGTTAAAAATGATGCTAAAACCAATTCTCTCAAGGCTTCCCCTCGAAAAGCCCCTGGCCTGGGCACAGCTTTCCCACCAAAAAGTGCGGCTTGCTGTCGCCATTACCGGCGTCAGCTTTGCCAATATCCTGATGTTTACCATGATGGGGCTGCAGAGCCTCATTGCCGATGGGACCACCACCCTGCATGAAAATCTGCGGGGCGATCTCTTTTTGATATCATCCTTTAGCCCTAGCCTGCGTATACCCATGGCCTTGCCCCGTGCCTATCTAATTCAGGCCAACTCAGTCAATGGGGTGGCCACCGCAGCCCCGCTGTTTCTCAACATGGCAAACTGGACTGACCCCAGCCAGCTCACCCGAGCGCAGACTGATGACGAAGGATCAGGAGATATTTTTGGCAATCAGGTGCGGGTAATTGCCTTTAACCCGACCCAGCCGGTCCTCAACATCCCTGAAATCAATCAACAACAAGCGCATTTAAGTTCAGCCAATACTGTTCTATTTGACCGCCTCTCCCAACCTTCCCTAGGGGAAATTCCAGCCCTTTTGGAATCTTCTGGCAATGTGCAAACGCTGATGGCAGGACGCCGGGTACATGTCGTGGGACTGTTTAGCCTGGGCAGTACCGTGATCGAAAAGGGGACCGTGGTGATGAGCGACTGGAACTACAGCCAGTGGTTTGGTCAGGCGTCTACCCAAAATATCACCCTGGGGGTTTTGACGGTGGCGGCTGGCCATGATGTGGCTGCGGTCCAGGCTCAGCTGCAGGCCCACCTTCCCGACAGGGTAACCGTTTTGACCCTGGAGGAACTGATTGAAAAAGAACAACAGTTTACCACCAATGACCCCATTGGCATTATTTTTCGCTTTGGTAGCTTGGTGGGGTTTGTGGTCGGTATTGTGATTGTGTACCAGGTGCTCTACACCGATATTAGCGATCACCTACCAGAATACGCCACGCTCAAGGCCATGGGCTACAGCGACAATGCTTTGCTACGGGTAGTACTACAGGAAGCCCTGCTATTGGCGGTGCTTGGGTTTATACCCGGATTTGTCACTTCCGTCGGGCTATATCAGGTGTTGACTACCCTGACTCGCATCCCGCTGGTCATGCAGGGTACCGTCGCCTTACAGGTGTTTGTGCTGACCCTGGTCATGTGCAACGTGTCGGGTGCGATCGCAATGCGTCGTCTCCAGTCAGCCGATCCGGCCGATGTGTTTTAACCTCGTTTTTGAGAGATTGTCATGGCTCCTACGGTCACTATCCAAAACCTCAATCACAGCTTTGGTAAAGGCTCCCTCCGCCGACCGGTGCTCACAGACATTAGCCTGGAGCTCTATCCGGGCGAAATTGTCTTACTCACCGGACCATCGGGTAGCGGTAAAACCACCCTGCTCACCCTGATGGGTGCCCTCCGTTCGGTGCAGGAGGGCAGCCTACGGATTCTTGAACAAGAGCTACTAGGCGCACGCAAACGCAAGCTGGTGCGTCTACGTAACCAGATTGGGTTTATCTTTCAATCCCACAACTTGCTAGACTGTCTGACCGCCGCCGAGAATGTCGGCATGGCCTTAAAGCTGCACAGCCTGTCACTATCCGAGCGTCGCAGCCGCGCTTACAAAATCCTGGCAACAGTTGGCCTTGGCGAACATGCTCACAAACACCCCGCCCAGCTATCCGGCGGACAAAAACAGCGCGTTGCCATCGCCCGCGCCCTGGTCTCCCAACCCAAAATTGTTTTAGCCGATGAGCCCACCGCTTCCTTAGATAGCCACTCCGGTCGAGACGTCGTTAACCTGATTCAGCAGCTCGCCCACCAGCAGCACTGCACGGTCTTGCTCGTTACCCACGACAACCGCATCCTCGACATTGCCGATCGCACCCTAAATATGGAAGACGGACAACTCGTGCCATAGGGGTCTCCTATGGCACCGGCACCATTACTCAATCGAGAATATATTGCATTAAAAGGTACCACATGGATATGTACCAGGTGACATAGGCAACCACGATCCATAGCCCGGAGAGGCCTAGAACTTTTAAAATTAGATGTCGACTGAGATAGGACCGCCACCGGGTCCCCATCAGCAACGTCAGAACGGTGGCTAGGGCAACAGCCAAGGTCTTGGACAGATTAATCCAATATATCTCCGGACTCAGCCAGGCAATCGTTGCACTCCCATGGGCACCCTGGCCAGGAAAGCTTGGATCCCGCAGGGGAGAAACCAAGTATGCCAGGAGGGCTGCACCGAGCATCAGCACTAACACCGCCTGCAAACCGATCGTAAGGGCGCGGTCAACACGATAATTAGTCATGATAAAGACTCCACGTATCTTAAAAGTAAATTACAAATTACTCAGATTCAGCACCCAGATAAGTTTTGATTGACCAGTAGGCTGGGCGTGTATGCACAACTGAAAATAGCGCTTACGCCCGCATTACCCCACTGCAACTCCCCCATTTATTCACAGCTGCCCTAGGCAATCGGAGGAAATGACTCTAGAACATTCATCAGGGCACTCAAAAATTGTTTCCCAATTAGCGCAGATAGGGTTCCACAGAGTACGGCTAGGGCTGCGGCAATAGCCCAAAAGTTGGCCATAGGCATAGATATTGCCAGCGGAATCAGAGAGAACCCCAAACCAACTATGGCTCCCCAGAAAAACCGATAGGCTAAACCCACCAGCCTAGAACGACTTGTAATATCTCCATCAGGCGTTGTCATAACAGTTCTTTTTCTCCAAAGGTTTAATAGATTTTTACCGGTCGTCAAAAACTCTCTTTAAAGCTATGCTACCAAATCATAATTTACTCCCCTCTAATCAGCTAGCCACTTGCCTGATTGGACAATGTTCAACTATGGGACGACTAGCCGAACCCACGGCAATCGGCGTAGCAAAATACTGCAACCAAAGCAAAGCGGCATACCGATGAGGGTCACTATGCCAAATTTTTCCAGCGGCCCCACTGGCACCCCAGCCATCGCCAGCTGCAGATAGAGAATCGGCAAAATATGGATCAAATAAACCCCATAGGCCTGCTGAGAGAGCAGCCGGAAAAACGAGCCTCGGCAATTCATTTTCTCGCGAAACAAAACAAGCAATCCCAGGCAAAGGCCCACACAAATTGTTGCCTCCCACCCACTCCACACCAAAGACCGCCAGTCCCAGCCACCCCCTGCAATCACATCGGGTAGCCGCAGCCGGTCTCGACTGAGGCTATAGCCGTAGCGTAGCAGCGCCGCCCCCAGACCAATCCTT
>JBCDJC010000204.1:0-8807 GCA_038748225.1 Cyanobacteria bacterium P01_H01_bin.26 | reverse complement strand
TGCCTGTCATTCCGTGGCCCAGGCCGATGCGATTTTGGCTCATGTGGACCATGTGATTGGGATGACCGATGCCATTGGCGATCAGGCGTCGATTAAGTTTGCAGAAGGGTTTTATGACGGGTTGGGGTATGGGCGCAGCTATGCCGATGCGTTTGAGTTTGGGTTGGTGGGGATTGGGGCGGAGGGGATAGCGGAGGAGGAGACGCCGGTTTTGAGGGTGAGGGGTGAGGGGGGAAAGGGGGAAAGGGGAAGTCGGGAGGAGGGGGTGCAGCCGCCTGACAATAAGGCTCAGGGTAAAAGCGCTCAGCGGCGGGTATTTATTAGCTATAAGCGCAACCTGGTGCCGGATGAATCGGTGGCGTTGCGGTTGCATGGGGTGCTGGGGTCAGATAGTTCAGTTTTTATCGATCAGCAGATGCTGGTGGGGACCCGCTGGGCGGAGCAAATTGAGGCGGAGATAAGGCAGGCGGATGTGCTGGTGGTGCTGCTATCGGCGCAGTCGGTAATGAGTGAGATGGTGCTGCAGGAGATTGAGCTGGCCCACAAGATTGCTGAGGACAATGGGGGTAAGCCCAGAATTTTGCCTGTGCGGCTTGCCTATCGGGAGCCGTTTCAGCATCCGTTGAGTGTGTATTTAAACCCGATCAACTGGGCGCTGTGGGATAGTGAAGCGGATACGCCAGGGCTGACTGCGGAACTGCAGCAGGCCATAGCCGGTGGCGTACTCTCCATTGATGAGCGGCGCAAAGCTGAGGTGGTTGAGGTGAAGCCAACCGCTGATATTCCCCAGCCGCTGCCGGTGGCTCAGCCGGTCAAAACGGCTTCGGCCAGGCTAGAAATGCCCGAGGGGACCATGGATAGCGCCTCGGATTTTTATATTGAGCGGGGGTGCGATCGCATCGCCCTCAGCGTCATCCAACAGCAAGGGGTGACCATGACCATCAAAGGCCCTCGGCAGATGGGCAAAAGTTCGTTGCTCAACCGGGTAATGGAAGCGGCTGTCGATGCAGACAAGCAGATTGCCTTTTTAGACTTTCAGCTATTTGACCGGGCCGCGCTGCAGGATGCGGATGAGTTTTACCAGCAGTTTTGCTTTTGGCTAACGGATGAGCTGGACATGGACGACGCGGTAGAAGCCTACTGGAAAAAAAATCTGGGCAATCCCCAGCGATGTACGCGCTATGTGGGTAGGCACATTCTCAAAAATCTGGAGCAGCCCCTGGTGCTCGCCATGGATGAGGTAGAACGGATTTTTGATACCCCGTTTCGCAATGACTTTTTTAGTATGTTGCGCAGCTGGCACAACCAGCGAGCCACCAAAAAGATTTGGAAGCAGCTGGACCTGACGTTTGTGACATCGACAGAACCCTATCAGCTAATTGCGGATTTAAACCAATCGCCGTTTAATGTCGGCGAAAACCTGCGGCTACAGGACTTTGATGCCCAGCAGGTACATCAGCTCAACCAGCTGCACGGTCTGCCCCTAACCGCTGTAGACGAACAGCGGCTGATGAAATTAGTCAACGGCCATCCCTATCTAGTGCGCAAGGCGTTGTATTTAGTGGCTAGCGATCGCATGACTGCCCAGGAGCTATTCACCAGAGCCCGAGACGAAAGCGGCCCCTTTGGCGATCATCTTAAATATCACCTGTTTCGCATGTATGACAACAAATCCCTTGTCAAAGCCTTTCTAAAGATTCTGAAAGAGCAAACCTGTGAAGACGAAGTCACGTATTTCCGTCTCCATGGAGCGGGGTTAGTGTGTCGGGATGGGCAAAGCGTATTTCCCAGATGTCAGCTCTATGCAGATTATTTTGGGGAGCATTTGCAATGACTCGGGACGAGGTATTTCAGGCGATCTCAACCATCAGTGCCAGGTACACCGTCTTTGAATGTGTCGAATGCGCAGCAGCGATCAAGCAGTGGCTGAAAGACAACAGTATTAGTGGTATTCATTTACAAATTGTAGCGGTTGGCAGAATTAAGTTTATTGTGAGTCGACGCTGGAATAATGGGGGCAATTCGATTGCTCAAACGGGTATCCATCAAGGTATTGAAACCTATGGCAAAGTATTTGATAACTTAGGAGCAGACGGTCTAGATAGGGATCAATGGGTTGCTGATTTTGACTGTGCGAGCGGGGAGTTTGAGGTGATTGAGCTGGAGCTGTTTTAAAGATTACGCGATTCGTAACGGGAGTAAACCTATGGCTAGTTTTAATGATTTGCTCAACCAGATACACCAAAAGCCTGGAATATATATTGGCTCACCTTCTGTGAGTGGGTTGTATTTATTTTTATGCGGTTATGGGTTTGCTCGACAGGAGCAGGGGCTGGCAATAACAGCAGAGGAAAAAGCTTTTGAGCAGTTTCAGCCATGGGTGCAGGAGCGATTTAGAATTCGTGCTTCAGTATCTTGGGCAAAAATCATTTTGCTGCATTCGGTGGATGAGCGGGGCGCGTTTGAGTTGTTTTACAAGTTGTGGAATGAGTTCTTGATACGCCAGCAGGTTCTGGATGATCAAGAGCAGGTGGTTGCGTAGTGGGCACAGCCCACCGGTTCTACTAGGCGAACGACCAGATGTATGAGGTGCTTTGACTATGGCAGGTTCGATCTATACCACTGGCGGAACGGTACAGGCAGGCGGAGGAATTTATCTTTCGCGTAAAGCTGATGATGAGCTATTGCAGCTTTGTCGCGAGGGGCAGTTTGCCTATGTGTTGACTTCCCGGCAGATGGGGAAATCGAGCCTGATGGTGCAGACGGCGGCACGTCTGGAGGATGAAGATATTACTTCGGTGATTGTTGACCTGACGAAGATTGGCACAAATGTGACACCTGAGCAGTGGTACTTAGGACTGCTGACCGAGATCGACGAGAGTCTGATGCTCGATACGGATATTTTTGACTGGTGGGAAGAGAATAGTCACTTAGGTGTGACCCAGCGGCTGACGCGATTTTTTGAGGAGATCCTGTTAGGCGAGGTTGATGGGCGAATCGTATTGTTTGTCGACGAGATTGATACGACGCTGAGTTTAGGGTTTACGGACGACTTTTTTATTGCGATTCGGTATTTTTATACGGCACGGGCGCAGAATAGTGACCTGGGGCGGCTGTCGGTGGTGCTGATTGGGGTGGCGTCACCGGGGGATTTGATCAGCGATCCGCAGCGGACGCCGTTTAATGTGGGTCGTCGGGTAAATCTGACGGACTTTAGTAGGGAAGAAGCGCAGGGGTTTGCGGCGGGGTTGAGTGAGTCGCCGGATAAGGCACAGGAGATTTTGCAGTGGGTGATGCAGTGGACGGGGGGCCATCCGTATTTGACGCAGCGGCTGTGTCAGGGGGTGGTGGAAAGTGAGCGCACTGAGTGGAGTGCGGCGGCGGTGGAGCGGCTGGTGGAGGATTTGTTTCTGACGGCGGGGGTGCGGAATGATAACAACCTGCTGTTTGTGCGGGATATGCTGGTGCGGCGGACGCCGGATGAGAATGGGTCGGTGTATGAGGTGTTGACGACGTATAGTGAAATTTGGCGAGAGCGGGAGCTGGTGCTGGATGAGGAACAGTCGCTGATCAAGTCGCATTTGAAGCTGGCGGGGGTAGTGCGGCGGGATGAGATGAAAGGATCGCTGTATGTGAGCAATGAGATTTATCGGGGGGTGTTTGATCAGGGGTGGGTGAAGGAACACTTGCCAGTGAACTGGGTTAAGCGATTGCAAAGACAGCGAGCACTAATTGGTGCTTTGTCAGCAATAATATTATTAGCTGTGCCATTAGCCGTGTTAGCTGAACTGCAGAGAGGTCGAGCTATTAAGGGTGAGCTTGAGGCACAGTCACAACGAGAAGAAGCAGAAAAACAGACGAAAATAGCTCAAGGCCAGCAGAAAGCAGCTGAAGAACAAGAACTTATAGCAAAAACAAACAAGGATCTAGCAGAGGAAAAAGCTGAAGAAGCTGAACAAGCTAGGGAAAATGAAGCATCACAGCGGCAAGCAGCAGAAAATGCAAGACTGGCTGAAACCCAACAACGGACACTGGCTGAGACCAGGGAAAGAGAGGCTAATGAGCAGAAAGCTTTGGCAGAGCAGCAAACACTGGTGGCTCAGGAACAAACAATATTAGCTCAGGCAAATGGTTCTAAGGCGCTTTTGTTAGCTAATCAGCCATTACAAGGTATACAGGCTGCAGTCAATTCTTGGCAAACTATACAGGCCAAAAAAATTCAGGATCCTAACGTTATCTTGTTGGCACAAACAGCATTGATGCAAGGGGTCTATAACAATAAAGCTTTCAATCTGAATAATCCTAATATTCAGGAAAATCCCTATCCACTGCAAGGATTTCTTGAAAAAAACCAGCTAAAGTCTCATTCTTCTATAGTCAGGAGTGTGGCCTTTAGTCATAGTGGCGAGACCATTGCTTCGGCTAGTGCTGACCAAACCGTCAAGCTTTGGGATCGAAATGGTCACCTTCTAACCACCCTAGAAGGTCATGACGGTTGGGTCAGTAGTGTAGCCTTTAGCCCGGATGAACAGACCATTGCTTCGGCTAGTGATGACCAAACCGTCAAGCTTTGGGATCGAAATGGTCACCTTTTAACCACCTTAGAAGGTCATGATGGCTGGGTCAGAAGTGTAGCCTTTAGCCCCGATGGACAAACCATTGCCTCGGCTAGTACTGACCGAACCGTTAAGCTTTGGGATCGAAATGGTGACCTTCTCAAAACTTTAGAAGGTCATGACGGCTGGGTCAGAAGTGTAGCCTTTAGCCCCGATGGACAAACCATTGTCTCAGCCAGTGATGATCAAACCGTCAAGCTTTGGAATCGAGATGGTACCCTCCTCATTACGCTAAAAGGCCACAGCGCTAGGGTCTGGAGTGTGGCCTTTAGCCCTGGTGGCGAGACTCTTGCTTCGGCCAGTGCTGATCAAACCGTCAAATTGTGGGATCGAAATGGTAGCCTTATCGAAACTCTAGAAGGCCATAGCGCTACGGTCTGGAGTGTGGCCTTTAGTTCCGATGGACAAACCCTTGCTTCGGCTAGTGATGACCAAACCGTCAAACTGTGGGATCATGGTTCTCTTCTCGACCATTTAGGAGGCTACGAAGGTAGGGTCAATCGTTCAGGAGACTATGAAGGTAGGATCAATATCCCCCTTCTAAATACTATGGAAGGACATACTGCTACAGTTAGGAGTGTGGCTTTTAGCCCTGGTGGTGAGACTCTTGCCTCAGCTAGCGACGACCAAAGCGTCAAACTTTGGGACCGAAATGGCTCCCCACTCACTACCCTAGAAAGTCATAATGCTGCGGTCAGTAGTATAGTCTTTAGCCCCGATAGCCAAATCCTTGCTTCGGCCAGTGAGGATAAAACTGTCAAACTTTGGGACCGAAATGGCACTCCGTTAAACACCTTAGAAGGCCACACCGCTACGGTTAGTAGTGTAGCCTTTAGCCCTAATGGTCAGACTCTTGCTTCGGCTAGTGAGGATCAAACCGTTAAACTGTGGGATCGAAATGGCACCCCTCTCACTACCCTAGCAGGTCACATTGCTACGGTCAGTAGTGTGGTTTTTAGTCCTGATGGCCAGACGATTGCCTCGGCCAGTGCTGACCGAACTGTCAAACTGTGGGACCGAAATGGCACCCCGCTGAACACCTTAGAAGGCCATAGCGATTGGGTCAGAAGTGTAGCCTTTAGCCCGGATGGACAAACCCTTGCCTCGGCCAGCGATGACCAAACTGTCAAACTGTGGGACCGAAATGGTAATCTTATCGAAACTCTGGAAGGCCATAATGCTAGGGTATGGAGTATAGCCTTTAGCTCAGATGGACAAACCCTTGCCTCGGCCAGCGATGACCAAACTGTCAAACTGTGGGACCGAGATGGTAACCCTGTCGAAACTCTAGAAGGTCATAATGCTACGGTATGGAGTATAGCCTTTAGCCCGGATGGACAAACCCTTGCCTCGGCCAGCGATGACCAAACTGTCAAACTGTGGGACCGAGATGGCAACCTTCTAACCACCTTAGAAGGCCATGGTTCTACGGTCAGGAGTGTGGCCTTTAGTCTCAATGGTCAAACCCTTGCCTCGGCTGGTGGGGATCAAACTGTTAAACTGTGGGATCGAAATCCTGAGACGTTAATGGCTTGGAGCTGCAATTGGCTACGGGACTATTTGTTACATAATCCCAATGGCATCGAAGCGGCTGAGGAGGGTGTCTGTCGAGACTATTTGCCTCGCAGTGCTACCTCACGAGATACTTTCTTCGGTCGCTTTATTGATTGGTTAACCGGATAAAGACGGACAACAAAACACGCACATCCCCTTTCCCTTTTCCCCTTCCCCCTTCCCCAACCCCATAGAGAAAACCTACATCCATCTCCGATTTCGCAGGAGCAACCACAAAAGACCACCCCCACAAAACCGGTTTTAATTACATCCTCCGTACCAACATGCTAATCACATCGCCATTGTCAGGCGTTAAAATCAACCGATTGTCTGGAATCTCAATCAATGGGCTCCATAGGCTTGTTTCTGTGTAGCGCAGATTGTGCAACAGATGGATGGTTTGCCGGATAGCGCTGGGGCGACCTAGCAAAATATGGCGAATGGATTCGCCGGATGGCAGCACCATGGAAAAGTCAGCGGGTAAGCCACCATCGGGCTGCACCACCGGGTTTGAGTTAAACATTAGGGGCTCCTCTGGACCTACAGGCCCGAAACAACAATGGAGGAAAGCCCCCAAAAACTTAGCCACTCCGGCGACGGCATACCAGGGTGGCTGTAAAATATCACAAGCCATCCGGACTGGTCACATCAGTCGGGGAGGTTAGTTGGGTGGTGGTGTGCCAGCACTACCACTCAACGCGACTAAATTTTTGGGTGCGGCGAACTAAAGGGGTGCTTTAGCTGCTAGTCGTTTAGGCTACCAGGCGTGAGCTGGTCAGTCAAGAGATTTTTTATGGATTTGTGGGGGGGAGTTTTGGGTGGGGTGGGAGTGGGGGGTGTGGAAATGAAATGTTGGTTTTGGTTGGGGAAGGGGGAAAAGGGGGGCAGGGGAAAGGGGGAAGGGGGAAGGGGGAAGGGGGAAGGGGGATACTTTGTTTAATTGCGAGCCCTTTACCTGAGAGCTTGTGCTGAGTGATCGTGGGGGACAACCCTACGTTTGCTAGAGTGCAAAGGCAACTATGACAAGGCATATGTGTATGGCTGAACCAACGTTAGGAACGTCAACATAACAAACACTTACCTATGCCGTTGTTTCGGCATCTGTTCAAGCCAATCATGAACAATCGTAGGTTGGGTTGAAACGCCACCTATAACTATCGCAAGTATCCAAAAATCCCCTGAAACCCAACGCTGCCAGCATCCAAAAACACTCTTGGGCTCCGATAGAAAGAGGATGACACCTATCGACTGTTAGGTGTCACGAGTTCACCCCCCCCTTTACCCTTTCCCCCTTACCCCTTCCCCAAAACGCGCCCCCCAAATCACCCCACCAACGACCCAACAATCATCCCACCCAACAACACAAACCCAAGAATCACATTCTGCCGAAAGATCTGCCCGTACACATGGGCAGGCTGTCTCGGATTGCGGAGCTTGCGGTAGTGGGTAAACCACAGCCCGCAGGCAATGGCCCAGGTAATCATGTAGGCACCCCCCAGCTGTTTATAAACGCCTAGCCACAACAACAATATGCCCGTGCCCATAAAGAGTAGGCCAACAATTTCGGGCGTATTGGACCCAAAAAAGCGGGCGCTGGAGTTAACGCCGAGCTGGGTGTCGTATTTGCGATCGGGGATGGCATAGACCGTATCGAACCCCAGGGTCCATAGTACCGTTGCCCCCCACAGTAGCCAGGCGGGCAGCTCCAGGCTGCCGGAGACCGCACTCCAGGGAATCAGCACCGCAAACCCCCAGGCGATGGCCAGCACCAGCTGGGGGACTGGAAATACCCGTTTGGCTAGGGGATAGAGCAAAATCACCGGGGAGGCTAAAACGCAAAGCAAAATGCTCAGGGGGTTGAGAAATAGGGCAAAGCCGATGGCGCAGAGGAACGTGACAACTGCGATCGCAATCCCCGTTTTTACCGTTAGGGCCCGTGAGGCAATGGGTCGATTGCGGGTGCGTTCTACCTTGGGGTCAATGTTGCGGTCCCACAGGTCGTTGACAACGCAGCCCCCCGCGCTGGTGGCCAGGCTGCCGCCAACGATTACCGCTAGCAGTAGCGCGTCGGGTCTGCCCTCAGAGGCAAGGAACAGCGACCACAGGGCCGGAATCATCAAAATCAGACGACCCGTGGGTTTATCCCAGCGCATCAGGCGGATGACCGTTTTCCAGGTGGGTTCAACAAGGGGTGAGGACGAAGCCATGGGGGACGGGCAGTAGGTTTCCTCTTCAGGATATCTTTCTAATTGTCGACAAGGGAAGAGAAACGCTGGCACCGCCGCCGCTGTCCGTAGTACAGCAGGTCGATTATATTTATGGCTACCAAAAATAGAAATGTGGGTAGGTGCGATCTCAACCTACCGAATACCGTCTTTTTGGCCCAGAATTTGTGAATTTGGGCCAAGAAATCCCAGATTTTCCCTATTCATAACCAATCTTTATTTCTGTGGGCCTGAAGTACAAATTTATAAATACCTGTGATTTGCCCGATTGTTATGGTTAAAATAACCATAACTACAGGATGAATTTTCCGATGATAAACGATACGTCATTGCTAATGCAGTCCGATGAGTATGGGCTACTGACCGATTTGTACCAGCTGACCATGGCCGCTTGCTATGTGGGTGAGGGTCT
>JBCDJC010000203.1:0-8825 GCA_038748225.1 Cyanobacteria bacterium P01_H01_bin.26 | reverse complement strand
GTTTTTTGGGAGTTACCCTGGTGGGTCTAAACGCTGCCGTTGCCCCCATGGGCATGGCGGTGGCGGCCGGTGCCATGCTGTATGTGGTCTGGCATGAGGTGCTGCTGGATCTAAATCTCAAGGCAAACAGTGGGGCCACGGTGGGTCTAGTGGGGGGAGTGATGGCCATGGGCATGGTGGAGCAGCTTTTAGGATAGAGCGGAAACTCCAGCGCCCCTATGGATAATTAGCCCTGGAGTCTGTTTTCCAACTCGGCAATTCTGGCCTGGAGTGGGGCGGTGGCCGCGTCGATTTTTGTTTTGAGGTCGTCCTCGGAGTAGCGTATGGGAATATGCTGGGGACAGTTTTGGCTAAATGCCTCGATGGTAAACAGCACAGCCCGCTCAATCTTGGCCGGATAGTCTGGCAGACGCAGCTGTTCTATAAGTGCTGGGTCATCTTCGACATAGCGTGCCCGCCCCCAGAGCTTAAAGCGGCGGCGGTGGCGATAGTCCATTAAAAAGAGAAATGCCCGGTCATTTTCAGATAGGTTACCTACGGTGATGTACTGTACGTTGCCAGAAAAATCGGCGAAGCCAATGGTTTTGTTGTCCAATACTTTGAGAAAGCCGGGTGGGCCGCCGCGAAACTGGACATAGGGATAACCGTTGGAGCTGACGGTGCCCAAATAGCTGCCATCCATTTGGGCAATAAATTCGGCTAGCTCTGGGGTGATGGTGTCGTTGGCAGGGGCCTTGGCGGTATAGCGTTCGTAGGTTTCCCGTGAGCCGCGCTGGGTTTGAGCGGCTTGGACCCCAGGGGTGAAGGCAATGTCGGCAAATTTGCTGGCCATGGTTGTTATGGGTGGGTGAGAGTTGAGAATTTTATCAGGTTTCACCAAACCGGTAGGGACGTTGCATGCAACGTCCCTACCGGTTTGGTTTTCGTCCTAGGTAGGCGGTTCGATGCCTTTCATGCCCACGAAACCGGGAAGTTGTTTGACTCGTTCAATCCAGGACAACACGTGGGAATAGGGGGATAGGTCAATCTTACCGTCGGAGGCAAGGGCCACGTAAGGAAAGACAGCGATGTCGGCAATGGTGGGAGCAGCTCCCACAAGCCACGTCTGGCTCCTGAGATGCTGGTTGAGCTGGTCGAGAATAAATGCGGTCTTTTCAGTCGCTCGATCGATGTTAATGGCTTTAGCCCCGAATAGATGATAGAGACGGGCAGATTCTGGGCCTTGGCGCACTTCGCCTGCAGTAATAGAGAGCCAACGAATGACTTCTGCCATGGCAACAGGTGCTTGGGGAAACCACGGCCCGTCTTGGTCATAGTGACGGGCCAGGTAAACCAGCGCTCCCTGGGCATCGGCTATGGTCACATCGCCATCGGTAAGCACGGGCACCTGGCCAAAGGGATTGAGCTTGAGAAATTCTGACTGTTTATGTTCTCCTTTCATCAGGTCTACGGTGACCCATTCGTAGTCGAGTCCTAGAAGGCTCAACAACAGTTTGACTTTGTAGCTGTTGCCGGACATGGGATGGCCGTAAAGAGTTGCCATGGGTTTGGCCTCCAATTAGCTTGCGTATGATTTGAATTAAAGTGAACCGAACGTTCGGTATAATCAAGTTGTACCGTTCGTTCGGTACAATGTCAATGGGCTGCCTTCTTTTTAAGAGAGCTGTCTAGGTGGCCCCTGGGGGATGTGATTGGATTTGGTAACTGCCTGTGGCGCGTGAAACCTATTTGCCAGTATTATTTCAGCTGTTTCGTCACCATGGCTATGACGGGGTGAGTTTGGCAAAGATTGCTGAGGCGACTGGCCTTGGAAAGGCTAGCTTGTATCATCACTTTCCGGGTGGAAAGGCGGAGATGGTGCAGGAAACGCTGGCCTATTCGGGGCGGTGGATGACAACTCACATTGTGGGACCACTCCAGGGGGATGGAGCGCCGTTGGAGCGGTTGCGGCGGATGTGCGATCGCACATCCGACCTGTACGCCGCCGGAGAGCAGCCCTGTCTGCTAGCTTCCCTGACGGTGGGGGCATCGCGAGACATTTTTCATGCAGCGGTTCGAGAGCGGTTACGGAGTTTGGTGGATGCGATCGCGGCGGTTTTAGTCGAAGCCGGCCTAGAGCCCGAACTCGCCCAGCAGCGTGGTGAAGACGCCGTAATGACAATTCAGGGCTCGCTGATTTTATCCCGTGGTTTGGATGACCCAACACCTTTTCAGCGGGCGGTGTCTCAACTGCCGGAGCGCTTGTGGGAGGGATTGTCTAAGCAGACGGTTGAATAAAGCTGGCATAGGAGGATTTTGATTGAGTTTATATCCCTCTGAGGATTTAACTTTCGTCAAATCAAGTCTTGGTGATTTGTTAGTGCCGTTTGGGCAATATGTACGTAGAAGTGTGTCAAGCTTGCTTAGCCTGCAGCTTTCTAGCAAATTAAACGCAATGGGTGTTATGAAACCAGCTCTAGCGATTTCTATTGATAAACAGAACCTTCTGAGGGGACTTTGTTTCCTATAGTTAAGTTGAATGGGTTGGTTGAGCCTTGGGAACTGCAAGATACATGTACGGCTAACTATGCCCTGGCTAGTCGGTTGACCGTTGATAATTGTGATTTTTTGAAGTTTATGTAGCACGCATAAGAGCTGATGATTCCGCCTCAAGTCATTTTGCTCTTTGGACTACTTCTCGCAAGTTTCTGAAGATAAGATACCTGTTCATAGGTGTCTTAAATCCTTGTAAACTTTCTTTAAGTAAGGATTTGGCTCTCAGAGTAAAGAACTTGTGCTCCCCAATATCTAGTGAGATATAGCTCTTCTAATCGTAGATTATCAGCCTGTTAGTGGACTGCGATGTAGTCAATAGGTCTCGTTTGAGCGTGGCAAAGTAGCCCATGCGTTTGGTTTTGCCTGTAATCTGGCTGTCTTTGATAGGCGAGATTTCTCATCTAAATGTTCTTTGGTGTAATTCTATGAATCTAACAATGAAAACAATTCTAAGCTGCCTTAGTGTGATGGGGCGTGTGACTGGTTTGGTTTTAGTATTAAACCTTGTGGCGAATATTCAGCCAGCTATGGCAGGTGTTATTCAGTTGATGGAGGAGAACGATGGCGGTGGTGACCTTGTCTTTGTTAAAGATGATATGGATGAAGATGATGACAATCTCAAGGACTATGACAACACAAATGATGAAGCAAGGTCAGTGCGGTTGCGCTTCGTGCAGCCTGGTACTGTTATCAAGGTCTATGACTCTCCAGAGGGAAGTTATGATGATGATGTGACCACAATAGTTGTCAAGCGAGCTGATTGGGACTATGTCATAGACTCTTTCGAAGAGTCTTATGAGGATGAATATGTAAAAGTTAATTATCAAGAAGACAGTGGCTGGTTTGCAAATGGTCTAGATGGAAAAGTTTCGAGAATTGAGGTTGATAACCTAGGTGCTGGTCCTATGCTGGACGATGACTTTTGGATGGCGCAGCACTGGGGAATTATCAAAGATAAGACCCTGAGCGAAATTACATTACCAGCTTCCCACGATAGTGGCACTGCTGGTATTTCATTGAGTGGTGTTGCTGAAACCCAGTATATGGATATTGAGGGGCAACTTCTTGACGGAATTCGATACTTTGATCTTCGTGTTACACAAGATGGTGGCAGGCTAAAAATCCACCACGGGCCTGCTGTAGGTATGTCTTTTACCCGTACCCTGACTCACATAGGGCAGTTCTTGCAGCAACGAGAAGCCGATGGCCACCAAGAACTTGTTGTCTTATCGATTGTCCCTGATGGCGATGAGCTTGTCGGAAGCATTGAAGCAAACGTTTCACACTATCTTGGACGCTGGCTTTACAAGCGAGGAGATGTTCCTGGGAATAAAGATGATTTTCATCGCACCCAACCTCTAAGAAATATACTCTCATCAGGCCCTAGGGCAATTGTCATGATCCCCAGTGCCGCAGTCAATAAGGAACTATTTTGGGACAAAAATACCATTGTTTACGATGAGTATGCTAACACGCCATATCTGGGCCGCATGATCCAAGATCAGACTTCTAAGTATCTCAATTTTAATCAAAACAAATTATTTCTTCTCTCCTGGACGCTAACAATGCCTAGTGACGCAGGTTTTGTTACTACTCTTATAAATAACCTTGACATTGAAGATGCTCCTTTGCACGGTCTTGCAACACAGGCTACGCTGAGTCTTCCTGATGTATTGGAAGGCAATACTTTTGAGCCGCGAAGCAACAGACGAGTCAATTTGCTCTACACAGACTTTACGGGGGAAGCTTCTACGATTGAAATTGCCCTAGCAATGAATGGCTACTGGGGTAATGATGATAATTGGGACTATGAAACGATTGATGACTTTTATGCACGTTTCTGGTGGGGCCAGATGACGGACGAAACTCGTCAAAAGTGGCAAACGCTAGGTTGGAATCAGGCGTTTTGGGATAATGGAACGGCTGAGCCTGCATCAGCTTCTAAGAGGTGGGAGCAGCTGAGTGGTCCTGAACGAGATGCTGCCCTATGGCTGGGATATAATCAAATATCTTGGAGTCTCGAATAGTGATTTCCTAATCTTGTGATGGTTTAAAGCTTTTTAGTGGCTAAGGGCTTTGGGGCTAATTTGGTCAGTCGCAGATGTGCAAGTCTGGCGATTCCACCAGTAGGCCCCTAAGCCTACTGCTAGATTAGATACCAACGCCGCTGCAAAAATACCCGTCGGCCCGGCGATGCGACTGCCAACATAGGCCAACGGAATATACAACACAAACATGCGGGCAACGGTCATGACGATGGATGGCACCGGTTTACCCATGGCGTTAAAGGCAGAGCTGCTCACCTGAATAATGCCAGCGGCCCCGTAGCTAATGGGCACGAACCACAGATACTGGGTGGCAATGGCGATCACGTTGGGGTCCTGGTTAAAAAGGGTCGATAGGAATTGTCCCCCCAGCCCTAAACAAACGGCCATCAATAATCCCCAGCCGATGCAAAATAGAAAGCTTTGGCGCATGGCGAGCTGTACCCGGTTAATCTTTTTCGCGCCCCAATTTTGACCCACAAAGGGTCCCATGCTAGCCGATAGGGCCATAATCGTAATCAGGGCAAAGGATTCTAATCGGGAAGCAATACCAAACCCAGCCACGGCAGCGGGGCCATGGATGGCTAGAAAGCTCGTGATGACGCCGAGGGAAATAGGCGTAATCATACTAGACGCGGCGGCCGGGAGACCAACAGTAAGAATGTCTTTCCAGCACCAAAGGGTTTCATTTAGATCGGGCAGTTTGGTAGATAGAAGATTCTCTTTGAAGCGAAGCACAAGGAGAGCGGCAACAAGAGTCGTGGCACGGGCAATGACGGTGGCAATGGCGGCACCCTGAATTTCCAGCCGTGGAAAGCCCAGGGCTCCGGTAATTAGCAGCGGATCGAGAACAATATTGACGCCAGCCGACAGGGTCATGATGATGCTTGGCGTTAGGGTGTTACCGGCGGCGCGGATAGCGCTATTACCGACCATGGGGACCACTAAAAACACCATGCCAAAATACCAGATCCGCATATAGTCGCGCACATAGGGCAGGGTGTCGGGTCCGGCTCCGAGGGCTTTGAAAAGGGGATCGATGGTCAGCAGCCCCAGGGCAACGAACAGAATAACAGCGGTGAGGGCGAGGGTGAGGCTGTTGGTGGTGAAGCGTCGCACACGGCTCATGTCGCCTTCCCCGATGGCGCGGGCAATGACGGAAGATGCGCCGATGCCCAGACCCATGGCCAGGCTGCCAAAGGTCATGACAACGGGGAAGGTGAAGCTCATGGCCGCGAGCTGGGCGGTACCGAGCTGGCCGACAAAGTAGGTGTCGACCAGATTAAAGGCGATGATGGCGAAGACGCCCCAGACCATGGGAATGGTTAGCTTCAGGAGTTGTTTGGCGACGGGGCCTGCGGTGAGGTTGCGGTTCATGGGGGAGCAGGATGTTTCGCTCAGTTTAAGGTAGTTGGATGACTTGGGGCGGTATTTTTGGTGGGATTAATGATGGGCCTTCTATTTTTCTGTGAACCAGAATTCGATTTCAGACGTTTCTGTTTCAAAGCGAGCGGCATGGACGGCATGGGCGGGGACATGGTACCAGTCTCTTGGGGTATAACGAGTCTCCTGGTCGTCCATAGTCAGAATGAGTTCACCCTGGGTGATAACGCCAACATTGTCGGTGTCGTGGCTATGGGGTGGGATTGTTGTGCCCCCAGGGTAGCTGGCGAAGAGGACGCTGCAGTTTTGGGCGGTGAGTCTGTAGGCGTCGAAGGGGCCGTCAAACTTTGGTAAAGCGCGTAGCTGCTGGGGAAAGTGGGCCATGGGACTCAGCGGGTGTCTTGGGGGTGTGATTACCATTGGGCGGTGGGACGTTTTTGCGATCGCAAAAATGGCTTGAGTCATCAGGCCCCATAAAAAAGGTTGGAACCGGTTAAACGCGTCTGTCGGCGACAATGGTTTTGGCCAAAGTGTACCATTGGTTATTTTCAATGCAGTTTATCTCTGCATCGTCAGGGAGGCCCGCCTCGTCTAAAAAACCTGAGACTAGCCGGTTGGGTTTGCCAACGCATAGATCCAGGGCCTTGCGAGTTGCATTGAGGGCATAGTTGCCTCGATGGATCATCTGGGCGCTAAAAATTAGCACATCCCCTGGTTCAAGCTCGATCAAGACTGAGCCAGGCAGCTTTTCATAATTACGATGCCCGTTTAATTCAAATCGTACGTTCCTCTCAAGCTCAGTATCCCAGCGCCTGTGGGTATCAGGGATGAGTTCCACCCCCTTTTCTGCCACCAGGGGAATGCGCACATGGAGGCTAAGTATATTGCTGTGCTCGGCTGCCTGGAGGGTGTCATCGATGGGGCTATATTGCAGATCGCGGTGCCAGTAGGGTCGTTTGTCTTGGCTGTGGGGATTAAAAAAGAGCTGCGTATTATGAAAATAAATGTCCGTATTAAACAGGTGGGCCAGTGCCCCAGTGAGCTTGCGAGGCGCAATCAGCTCAAAAAATTGCAGCCGTTCGTGACGGCAACCCTGGAAGTAGTGGGGATGGGTTAGCGAGTGCATATTGATGAGCTGTTGCTCAATCAGGGCATGGAGGTTTTCCCCTTGCCACTGACCATAGATGCGGTCAACGATATAGGCAATTTGCTCGATCTCATCCTGCTCAAAAAAGCTATCCAAAACGACGTAGCCTTTGTCCTCAAACTGCTTACTCAGTTCCATCAGCTGCGATAAAAACGACTACGGTCTACAGGGATAGTCTGCTTCTAATCAAAGTCTAATCATTTCCATACAAAGGGGACGCAGAATTTGTCAGAATGCGATAAGCGACTCAGCCCCTGCCCTATGAACAAGCCTGTTATTCTGACGATTGATGATGATCCCGCCGTACTCCAGAGCATTTCCCGCGATCTGCGCAGGCAGTATGGAGAGCGCTTTCGCATTGTCCGGGCCGACTCGGGGGCCAGGGCGCTGGAGGCAGCCCAGCAGCTCAAACTGCGCGGTGATACGGTGGCGCTATTTTTAGCGGACCAGCGGATGCCAGGGATGAGCGGTGTTGAGTTTTTGGACCAAGGCTCGGAAATCTTTCCCAAGGCCAAGCGAGCGCTGCTGACGGCCTATGCCGATACCGATGCTGCCATCGATGCGATCAATACAGCGCAGCTGGACTATTACCTGCTAAAACCCTGGGATCCGCCGGAGGAAAAGCTGTATCCGGTATTAGATGACCTGATCCATGACTGGCAGGCCACATTTAAGCCAGAATTTCAGGGGGTAAAGGTCATTAGCGATCGCTGGTCGCCCAGCTCCCATGCGCTGCGAGATTTTCTCTCGCGAAATCAGGTGCCCTATCGCTGGTTGGATATTGAATCAAACCAGGAAGCGCAGCAGCTAGTAGCCTATGCGGGAGAAAAAGATAATCCTTGTCTGCCGTTGGTGCTGCTGCCAAGTGGTGAAAAGTTGGTAAAACCCAGCACCGCTGACTTGGCCCAGCAGGTGGGAATGCAAACCGAAGCGGCAAAGCCCTTTTATGATCTAGTCATTATCGGCGGCGGTCCCGCCGGTCTAGCAGCCGCGGTCTATGGCGCATCGGAAGGACTACGTACGGTAATGGTTGAACGGGAAGCCCCCGGCGGACAGGCGGGCACCAGCTCTCGCATTGAGAACTATTTAGGTTTTCCGGTGGGACTGAGCGGCAGTGACTTGGCCAGACGGGCCGTGACCCAGGCGAAGCGCTTTGGAGTGGAGATTTTAACCCCCCAGGAAGCGACAGCCGTTCGTTTGGAAGATGACTATCGCATTATTACCCTGTCGGACGGTAGTGAGATTAGCTGCCATGCGCTGATCTTGGCGATGGGTGTGGCGTGGCGGCGGTTGACAGTACCCGGTGTGGAGCAGTTTACGGGGGCCGGAGTCTACTACGGCGCGGCCCAGACCGAGGCGGCGGCCTGTCAGGATGAGGATGTGTATGTAGTCGGTGGTGCCAACTCGGCGGGGCAGGCCGCCATGTATTTCTCGAAATATGCACGTCGGGTGCGGATGCTGTTGCGGGGTGAGTCGCTGACCAAGAGTATGTCGCAGTATTTGATCGACCAGATTGATGGTACTGACAACATTGAGGTCATGCCGTTTCACAGTGTGGTGGAGGCAAAAGGCGGCGACCGGCTAGAAGAGATTTTGGTAAAAGATTCTCAGACGGATGAGATCAAGACGTTTAAGACAAATTCATTGTTTATCTTTATTGGGGCAACCCCAAGTACCGGCTGGCTGGATGGGGTGGTTCAGCGAGATGGGCGGGG
>JBCDJC010000202.1:0-8975 GCA_038748225.1 Cyanobacteria bacterium P01_H01_bin.26 | reverse complement strand
TTGTTGCAGGAGGTATTTATCCCGCTACTTGGCTTCAGAAGGAGAGTCCTGACATTCTATTCGACTGCTATATCCCCACATCTGTCGTACCCGATTCATATCAAGTCCGGAGGCTCAACCTCAGTTAGCTAGTGAGAACTGAGGGCCGGTCAGGATGGCGTATCCCCTGAATAAACCTTTGTGGCCTTAGGGCTGGCCTATCTAACCTAACGGACGATCCTGGGTTGAAAGCGTCGGAGCCGCAGTGCGTTGGTGACCACCGATACGGAGCTAAATGCCATGGCAGCCCCGGCGATCATGGGGTTTAACAGCCAGCCAAAGAGTGGGTAGAGAATACCAGCGGCGATGGGGATACCCACCACGTTGTAAATAAAGGCAAAAAACAGATTTTGCCGAATGTTGGCCATGGTGGCTTTGCTAAGGCGGATAGCGGTAACAATACCGCTGAGATCTCCAGAGATTAGGGTAATGTCGCTAGCTGCGATCGCAATATCGGTACCGGTGCCAATGGCGATACCCACATCGGCCTGGGCCAGGGCGGGGGCATCGTTAATGCCGTCTCCTACCATGGCCACCTGCTGTCCCGCCGTCTGTAGCTGTTTTATCTGGGCGGCCTTTTGGTCCGGGCGGACGTTGGCGATGTATCGACGAATACCCACCTCCTGGGCAATGGCGGCGGCGGTTTGGGGGTTATCTCCGGTCAGCATGGCCACTTCTAGCCCCATGCGCTGCAGAGTGCGAACAGCCTGAGCCGATGACGGCTTGATCGCATCGGCAATGCCAAGCAGACCCTCCACCTGACCGTCTACCGCGATCCAAACGGTGGTTTTAGCCGCCGCTGCCCAGAATTGCTGTCGGGCCTGCAGCGGCTGGATATCAATGCCTAGGGTTTGCATCCAGTCGCCAGTACCCAGCTGCACCCGGTGACCGTGGATGGTACCTTGGACGCCTCTACCCACAACGGCTTCAAATTCATCCACCGCAGGCAGCGCTTTGACACCCTGGGCGGCGGCGTAGTTAGTCACCGCAGCGGCTAGGGGATGCTCGGAGCTGTGCTCAACGGCGGCGGCCAGCTGCAGCAGCCTGCTTTCATTGCCATTGGCCGTGCCCCGCACCGTCACATAGTCCGTCACCGTCGGTTTGCCCTGGGTGAGGGTACCGGTTTTATCAACCACAACAGTGTCCAGTCTGTGGGCCAGCTCCAGACTCTCGGCATCTTTGATCAAAATACCGTTTTCAGCCCCTTTACCCGTACCCACCATAATCGAAGTCGGGGTGGCCAGACCCAGCGCACAGGGACAGGCAATTATCAAAACACCGACGGTGGTAAGCAAGGCCAGGGTGATATTACCCGCCAGGTTAAACCACAGCAGGAAGGTAGTGGTTGCGATCGCAACCACTACCGGTACAAACCATCCGGTTACCTGGTCCGCCAGCTTTTGGATAGGCGCTTTTGAGCCCTGGGCCGCCTGCACCAGCTGGATAATTTGGGCCAGTACGGTGTCCTTACCGACCCGCGCGGCGCGGAGACGAAAGCTACCTGTTTTGTTGATGGTCGCACCAATGACATCGTCGCCTTTACTCTTTTGTACCGGCATCGGTTCGCCCGTCACCATGGATTCATCCACGGTGGAGGTACCCGCCACCACCGTTCCATCCACCGGGATTTTTGCACCGGGTCGCACCAGGATAATGTCGCCGACAACAACCTCCTGGGTTGGCACCTCAATTTCCTCCCCCTGGCGAACCACCACGGCCATGTCCGGCTGCAGCCCCATCAGCTGATGAATGGCATCGGAGGTGTGTGCCCTAGCCCGACTTTCTAAATAACGCCCCAACAGCAGCAGGGCAATAATCACCACAGCGGCCTCATAGTAGACCTCAGGGGCCAGACCCTGGGCCATCAGCACACCGGGAAATAGGGTAACAAATAGGGAGTAGGCGTAGGCGGTCCCGGTACCCAGGGCCACCAGCGTATTCATGTTGGCGGTCCGATGGGTCAATGCCTGCCAGGCTCCCCTAAAAAAGGACTGCCCACACCAAAACATGACCGGTGTCGATAGGACCAGCTGTACCCAGGCATTGTGTAGCACCATGGGCCAGCCGGGGATACTTATGCCCAGCATGGCAGGCATCGACCCAACAACCAGGATAATACCGATAATGCCGCTGACCACCACCCGATACATCAGCGGACGCTGCTGAGCCTGTCGCTCTAGGCGAGCTGCCTCCCCCCCCAGACCCATATCCACAGCTGCCTCATAACCCGCATTGGTCACAGCTGCCTGAATTACATCCAAACTGGTGCGCCGCTCATCGTAGTCGACGCTGGCTTGTTCGGTGGCAAAGTTAACCTGGGCTTTATCAACGCCGGGGACCTGGCGGATCGCTGTTTCGATAGCGTTAGCGCAGGCAGCACAGCTCATCCCCCCAAGATTGAGGGTAACAGTAGTCATAGAAATTCTCCTAGGATTTACGCTCTGTGGAGAGAGTTTTAACAGCTAGGCGGTGGCAGGATAACCGGCTTGTTTTAGGGCTTCCCGTACAGCTGTCTCGGTAGCTTCTGTTTCCACCCCTACCCGTTTTGTTTCCGGATCGGCAGTCACAACAGCATTGCCATCAAGGGTCTTAACAGCGTTAGTAATGTTTTTGGCACAGGCATCACAGGCCATATTTGGGACCGTTAGCTGAAGCGTCATGGGTATGCAATCCAATAAACAGTCGGGAGCTTTTAAACCTCACTGGTCCCAGCCTAAACCCTCTAGTCGAGTAGAGAGTCTAGGGGGGACACATTTTGATTAATTAAAGATATGTTAAGGACACCGGCTAACGGCTGGGTCGTTTGTGCCCAGGTGCCTGGAACCACATCAGCAACCCCGTCACCAGCAGAGTTAGCAGACCTAGTGCATTGAGAATTGGATAGATCATCTCTAGATTAACGCTACCAAATTTACCCCGGTGCAAATCCAGCAGCCAAAGAAAACCGTCTGCGGAACCGGCCGTCACCGCAAACTGAAACCCCATACCGGTTGCGAGTGTCAGCAGCAGCGGCAGGACCATAAAAGGGACCAGCATCCTGTGGAGCTGCCGCAGACGAGCTTGATTGATAGCCATGGTCAGTTCCGCATTTTTCTAAACGATATGTTTTTGAACGATATGAGCAAAAAGGGGCCAACTAGGATCAGTCCCAATAAAGATTCTCCGAGGCCAATGGCAAAACCATTGCCCAGTTCCCCTTGAGTACCCAGGGGAGTTGGATCCTCCACAACGACGGGGGTAGCATCGCTTTCTGCTGGCGTTGCCGATGGCAGGGTATCGGACGCCTCTGGTTGGGCTGGAGCGGTATCCTGCTCGTCGGCTGGCTGATCAGAACTTCTGGAATGGTCGTGGTTATCGTGGGCCAAGGCGGGCTGGGCCAGTAGCTGAACAGCAAGACCGGCAACCACAATAGGACGATAAACCACGGCATTATTGTTTATAAACATAGAGTTGTTCGCGTCAGTTCCACGCAAGGGCAAAAGTTGAGATGGCCCTGTATCAGGTTTTTTTAACTCTTCTTTTAGGATACTCAATCCTTTCATCATAGGTGTTTTAAGCGATCTGTCCTACTGAGTGCCACCGGTGTCTGGCCTATACCATTTGGATAACTTTAAAGATCTGTTCAGATGGTTTACTAGCGATGGCTGTTTCCCAGTTTATACCCGCTAAAAATTCCTGGGGGGAGACTGTTTCTACCACATCTATCCCCCACTCACCCGGCTGTAGAGAGGTGGGTAAGCTACCGAGGGCTGGTGTGGTTTTAAGTCCCCCCAACAGCATGACGGTGTGGTTATCAAGCTTGGGATAGGGATCAGCCGAGCGTCGAGAGCTTAGGCCCTGGGCACAGAGCGTTGCCACGTCCGTAGGGGAGTGTTGCTGAGTATCAAAGAGAACTTCAACAATCCAGTGGGGATTGTCAATTAGGCTGCACCGGATAGCCTGATGGGGCTTGAGCGCGCCAATAAAAACATGGGCAAAGTCAGCTCGATTAAGGGGGGCTACCTGATCGTCAGCCAGGGTACAGTTATGGGAGAGTAGCATCCGTGTAGGCGCTGTCATAGTTGCTTTTGCATCGTTTTTAGCCGCTGAATTTTAGGATTTCAGCGGGTGTAGATTTGCATCATAGCTTGATTGATTCAAGCCAGCCCACGGGCGTAGCGCTAAAATAACGAGGCCGTCTGCGCCACCCACCATGGCTACTGCCCACAAAACGTCGGGGAAAAAATATCAGGGTCAGTCCTCCCTCCTATCGAAGCAGCTGCTGGCTTTTTACCAGCGGGTGGCCCAGTCTACCCTCACCGTCGTCGATGTCGAAACCACCGGCTCCATTGCTTATAAGTCAAACGTCATTGAGGTTTCCGTCATCAAAGCTACCCTGAGTGACGGCATCCTCCAGCAGGAGACGTCCCTGCTAAATCCCATGGGTAAGGTACCGCCGTTTATCACCAAAATTACGGGTATCACCACGGCGATGGTGAGTAAGGCCCCCCATCCTGAGGAAATTTGGGCCGATTACGAACCGCTGTTGCGCCAGGATGTGCTTACGGCCCACAACCTCGACTTTGACTACGGTTTTCTCCAAAGTGAGTACAAACGTCTTGATGTTCACTTCTATCGTCCCCCCAGCCATCGCTTTTGTACCGTGCTGCTGTCCCGCCTGATGCTGGCGGAGCTGCCCTCCCGCAGTTTGCCTAAGCTGGTCAAACACTTTAACTTTGATGTGGGTGTTTCCCACCGGGCCGAGGCCGATACTAAGGCCTGCTGGCTACTGGCAAAGCTTTTGCTGACACGTATTCAGCAGGAACCCGAGGACAAAATTCTCGCCCTGTTTCGTCAGCAGTGGATTCGTTTGCAGGATGCGGCGGCTATGTTTGGCCAACGAAAAAAGGACACTCTCGATCTGCTGATCAAAGCCGGTCTGGAGCATCGCCTCTCTAAACGCCAACAGCAGCCCCTATTTCGTCGGGGAGATGTGGAAGATGTGTTTTATGCCCAGCAGGGAGAGCAGCTGTCGGTGCTGGGAGAGGTTTAACCCCTAAGATTCTTTTTGGTAGATATCCATGCTAAATCTGTCTAGCGCCATGGTGCCCACCAGCTCACGGTGGTGGGCTGATTGATACTGATTGCTTAAAAGCCGATTGACCTGCTCACGAATGTCTGTTGCTTCTGCGGGTGTGGGTGCTTTCCAAACAGGTCTAGCCGCTTCTAACCATAGGATTTGGTCATATTTTTCATTCCATTCCACCAGAACTCTCTCTAGGGCTGTGGGGAGCACAGCCGGATCGGTGGCCAGGAGCCTGACGGATGTGTCGCCTGGGAAGTAATACACCAGCCGCAGAACATGTCCCCAAGCTTTTGAATTCATGGCAATTAGGGTGGATTCTGAGGATGTGGCCGCTTCTACAACCGGTTGGAATATCTGGCGGTTGCGCCCTGTCATATCGGCTACATTTAATCCTAGGTATAGTACCAGGACCGTTAGTAGGGCCGATTTTTGCCATGCAGCGGGCAGATTTGTTACCCAGGCTGCAATCAGTAACAACAAACCTGGTAAAACAAAAATCGCGCTCCGACCAAACCCCCAGGCTAAGGTGGATTTTCCCGATAAAATGTCGGCTGCCAACATCAATAACAGGGGCAACCATCCCAGGAGCAAAATAGCGATTAGCAGCGAGGCCGATTTGTTGTATGACAAGCGCCATAGATGTACGGTCATGGCGGCTAACAGCAGGGTCGTGAGCGCTCCGATGACCAGAACAACGGCTGTTGGCAAACTGGTGGCCCAATCTCCTACGGTCAGCTGAATGCCAAGCACCTCAAGCACTCCCTGGGCATGCTGCGCGGCTGTTTCTAACCAGGTGCTATCGGTGGAAAAACGATTTAGGTCCACATTTCTGAGCTGCTGGGGTAGTCCCCAGTAGAACCAAGGCGTGGCAAAACAGGCGGCGCTAATACCGCACAGGGCATACTGCCACCAGCGCTGACGATCTTTAACTAAAATGACGCAGCCCAGGGTCACAAACCAGATGGCTGAGAGGTAGTAGGTTAACAATCCGGCGGTAACCGATAGGGTCAACAGCACGCACCATCCCATCCGCCCATGGCGAGACATACGCTGATTACATAGCTGCAGCGTGGCCCAACCGCTTAAGGTGACCCACAAAACCGTAGGGCAGTACATGCGCACGTTGAGGGAGTGGAACCAAAAAAAAGGATTTAGGCCCAACAGGGCTGCCAGGATAAGACCGTTGCGGTGGCCACAGGCGGCTCTACCCATGCCGTACGCACCGAGGATTGCGCCCAAACTGAGCAACAGGTTAAGGCTGCGCAGGGAAATTTCTTGACTGCCGGTGAAGGGTAGCCAGAAATACTGCGATAAAAAAAATAGCGGGGGATGGGGTTCCCGACCAACTAGACCCTGCAGCAGGGGTTTTATGGCTGTGATAAACCCAGCCACGCCGTCGAAGGGGGGGAGCTGCAGTAGCGGTGCGTAGCTGGCTAGGGCAATCGGTGTATCGGGGGGATTGGTATAGCTGGTGCGCTGGGTAGTGGATAGTAGCAGGGATAGAACTTCGTCGTACCACAGCTCTCGGACGCCCACATAGAGGACTCGGATCAGACATGCGATCGCAATTGCCGCTATCAATATCCACTCAATCCGAATCTGGGGAATGGGGTCCGCAGGTTTGTCAGTGGGGCCGGTCTCTGAAGAGCGTTGAGGTTGTGACACAGGAGGTCTCCTTCAGGGATGAGGATCTAGAAGTTAGCCGGGGCCAGCAGCTCCGGCAGGGCGAATCCTGGGGCATGGAGGGAAACAAAAATCTGTACCCATCAACCCTCCGTTCCACCATAAAACTCCCGTACTAAATATAGGGGCCGCTGCTTGACCTCTTCGTATATTCGCCCCAAATATTCACCAATAATGCCAAGACTTACCAGCTGAACACCGCCTAAAAATAAAATTGCCACCATCAGCGACGCATAGCCTGGGACATCAATACCCAGTATGAGGGTGCGCATCACCAAAAACGAAGCATAAATAAAAGAGATGGCAGAAATCACCAGTCCCAGATAGCCCCAGACCCTGAGGGGGGTGGAACTAAAAGATACGATGCCATCAATGGCAAAGTTCCAGAGCTGCCAGTAGTTCCACTTGGTGCGACCGCTGTGGCGAGCATCGCGATCGTAGGTAATAAACGTCTGTCTGTAGCCGACCCAGGCAAATAGCCCCTTCATAAATCGGGTGCGCTCCGGCAGCTGTTTGAGGGCGTCTACCACCCGTCGGTCCATTAGCCGAAAATCGCCGGTATCCTCGGGTATGGTCACCTGGCTCAGGCTACCGATAATGCGATAAAACCCATTGGCCGTCACCTTTTTAAACCAGGTTTCTCCGGCTCGGTTGCGACGCTTTGCATACACCACATCGTAGCCCTCTCGCCACTTTGCCATCAGTGCCTGGATACACTCGGGGGGGTCTTGCAAATCGGCATCAATGGGGACAACGGCTTTACCTTGGCTGTAGTCAAGTCCGGCGGTTAGGGCCAGCTCTTTACCAAAGTTACGGGCCAGGGCCACTACTTTAATGGCAGGATTACGCCGGCGGTGGTCAAGCAGCCGCAGCAGGGTATTGTCCTTGCTGTTGTCATCAACGCAGATAATTTCGTAGCTTACGCCCAGGCTCCGGACGACAGTCTCTAAGCGCTCAAATAGGGGGTCAACATTGGACTCTTCGCAGTAGAGCGGTACGACAATCGACAGCTCAGGCGGTAGCCCGGGGCTGCGGGACTCGAGTGATGCAACGCTAGACACACTCTGAATGGGAGTCATGGGGACGGGGGCAACAGCATAAACGCTAGTATAGTTCTCGCTTGAGGTCATTTAGTCCCCCATATAGTCCTCGGGTATCAGACCAGCCGACAAATCCGGCAAAGCAACATCGATTTTGGGCGTCGGCTAAAAATACATGGTGAATACCGAGGGAGCTGCGCCAGGTGCGTAGGGTAAATCCATTTTTGAGCGAGGCCCAAACGGCGGCTCGATCAAAGTGACGGAGATGGGCATCGGTCATCCCAGGAATCACCTGTAGCCGCTTGATAATAGCGTCCTCTACAGGATCGAAAGCGTCAGGGGACACCGCACCACCCTCCAGCTGTATCCAAAAGTTTTCGATGGCGGCGGTTACTTGGGGATGATCCTTGGTGTTGTCATGGCGAATACCCCGCAACTGCGTGTAGTGGCCATGGCGAAACCGGGAGCACTGAATGGGTACGGTGCCGTCACTGCCGCCGTCGTAGTCGCTGGCAATGGTTTGGATCGGGATCTGGCGGGCTAAGCGTTCGGCCAGGGCCCGCCGGTCGGTGCCGAGATCTTTGGCGATGCCAATACCCCAGCGGAACGGGTCGATAATTCGACCCAAGTCGGCACCCCCCACAGGGGTGCTCACTAAGCTAACTGAGGCAACCTGGGACCACCACTCTGGGTGACGTGCCAATAGCTCTAGCCAGATCAGACCGCCCATGGAGTGGCCCACAATGCGCCAGGGAAGATCTGGCTGGCGGCGACGAGCTGAGATCGCAGCCTGCTCCACCTGCTCGATCAGCGGCTCAATCCGCCACCAGGTTTTAATTAGCCCCAAATTGGGGGCAATCACCTCCGCCTGTCTATCTGCCAGGGTATTTCCCAACCGATAGATGCGCCGATTGGTATCGTGCCAGCCGTGTTGTACAAAGAGAACATAGGGGCAACGATTGGGTGGTGTCTCCGTCATGGCCGTGTCTGCCCGATTTTTTTAGCACAACGATATTAGCTGCCAGTTGAGTACGGTCGGGTCGAAAAAACCGATCTCTCAAAATTGTCCTACAGCGGCTAGCCTGTAATTAAGGCAGCGTTCAGGTTGAAGCTCTGTCCCTGCGGTATGCTAAGTGCGGAGCACTCCC
>JBCDJC010000201.1:0-8989 GCA_038748225.1 Cyanobacteria bacterium P01_H01_bin.26 | reverse complement strand
TTCAACATTTTCCTGAACACGGGTCGAGACTGCAGGCGCTGCAAATAGGCCGTAATATTAGTATGTTTATCGCCTAGTAATCCGAGCACGTTGGCCGACAACAGGCTCACAGTCAGCATAATATCTGCGCCTGTGAACTCTTCCCCGACAATATAGTGACTATTGATGAGCGCTTGATCAACAAACGCGATGGCGATGTCAAGTTCTTTTTTCATGACGGTAACCGTCTCGGGCAGCAGCTTCTCAAAACGATGTATGGCGCTCAGATAGGGGCTAATCGTCCCCTCTGGAAAATGAAACCACTGCAAGTACCTGGCCCGTAAAGGTGAGTCTTTAGGCGGCGAAAAATGTCCGCCGCCGTACCGTTCGATCAGGTACTCTACAATCGCACCTGATTCACACATTGTTATAGGACCATCCTCCATGGTCGGGAACCTTCCCGTTGGCGTCTCCTGGGCAAATATTTTGCCCTCTGCAGGCAGACAAAGATCGGGGGTTTCTAAGCTGTAAGCCAAACCAAGTTCTTCAAGCAGCCATAGGACGCGCAAAGATCGGGTCATCGGGTGGTGATAAAGTTTAATCATTTGTGCTGCACGCTGCTAATGGGTAGAGCCGATAGTGTGCCCGTTGCGAAAATCCTACTTCTCAACACAACATTTTTGCGTTTAGGGAGAGCTTTGCAATTTAATTTCATAACACGTACCAAGAACACAGCGCCTGTAAACCAAAGATAGATGGGGTAATTTTGCTATTCCATAGCGTTTGGTCACGTGAAAACATGACAAAAGTCATTGGATTCAACTAGATAATGACCTGCAATAGGAACAGGATGTTATCTGCTAGTTTGGCAGCGGATAATTCTATCAAGTCTAAGGAGAGAACTGTTTCCCCAACAGGGCTAAATCTCTACAGGTTGTAGCTTAGGCATACGCACGATCCTTTTGTGCTTTTTCCCTCAGTACGCTATTCAATGGCAATCAATCCATGGATTAACCAGTCTCAAAGGCTGTTAGGCATCGCAGGCGCTGCCCTTCTAAGCGCTGTCACTAGATCAACTATCGCTCAGGCTCAAACAACTATGTTTAAAGACGTATCCGCTAACCATTGGGCTAAAGACTACATTGAAACGCTTGGAACCCTGGAGATTATCTCGGGATTCCCGGATGGTACCTTTCTACCGGATAAGCCGGTAACGCGGGCGCAGTTTGCCACCATTGTAAACAAAGCTTTTTTATCAGCCCCATCTGCTGCTATTTCACCCGAAGTTTCACAGTCATTTGCAGATGTTCCTGCCGATCACTGGGCGGTTGATGCCATTGACGCTACTCGCATATCAGCTTTTCTATCCGGGTATCCGGGCAATCTTTTTCGCCCAGAACAGAACATTCCTCGCGTGCAGGTGTTAGCTGCTTTGGTTAATGGCCTCAACTACACGGGCAGCTCTGTCGATATGTTGTCCTACTACCAGGATGCGAAGGACATTCCAGACTATGCCCGTGAAGGGATAGCAGCCGCTTCTGCACAGGGCATAGTGGTCAACTATCCCACCCTGAATCAATTGGCTCCCAATCGGGAGGCAACCCGCGCAGAGGTGGCCGCGATCGCATATTGGGCGATGGTGCAAAACGGCCAGACCGATACCTCCGGTAGCGCCCCCTACCGGGTTCCGCCACAGCCTTCTAGCTGGCGAGAAACACCGATAGCCACCTTGCCTGCCATTACCAAACGCATCGGGCTCAGCAAAAATGGAGAGCGGGTAGTCACCCTGTCAGAAAAAAGCGATCGCAGCGGCAATGGAAACGTGTTTGCACTGCAGGTGTGGGATGTCAAAACAGGTGAACTGATTATGGAAAAAACCCCTGATGCAGGGGCCTGGTTTAGCGCGATCGCAATCAGCGAAGACGGTCAACGGATAGCCGCGATTTCTACCACGGCCCCAGACTATAAAATAGAGCTATTGGTATGGAATTTGGCTGAAGCAACAGCGATCGCAGAGCTTTCAGTGCGTCAATCATTAGGGACAGTACGGCCACAGCCTGACCAGCCCCCGAGCCAGGCCACTGACGCTTTTACCACGGCCCAGGTGGTGTTTCAGCCAGGCGATCATGCCATCCTGACACAGGTCAACCTAGGAGAAAACAACGCTGAGAACGAACCTAACAAACCTACTGGGGGGCAGCTGCGCCTCCACGATAGCGCCACAGGAGAGGTTCTACACACATTTATTCCCACACCGGGCGCAACGTTGACACAGTTTGAATTCAGTCCCGACGGCCGCATCCTCGCCGCTAGAGGGACGACCTCAGCCGGGACAACCGGCCCAGTCGATTCGCTCATCGACCTGTGGCGACTGGGCGAACGTTTTTCGACTATCCGGGCAGAGGCCGAAACAGATCTTTACCTGGTCGGCATGGGGTTTACGGAAACAGGCGCTTTTAGAACCCTGGAGCAAAGCTATATAGAAACACATTTGAATACTTGGAATTTGCAAACAAGTGAACGCATTGGGCAGATTACAGGACTCGGTGCGATCGATCGGCAAGATAGCCTTTACGCCTTTAGTTCAGATGGCGTGAATGTGTTTGTGGCCGGGGCCGTTGCCGGCTCGCGTATCCTGAACACCCACACTCAAACAACAACAGCTTTACGGATCGGCCCAACGGGAATAGCCAATGGCATGTTTAGCCAGAACGGGCGCTATTTAGCAGTAGCGACATTTGATAACGTTCAGATTTTCTCAAACGCTGACTAGAGCCTGGCCCATAGCCCTGGTAGTTAAGCCACCAAGCATTAGAATCAAACACTAGATAGATAGAATCAGCCGCTAACTATTCAAGCCAATCAGTTGCCGTTACGGTGGAGTCTGCCTATGCTAGAACGGTAGGACAGCCGTCACTTACCGGAACATACCGCAGTTCAATGAAAATCAAAACGCTTTTAGGTATCGTGGGATTAGGCACATTGGCAGGGGTGCTGATTGCGACTAACCCCGATCAGAACCGGTATAACACCTTTGCGGCGGCGACCCTGCAAAATGAGGTCCGTTCGTCGTTTTGCCAGGCGGAAGAGCTAGACAGCTGGCTGGGCGATCTGGGTAGAGCCCTGGGAGATATCTGTGAAACCGCCGTTGAACAGGGCAGCCTGGTGGGGGAAGAGGATCTTAAGGGCTTTATAGAAGACAATACCCAGCGGCAAAATTTTTGGGTGTTTAGCCTCTATACGACTCAAATTCCAGCGGTGCGGGTCAGAACCTTAGGAATCTTTAATCGCTTTATTCCCATTCAACAGACGGTGGGGTAGGGTCTTTGGCAGATGCTCCGATTTATCTCGACTGCCAGGCAACGACACCAGTCGATCGACGTGTTGTTGAGGTAATGCTGCCGTTTTTTACCGATTATTTTGGTAACCCTAGCAGTCTCCATAGCTATGGCTGGAGCGCTGAAGCAGCGGTTAAAAAGAGTCGTGCAATCGTCGCCACAACCATCAATGCCCAGCCTGAAGAGATTGTTTTTACCAGCGGTGCCACCGAAGCGAACAATCTTGCTATCAAGGGCGTTGCCGAAGCGTACTTAGGCTATGGAAAACACATTGTTACCGTACAGACAGAACATAGCGCCATTTTAGATCCCTGTCGCTATTTGGAGTCTTTGGGGTTTGATGTGACCTACCTGCCGGTGGACTCTGCAGGGTTGTTGGCACCATCAACAATAGAACAAGCCATTCGACCGGACACGATTTTGGTTTCTGTCATGGCGGCTAATAATGAGATTGGCGTATTGCAGCCGCTGCAAAAGATTGGTGCCCTTTGTCAGGAGCACGATATTTTATTCCATACCGATGCGGCCCAGGCGGTGGGTAAAGTGCCCTTGGATGTTCAAGCAATGAATATTCACCTGATGTCAATGACGGCCCATAAGGTCTATGGACCTAAGGGGATTGGTGCTCTGTATGTACGGCGACGACAGCATCGGGTAAATCTGGCAGCCCAGCTCCATGGTGGCGGTCACGAGCGGGGCCTGCGCTCGGGGACCCTATACCCACCGCAAATTGTGGGGTTTGCGAAAGCGCTGGAGCTGGCATCAGCGGAAAGGGCAGAGGAATCAGCGCGGCTGGGGGAGCTGCGATCGCAGCTCCTAAACCAGCTAATGACGCTTCCCGATATCCACCTCAACGGTCACCCCAGCCAGCGTCTACCGGGCAACCTCAATATCAGCGTTGGCGGTGTGGATGGATCAGCGCTGCTGCTAGGGCTGCAGCCAACGGTGGCGCTGTCTTCCGGTTCAGCCTGTAGCTCGGCCAGGGCAGCCCCATCCCATGTCCTTAAGGCGTTGGGGCGTAGCGACCGGCTAGCCCAGGCATCGTTACGGTTTGGCCTGGGCCGCTTTACCACTGCAGCGGAGATTCAGCAGGCGGGTCGGGCCGCGGTGGAAACGATCGCAGCGCTACGCTCGCCCTAGGGGCACTAGCCTACCGATAGAGCACCCACGGCAAAAGCCTAACGGCCCATTTGACGTTTGAGCTCTTCAAGTTCTGCTTCGGTTTCCCAGCGCTGAAAACTTTCTTCTAAGGGGTCTAGGGGTCTAGAACTAAAGGGATTGTGGTACCACCCCTTGGTGCTGGAATCGGCAGGGGGGGACTGGGCTGCCGCTTGGGTCGCCGCCATTTTAGCTTTGAGTTCCTGGCGTTTGGTGTGGATCTGCTGCTGCAGCGCCTGGGTTTGGGACAGGCGTGCTTTTACACTTTTCATTTGCCCCCATAGGTGATTGCCCTGGCGCAGCAGGGTGGCTTCTCGGGCCTGGGCAGGCTTGACCAAATCGAGGCGGTTGGCGGCTTCGGCCTTGGCAATGCGCTCGTGCCAGCGCTTGATGTCCTTGGCCGTTTCTAAAACCGCTGTTTCCAATTCGGCTTCGCGGCGTTTGAGGGTGGTGAGGGTTGCGATCGCATCCTCTTCTTGGCCCCGCAGCTGTTCCTCAAGGGCCATGAGTTCCAAATGGGGATGTGACCTCAAAAACTCATCTAAGCGAGTTTCCAAAAAGCGGCTGAAATCATCAAATATGCTCATACGTTTACCATGGCTCCCCCATGAAACCTGCTGTTATCCAGCGCTAAAACTGCTGCCCAATATAAATCGAGCGCACCTCACCGTTACGACGCACCACGACCTCATCACTATTGATGGAAACAACGCTCCAGCCGCTGCTACCAATAGCTTCACCAACGTACACCCGCTGGGATGTACCATTCACATTAAACAGGGCGGCCGACCCCTCACCTAGCTCTAACACACCCACCAGCTCATAGGTGCTAGCGGCCGCAATATTGGGGACGGGATTGGGAATAGGAGCGTTACCGGGCTGCGCCCCAGAGCCAGCGGGAGCCGGTAAGGACGGCAGTGTCACACTGGGCGTACCGGGATTGACCCCTGCCCCCGGCTGTAACATCGGAATAAAGACTCGCTCAATTACACCGGGCACTTGAGCCGTCGGCGTCTGAATGCCCGGTGTTGGCGGCACCGGCACCGTGGCCCCCGTACCCTGACTTGCCACCTGGGCACTGCGCTCACCGTTGATTACCTGGAGCGATCGCTTTAAATACTCCCCAAAGGCCGTTTCGGAGGAAACCGCAGAAGCAGCCGGTGCCGACGGCACCGGCTGTAGCGCAGGCTGCTGACGCATCCACCACACACCCAGGGCTGCCGCCGCCGATAGGCCAACCGCCCCCAGCATCAAAGTTTTCCAGGGTCGCTGCCGACTTGCTTTTTCCGCAGAGTCATCTGGTTTATCGGCCACAGCTGTGTCCGAGTCAGTCTCCGTAATGGTGGCAGCCTGGCTCGGTTCTACCACCTGGGCGGTGGAAACCGGCACAATCATCGCTGGCACCGTCACTGCCTCAGGCGTAAAGAGTGAGGGAGCCTGCTGCTCCTGGGCGGTAGACGCGGCATAAATAGCCGACTCATCCCCCGCCAAAATGCGGTCGACATCTTCAAAGACTTCATCCATTAAGTCTTCGGCATAGGCGGCAACCAGGGTGTCAGCATCTGGGGACGTGCCAGCATGGGCCGTCGTGGAATTGGACTGTCTAGATTGGCTCATAACTTGACACGCGCGATTTGGCAGTAACGACTACGGGCAGACTAACCATAGCCCATTGGCATAGCTAAGCTGCCTAAAAAGTTAGCAGAGTATACAGCAAACTGAAAAGAAAAATCTCAGAATCCAAAAAAATAGGCGGCTATATCGGGACCAAGGCACAGCCCCATAAGGCTGAACACCTTATGATTCAACAGCCTTGCCCGTCCTTAGCCCCAGGACTGACAATACATAAACTTTTAAGGACATGCCTCGACTAGCCCAGCGCGTGGGAAATATCTAGATGGCCAAAGGTCAGACTAAGGGCAAGATTCAAGGTTTCTAATATTTTTACCAGCCACCCCACCGAATCTTGCTTGGCCAGCTCGTAGTGACTAAACAACGTGGACAGTCGACGCTCTAAATAGGGTTTTACCTTGCGGCACAAAAGCAAAATTCGCAGCAGCAGCCCCGTTGTCAACGTCGCGCCGAGATTATTGATCAAGTCGATAAAGACAAAGTGCGAACGTGAGCTGGATGGATCAACCACCAAAAAGTTAAACAAGTGGGAGCAGGTCCGCACCATCAAGAAGTCGTTGAGGCTCTGATTGTCATTGTCAGCATGAATGTCACTCAAATGCTGATAGAGCGCATTGTTAAAATGCTGGCGACCGTAGGCGGGATCCACACCCGAAACGATGTATTCGTAAAGGTCGTCCTTGAATGATTTGAAGGTTACCGACTCGCAGCACTGACTGCGGAACCGTAGGGCCAAATCGTTGTAGGTGCGGCCGTGAATATCTTTACCTGAAAACTGCTGTAGGGAATCGACCAGCTCGCGATCGCTTAATAACGTGGGATTGGTCGAAGGTCGTAGCCACTGACTCTGACGCTCCAAACGCCCTTCTCGCTTTAGCCGAGAACGGCGCACCCGATAGTTTACATACTGAGATAGGTCTAGCTCTACCTTTTTTTGAGCCTGGCGCTGCATACGCCGGACGTGGGTTTGCTGCTCTTTGGGACTTTCTTCACTGAGCAAACAGTGCTCATACAGATAGGGATAGCGACCGATCAGGGTGCCCAACGGCTGACGAGAAAGCGTTTCAGCGCCGCTTTCCTTCGCCATCACCTGGATCAGGCGCTTGAGCATCAGATACTGCTCAGTCTTACTAAACTGGGCAACGATATCTCGCAAACGGCGCACGGAGCGGGCACGCGACACATCGCGTACGGCATAGCCGGGAGAACGCTCAAATAGACCGATGAGGTCGGCAATGGCTGACTGATGCTCCCGATTTTTTTGCCAACGGTTGATCAGAATGTGGCAGCAACGATTCAGGATGTGGTGAAAATACATGTCAGCATGGCTGTCCATCAGAATCGTGTCGAGACTGCTGACAACCCCAGGGTCACCATAGCCAGTACCATCGATAAACAGGGCATTGAAGCGCTGAACCAACACATCGGGCTGCTCTGAATTGACACAGCCAAGCCAATGGTCGTATAGCACCTGCTCTTGTGGACTAACTAATCGCGCACCGTAGTCAGATTGCGAATAGCCTGATTGGATATTCACCAGTGAAACCTCAGCAAATACACCTTATGGAAGACAAAATGGTACAGGGAAAAATCACACGGATGTAGCCAAACCTTTCCAATTCTAGCCGCTTATGTTGGCCCGCAAAGCATAGAATCTTACAAAAATACGCTCAAGCGCCAGGGAAGGGCAGAAAATCTAGGCATTTAAGCGTAGATTGTCAGAGGTTCGATCAAAACTACAAAACTCAAACAGGAGACACACTGAGTAGATGCTGACACGATGCACCAAAACGACCGCATATGTCCTGGCTGGAATCCCCCTCAGCCGCTACATGCTACTACGATGTAATGCTACTACGATGTAACGTCGCTCTGCATCATGTTTATTGAGTTTAACCTATAGGCAATTTCGGATAGTATGCGACTACAGAAAGCTTCGCTGAAGCTTTTGTGAACTAATGAAGTTCTCTTCATCAAGCCTATATATCTAGAGCAAATTAGGGCTGATGGAGGTGTCCTATTTGCCGTCATTTCACCCGCTGTGATGCCTAGCCTAGCGTCTGTTTCCGAGGTTTTAGCTGCCCTTAACCATGGGCTGCATACCCTGTCTCAGGAGCACCTAGACCAGATGGTGGAGCATATCAGTACAGATACCCGCACTCTCCAGCCTGGAGATTTATTTTTAGCCCTTGAGGGGGAGCGGTTTGATGGTCATAAATTTGTGGCCCAGGCCTTGGCGAAAGGTGCGATCGCAGCGATCACGCGCCAGGGTGTTATCACCGACGATACCCCCCGCATTGAGGTGGCGGATACCCAATCGGCCTATCAGGCCCTGGGGCGCTGGTGGCGTCAGCGCTTAGGACTGACGGTGGTGGCCATTACCGGCTCTGTGGGTAAAACCACGACCAAGGAGCTGATCTCGGCAGCTCTGGGAATTCACGGCAGCGTTCATAAAACCCGTGCCAACTTTAATAATGAAATTGGTGTCCCTAAAACCCTGTTGGAGGTGACCGCCGAACACGACTATGCCGTTGTGGAAATGGGGATGCGCGCCCGGGGGGAAATTGCCCTGCTCACCCAAACAGCCCAACCCAACGTGGGGGTGATTACCAATGTGGGGACCGCCCACATTGAGCAGCTGGGCTCGGAGCAGGCGATTGCTGAGGCCAAGTGTGAGCTATTGGCTGATATGTCAGCCGATGGCATCGCCGTGCTCAACTACGACAATCCCCGGCTGATGCGGACTGCAGCCCAGGTGTGGACCGGCAAAACAATTACCTACGGCCTCACCGGGGGGGATATCCACGGCCAGGTGGTCGGGCAAACGGTGACCGTAGCAGGAGTAGCGCTGCCAGTCCCCCTGGAGGGGCGGCACAATGCGC
>JBCDJC010000200.1:0-9057 GCA_038748225.1 Cyanobacteria bacterium P01_H01_bin.26 | reverse complement strand
TGGATTGCCGGCAGCGCCAATGCTGAATCTGGCACATTTATTACGGCCCTTACCCCTGAGAGCGAGCGCCTGATCTATCGACTGTGGCAGGTTGCCTGGCGGGAGGCGGCCTATTTTATAGGCTAGTCTCCTGGCGGGCTGGCGGTGCAACGACCCGGGTGTCGGGTTTTTCAAAAAGACTGTACCGGGTGCAGGCCTCTCTACCCCCAAGGATTTGGGGAGTAGGGAGCTTGGATAACGGGTAGCTTCTTTACCAGAAATATCCCAACACCTAAAACTGATAGGCTGCTGTTTTGGCCCCAGACGTTTATGTTTGGAGATAGGTTCTGATTTTATGCAGCTCTATGACAGCATGGGTTACCGTTGCAGGCAAGGTCATAGCGGGCCACGGTGTGGCCTCGGGAAAGGTCAACAACCCGCGGTTTCCAGGCGGCACTATTCGAATGCAGCAACCTCAGTTTGCTGCTCGGGGGCTATGTTTGGATGCCTACTTTCTAGGAACGATAAATGTGTCAATCTGCCCCTATCGATATCAGGTACGGCAGGCCAAACATACGTTTCGGCAGGTAAAGTGGGCCAACGATGCACCGCCCGAGGACTTTTCATTTTTTGACTGCCGCGTGGGGATTGGGTCTAATCAGCGCATAGGGGGGCTGGTCTATTACCCCCACCCTGAAACAAAGCCTGAACATTTCCAAGATCCTGGCACCTTGGAAGTGCTCACAAGCTTTGTCAATGGGCTGAGCTACGGCATGCCCCTGGAGCTGGATCTTAACCCGGCCCAGGTGCTTATTCACCTAGGTTCCATGGGTCAAGGGGATTAGCTGTGGCGCACTGCAGCGGGGTAGCGGCCTTGGCTGTTATCGGTCCGGTCAACCCCGCCGGGGGCCGGGGGATCACAAATCGGAGCTACGCCTGCTCGGTCTAAGATATCTGGAATCAGGTCCTCGCGACGGATGGCCATGATGTGAACACCCTGGCAGAGGGTTCGAGCCAGGGTGACCTGTTCTGCTGCGATCGCAATCCCTTCTTGCAGGGGTTCCTTGGCCGCAGCCAGGCGATTGATGATGTCCTCTGGAATATGCACCCCGGGCACATTACGGTTTAAGAAGGCGGCGTTTTTAGCTGATTTGAGCAAAAATATGCCTGCCAGGACGGGGGCCTGGGCTTGGGCCGCAATCTGGGTCATAAATTTTTCTAGACGGGTAAAGTCAGAAATTAGCTGACTTTGAAAAAACTGAGCCCCGGCCTCTAGCTTACGCTCAAACCGTTTTTGTAAGCCCGACCAGCTTTGAGCCTGGGGGTCGACGGCGGCTCCGGCAAATAGTGAGAGGGGACCGTCGGGCAATTTTTTCTCATTTAGGTCTAGGCCCTGGTTGAGCCTGCCGATGGTGCGCAGCAACCGCACAGATTCTAGATCGAAGACGCTCCGCGCCTTGGGATAGTCTCCCGCTTTAACAGGGTCACCCGTTAGGGCCAAAATATTGCGAATGCCGAGGGCGTGGGCACCCATCAGGTCAGCCTGGAGAGCAATGCGGTTGCGATCGCGACAGGCCATCTGACAAATGGGCTCGATTCCGGCTTGTTTGAGCAGTACCGCCGCCGCCAGGGAAGACATCCGCATGACGGCGCGGCTGCCGTCGGTGATATTGACACCGTGTACCCGGCCCCGCAGCCGCTGCGCCATTTTAATCATATGGCTGGGGTCACCGCCCTTGGGCGGCATCACCTCGGCGGTGATCAAAAATTGTTGGGTTGCGATCGCTGAGCCAAGCTGTGAAGGAACCCCATACAAATCGTTAGACATAGCCATAAAAAATATAGTTAGACAGACGCGCCTGCCCGCCTTGAAACTGACAGAACCGATCGGGCAAGCCGTAATACATCCCCATGGTATGGGAGGGCGAGACCAATCTAAAGCGGTCTGGCATAGCCTAGGGCGTCTTTGACCTTAATCAAGGTTTGATCCGCAATGGCCCTCGCCTTCTCATTTCCCTGCTTCAGCACAGATTCTAGATAGTCCCGATCGTCTAGCAATGCCTGGTACTTTTCTTGAATTGGCTGCAGCGCAGCAACGGCGGTTTCAGTCAGCAGCGGCTTAAACTGTCCCCAGCCCATATCCGCACATTCTGCGGCCACGGCTGTTTTCTCTTGCCCCGACAGCAGCATATACAGGGTCAGCAAGTTGTTACACTCGGGGCGCTCCGGGTTATCAAATTCCAGTCCGCGCAGGGGGTCAGTCTTACACTTTTTAATCTTCTTTTTAATCACATCGGGGGTATCAGAAATTTCGATCCGACTCAGCTCGGACGGGTCTGACTTCGACATTTTTTTAGTCCCGTCGGTGAGGCTCATGACCCTAGCCCCATCCGCACGAATCATTACCTCTGGCACCTTCAGCACCGGCTGCTTTTTCCGGCCAAACTGATGGTTGAGCCGAACCGCAATGTCGCGGGTCAGCTCAATGTGCTGCTTTTGATCCGCACCGACAGGCACCATATCCGGCTCGTATAGCAAAATATCCGCCGCCTGCAGCACCGGATAGTCCAACAGACCCACGCTGACGTTCTCCCCCTGCTTGAGCGCCTTTTCCTTAAACTGAATCATGCGCTCTAGCCAGTTGAGGGGGGTGATGCAGTTAAACAACCAGGCCAGCTCACTGTGGGCACTGAGGTGGGACTGGACAAACACCGTCGAGCGCTCTGGGTCAATCCCACAGGCCAGGTAAGTGGCAGCCACCTTGTAGGTGTTTTCAGCTAGTCGCTTGGGGTCATGGGGCACGGTAATGGCATGTAAATCCGCCAAAAACAAAAAGCAGTCGTACGTATCCTGCAGCTCTACCCAGTTGCGAATGGCACCAAGATAGTTCCCCAAGTGCAAATTACCCGTGGTTTGAATACCGGAGAGAATTCGTTTTTTAGTCATAGAAAGATGGGTATTTGAGGGACATAGCCTATTTGAGAAACCGCCTGGGGTACTTCTGAAAGATCTTATAAGACCGTTGCGGGTTTCTGGGATAGAAATTCAGCAGCGACCTTGAATCGGTAACCTATGATAGAAGACTGCTAAGTTTTGAGTTTTACCATGGTTAACCCGCACCCTCAACCCATCCATGTCATTGGCGGTGGTCTTGCCGGTACCGAGGCCACCTGGCAAATCGCCCGGGCGGGTATCCCGGTGGTGCTCCATGAAATGCGCCCCGTCAAGCTCAGCCCCGCCCACCATTCGGAGCATGTGGCGGAGCTGGTGTGTAGCAACTCCTTTGGTGCCAGGGCAGCGGATCGGGCCTCGGGGCTGCTGCACGAGGAGCTCCGGCAGCTGGGCTCGGTGGTCATTAGCAAAGCCGATGAGCATGCGGTCCCAGCGGGAGGAGCCCTGGCGGTGGATCGGGGCGTATTTAGCCGCGACCTCACAGCAACCCTAGAGCAGCATCCCCTGATCGAGCTGCGCCGCGACGAGGTGACCCAAATTCCAACGGATACCACCGTGGTCCTTACCACCGGGCCGCTCACTAGTGAAGCTCTAGCCGCGGACCTGCGCGCCTTTACCGGTCAGGACTACATGAGCTTTTTTGATGCGGCGAGCCCAATCGTAGTGGGGGAATCCATCAACCGCGACGTGGCCTTTATGGCATCCCGCTACGACCGAGGGGAAGCCGCCTATCTCAACTGTCCGATGGACCGAGAGCAGTATTTGGCCTTTTGGCAGGCGCTTTGTGCAGCCGAACAAGCGGAACTAAAAGACTTTGAACAGGAAACCGCCAAATTTTTTGAGGGCTGTTTGCCCATTGAAGAAATGGGCCGTCGGGGGGAGGATACCATGCGCTACGGCCCCCTAAAGCCGGTGGGTCTGTTTGATACCAGTCGCTATGGGGCCTTTGACGCACCGGAAAATAAAGGCAAGCGTCCCTATGCGGTGGTCCAGCTACGCCAGGAGGATAAGGGCGGTCAGCTGTGGAACATGGTGGGGTTTCAAACCAACCTGCGCTGGGGCGAGCAAACGCGGGTATTTCGCATGATTCCTGGTTTGGAGACGGCGGAGTTTGTACGCATGGGGGTCATGCACCGCAACACCTTTATTAATTCGCCGGAGCTGTTGAGTAGCGCGCTGCAGTTTCATCGGCGCTCAAACCTGTTTGCGGCGGGGCAGCTGGTGGGCACCGAGGGCTACACCGCCGCCTGTGCCGGGGGCTGGCTGGCGGGCACCAATGCGGCCCGCTCATGGCTGGGGCTGCCCCTGGTGTCGCTGCCGGTCACCACGATGGTGGGGGCACTGTTTAACTTTATTAGCTCGGCAGACCCTAAACATTTTCAGCCGATGCCACCAAATTTTGGCATTTTTCCAGCCCTGTCTGAGCGGATTCGCAACAAGCGAGAACGGTATGGGAAATATCGCGATCGCAGCTTTGCCGATCTCCACACCTGGGCCGAAGCCAACCAAATCCAATTAAAACAGCCACTTTTAGCCACCGCGTAGGCGGGCATGGTCCCCTGGACAATGGTTAAGAACCGCTTTATTCTGCTGTTTTTAGATGGCCTGGGCTTAGGGTCTCCGGGGCCGCACAACCCCCTGGGCGCAACGGGCACCATGCCTCGCTGTCAGACGCTTTGGGGCCAGCCCCTAGTGGCTGGAGCCTACAGCCGGGGGCCTAGGCACTTGCTTAAACCTATTGATGCCACCCTAGGCGTACCGGGTCTGCCCCAGAGCGCCACAGGCCAAACCACCCTCTACACTGGCCACAACGCCGCCAAATTTCGCGGCCAGCACCAAACGGCCTTTGCCAACGGCTCTTTGCGACAGCTGATCGAACCCTACGGACTCTTTAAGCGAGTGCTGGCCCAGGGCGGTACCGCCACCCTGGCCAATCTCTACTCCCCGGCCTATTTTGAAGCCGTGGCCCGCCGCCGCTGGCGCTACTCCGTATGCACCCTGCTAACCATGACGGCCGGTCTGCCCTTTCGAATGCAGTACGAATACGAGCGGGGGCAGGCAATTTTTTGGGATATTACCGGTGCGATCGCCCACTCCCGTGGCATCGGTGCTAAACCCATCACCCCCGATCTCGCCGGGCAATATCTAGCAGCGTTGGGCAAGCACCACAGCGTTACCCTATTTGAGTGCTATTTGAGTGACTACGCTGGCCATACCCAGGTTTACGACCAGGCGGTGGCTGTCCTGCAGCGGATCGATTGTTTTTTAGCCGCCGTAGTAGAGCATTTGGGAGCAGACACCACCCTTGTTGTTGTCAGCGATCATGGCAATGTGGAAGACCTGTCCACTAAGCGCCACACCGTTAATGCCGTCCCGCTGTGGGTAGTGGGTCCCGCCGCCCAGGCGTTTGCCCATGTCTACGATCTCACCGGTATTACCCCAGCTATCCTGGCCCATATTTAAGCCCATGGTCAACAGCGGCATACAGCGGCATCACCCCACCCCCCGAGCACCTACTCACTCGCTCTAGAAGTAGACGCTTTAGAAGTAGACGCTCTCCCGTGGCGCTGGTTGATACTTGCCAACAACAGCCAAAAGCTGGTTTACATCAATGGGCTTAGCCACATAGTCCGTAGCCCCCAGGGAAAAGATCTGATTTTGATCCGCCAGCATGGACTGCATAATCACCGGCGTATTGGAAAGACTGGGATTCGCCTTGAGAGTTTTCAACAGATATCCCGCTTCCGGCTCCGGTACCATCGCGCTGAGGAGAATAATATCAGGTAGCAGCTGCTCGGCCATCTTTAGACCTTTGCGACCGTTGTGGGTCAAAACAACAAAATAGCCCTGACTTACGAGGGTCCTCCACACTAGTTCACTGGTTTCCATATCATTATCAATGACTAGCACACAGGTTGAGCACTGGTTTGTTGTGAGTAAAGAATCGGCTAAATTGAAGTCTGAGTCAGAGATATTTGCAGCGTCGCCCCCCTCCCCCTGGGCAATTTTCAGGGGAAGAATATCTTCCTGCAGGGGGCCAGAACTAGAGACCGGTGCTTGAACCGTTTGGGGAATTCGAAGCACAAAAGTTGTTCCTTTGCCCACCTCACTTTCAACCGTAATTGTTCCCCCCATCATTTGGACAAACCGTCTTGTGATGGTCAGCCCCAAACCGGTCCCCCCATACTGTCGAGTGGTTGACGAGTCTGCCTGGGCAAAGGCATTAAAAATTTTCTGCAGCTGTTCTGGCCGCATACCAATGCCCGTATCTTGAATTCGAAACTCTGCCCAGCTATCCTCAGTCGCATTAGTAGAGGCGACACTGAGGGTAATGGTGCCATTTTTAGTAAACTTGCTAGCATTACTCAGCAGATTCAAAAGACTTTGACGTACTTTCACATCGTCTGCATGCATATGCCCAACGGTGTCAGGGCATTGAATTTCTAAAATATTGTTATTTTTATCTATCAGGGGCTGTATTGTTGAGACAACATCCTGCAGCAGAGGTGCAATCTCAAAGGTTTCCAAGTACAGTTCCATATGACCAGCTTCCACCTTAGAAAGGTCTAGAACATCATTGATCAGATTTAACAAATGTCTGCCAGCCCCCTGAATCTTGTGCAATTCAGGAATAAAATCTTCCTGGCCAAGATCCTCTGCATCTTCCTCAAGCATTTCGCTATAGCCGATAATGGCGTTGAGGGGAGTCCGCAGCTCATGGCTCATGTTAGCCAGAAATTCACTTTTTGCCTGACTGGCACTTTCTGCTTTTAGACGATCCGCTTCAGCCTTTTTGCGAATTTCATCTGCCTTCTGTAAAGCTTCATCGTTGGCTTTAAGGCTCAGCTCAAGCTGAAACTCAGCTCGCTTACAGGCACTGATATCCTGCCAAAAGACTGAGAGACCCTCTGCATCGGGAGAAAGACGAAACTTGAGCCAGCAAGCCCCATGGACAAACCTGGTTTCGAAGGTAACAACAGACTGTTGCGCCACCGCCTGCTGATAGGCGTGGGTTTGATCCTGGCCCAGTTCATGGGGAAATACGGTCCAAAAAAGCTGACCGACTACCTCTTCTGGTGATTTATTAAGGCTCTTAGTGGCAAGGGTATTGACGCGGGTAATGATCCATCGCTGGTCTACACCCACATAGGCATCGCCAATACTCTCAAACCAATTTTTAGTCAGCTGGTGAATCTGGCGAGATTGATGACGCCGAGACCATACATAGCCCGCTCCCCCCAGCGTGCCAAGCAATAAACCAACCGCCCCTAGCTGAAATAGTCTGGCCTGGGTATTTGCTGACCGATGGCTGTCGCCGTTGGGTCGGGATACGGTCTGACTGTGCTGCACTGTCGAAAAGGGCAGTGGCGTTAGCCGATGAATCTGGGGCTTATTTTCTAGGCTACGGCTAGGGTATGCGATCGCACTATCACCGAGGTTACCAAGCGTGCTCCTACCAGCCGCACTATCAACCAGGGGCTGCCACCGTATCATTTGAAGATCGAGCGCCAATTCCTCCGCATCCTGTTGGCGCTGCAGCCGATCTTGATAGGCCCAATGGTCATCCGACCGCATTAAACGACCTGTTGCCATGAGCCCAACCCAAGTTAGCAGAGCGCCCGCCACGGGTAGGAGCAAATTTCGCTTCATAGGTCATTTCCTGCGAGAGGATCCATCATTGCGCTTAAGAACCGATCAACCTTCTCTGGCTGTTCGTTTTAGCACATGACCCATTGCCCCAAAGTCGAAACTGCTTTATGGCCAGCTGTCATGTACCACCGTAAAAGCCCAGGTCAACAAAAACTCAGCATAGGTTCGGTAATTACATGTATAGATACAGATAAATCCAGCAATAATCTGGAAGCATCGGAAACCACCTAGGTAAAGAAATTGTTATGTACAGCTAAAAACAATTCATTGGAAATTTATCTAATTGGACGCTCGTTTGGAAAACGTCACGATGCTAGCGTCAATGTTTTTTTCATTATTGAGCCCCAGCCATACCCCCACCAATTCCAACCTTAAAGCAGGGCGTCGCTCGGCATTTGTTCAACCGCAGCGGTGTGGGCTCTCCCTACGTTGCGATGCTTTGACGACTCAGCCTTTCAATCTTTGACGAACTAGCTGTATTTTTAGGATATTCGCCCGATCTAGGTTAGATGTCCGACCATGGGCCCTATGCTGCCATTGGCAAGGGTGCCACCTAGGGACTCTTACCCAAGCGAGGCGCTGTGGGATCTAATCCACAGGCACGTTCGAACCGTCAAGGATTTTATAAAGGGGGCGTCCCATTGACGCTAAACAACGTTTTATGGCCATATCGATTGCAAATCAGACGATTCTCATTACCGGAGCTAGCAGCGGTATTGGTAAATCCTGTGCCCAGCTATTTGCCCAGGCCGGAGCAAGGTTAATCCTAGCCGCGCGACGGCAGGAAAAGTTGCAGACACTGGCAACAGCCCTGGAGCAGCAGCATGGTACCAAAACGTTTCTGCTGCCGCTGGATGTGCAGAATTACAGCTCGGTCAGTACCGCCATCAATGACCTACCGACAGATTGGCAAACCATTGATGTTCTGGTCAATAATGCGGGACTGAGCCGGGGGCTGGACAAACAGTATGAGTCTCCCGTGCAGGACTGGGAGGAAATGATTGATACCAATGTCAAAGGACTGCTGTATGTAACGCGGGCTGTGGTGCCTAGCATGGTGAGGCAAAACCGGGGCCACGTGGTGAATATCGGCTCCATTGCCGCACGACAGACCTACCCTGGCGGCAGCGTATACTGTGCTACGAAGGCAGCGGTCAAAGCCCTATCGGAAGGCTTAAAGATTGATTTGCTGGGTACACCTGTACGGGTGACAAACATTGAGCCGGGCCTGGTGGAAACAGAGTTTAGCGCAGTCAGGTTTCGAGGAGATGAGGACCGGGCTCAATCGGTCTACACGGGGATGACGCCACTCACCCCAGAGGATATCGCTGACAGTATTTTATTTGCCATTACCCGTCCAGCCCACGTCAATATCAGCGAAATTTTTCTGATGCCCACCGACCAGTCTTCTGCTGTCCATGTGCATCGGAGAACAGAGTGAGCCTTGAGCTGACTAAAGGGGATATCGATATCCCC
>JBCDJC010000199.1:0-9105 GCA_038748225.1 Cyanobacteria bacterium P01_H01_bin.26 | reverse complement strand
TAGACCAGACGGACAATATCAGCGTTGAGCATGTGGCAATTCAAGACCGTCCCGACCTGATATTGACATCAACCTAATCCACAGCAGTGAGCGAAAAATCAGCAAAATCAATATGAGTGTCCTGGGGAGTGGCCCAAGACGCATCGCCGCCACCAAAAAAGGTAGAAAAAAAGATCCCATCGATCTGTAACGAATCAACGGTGCGAAACATCACTTCTTTTTGATCAATCACCAGGGCGTCATTCACCCAAAGTCGAATTTCACCATCGGCCCGATCCGGAGTATTGAGTTTAATCTCCTGGGTTAGTTTGTACCAAATCCCCGGCTGAAAGCGCCATGCCCCCCGGTCAATCGAGGTGCCATAGGTCTCACTTGTCGGCAGATAGGCATACACCTCACCCTGGCCATCGCGTCGCCACATCAGACGGACTGAAAATCCATCGGCTCCATTGGGAGTATCGCCACCGCTGGCTCCGACTCCGCCAAATAGACCGGGTAGTTTTCCCCCTTTAACAAAGTCAAACCCCTCAGCAAACCTCAGATAGTAGGTAAGCCTCAGCTCGGTTTGGGCTGCCAAAAAGAGATCGGCGTAAAATTGGGCTCCACCGAGGGGAGAATCTGTCTGACGCGATACCGACGGACTCGCACTGCCAGCCGGATAGTAAACCCTCAGCACCGTTTCAAAGGGACCATCGGCAGGCGAAAGAATTTCTAAATTATCATCCCCCCAGGATTTACCATCCCGTGGTTCCCAGTTGTCTATCCAGTCCGATTGATCCAACTCGCTGGTCCAGAGAGGGCCACCTGTTTGAGCGCGAGATTCCTCGGCGAGGGGCTTACTAGTCAGGTCCCTAGGTGTATTGGCTGCAACTGATTCTGACACCGAGGTAGAACCTAGGGGCTCGGTTTGACAGCCGATCAGGGCTAATACCATCAATAGCCCAATTGATTTGAACATCGATTAGATCCTTGAGCTGTTGGCAATGACGCCGGATGGCCGGTTAGTGAAGATGCATGTCTTTCCATATTTTATGCAGCTCTTCTACAACTGTGGGGGTGCGCTAAGGTGTAATCTAATGGCCGATTTCCCTATGCTTTCAGCCCAATGGTTCAGCCCATTTCCATTGCATCCCCTGAACAAACCTCAGCCAATCCGATTAAGACGGTGCGTCGTGCCCCGATCAACCTAAATCATTGGTATGTCGTCGCCCAAAGCAGCGAGCTAAATGACCAGCCCCTGGGCGTCATGCTGTGGCACGAGCCGATCGTGCTCTATCGAGACCGCCAACACATTGTCCATGCCCTAGAAGATCGCTGCCCCCATCGTCAGGTCCGTTTGAGCCATGGTCAAGTGCAGGGCAATCAGCTGGAGTGTGTTTACCACGGTTGGCAATTTGACAGGGCCGGAGCCTGTGTGGAGGTACCCTACCTAAAGGAAAAACAACAGCTGCCCAACTGTCGGCTGCGTACCTATCCCGTACGGGAACAGGATGGTTTTATCTGGCTGTTTCCGGGGATAGCCGAACAAGCGGATAGCGTCCCCCCATTGGGGCTGCCCGAATGGCACCACCTTAACTATATTGCCTCCTACACGACCATTAGCACCCAGGCCCACTTCTCATTTTTGATCGAAAATTTGATGGACATGTACCATGGCCGTCTGCATGACAATCTGCAGGCATGGGCCAACCCTGTCCTACGCGATCTTGAAACTAGCCCAACCCGAGTCGATGCCCACTACGACGCTGAAAGCTATTACAAAATAGACAGGATTTACTCCGTGGGTCAGCTGTTTATCCCAGCCATGCGGCAGCTGAGACCCACCAACCTGGATGTCAGCTATGTCTATCCCCACTGGCAGTCCGTACTGGGAAACGACTTTAAAATTTACTGTCTGTTTTGCCCAATTAGCGAAACCCAAACCAAAGCCTATTTGGTGCATTTTGTTTCCCTCGGGGCCTTTCACCGCCTCCATAAGCTGCCGGTCTCGTTTCGCCGCTTTGTAAAAAATCGCCTATTTAACGCAGCTCGGGGGCTGCTGGCGGGCTTAGTAGAGCAGGATGTGCTGATGATGGAAGATGAGCAGCGGGCATTTGAAGCCATGCCCCACCGCAAAGGCCCAGAGTATAATCAGGCCGTCACCAAGGTGCAGCAGCTGATCCATAATCAGGCGAATCAGCCATAGGAGAAAACTCCTCTCAAGTTGCCCATGGTCCAAACAAACATCCGAGATGGCTGGTTATTGCTGTTCAGGACTGGGAATTTTTGTCCCACCGTTTAAATGTCGGATTAAGAATGAACAGCATGGTAATTATGTCTATTGTGAGACTTGGCTTTTGCCTGGGCCCGTCGAAAAAAATGTTTGCTCTCGACGGCTATCAAGCGGCCTATAGCCTCTAGCATATCCAAATCTTCCTCATCCCATATGTTGGCTTGTGGATGTCCTATGGCAATGGCTCCATTCTGCTTAACATGCTCTATGGGAGCGGCCATCAAACATTTTGAAGCGGGTAGCTGGGAGTCCAATCGTTGGCGATAGCTAGTATCTTTAATGTGAACAGGACGACGTTCCCGCAGGACTTGACCACAGATTCCATCTGATAGGTGGACACTCCATCCTTGCCCCATGGCTTCTCCGGCAGCAACGACAACTTTGTAGCTATCGTCGTTAATCTGAAATGCGATCGCAACGGCAGTCGCCCCAAAAACATCCAACAAAACCTGGGCAACGGCTTTCAAAAAATCCGCCAGCCGCTGAGCTGAAATCGCCGAAAAAGCCTGCAGAGTCTGCATACGAGACCACCGTCGTAGACTCAATGTATTAATGTCCTCCAGCTGATTGACCATACAGCTATTGATCTCAGAAATATGGAAATTTTGCTGGGTATAGTCTCGGTCCTGAATCGGTTGATAGGGTCTCTCCATCACCTGGGAGAGCAGCAGGGCAACACGTTCAATCACCTCAACATCGTAAGACCAAACAGCATCAAAGCGTCGGCTCTTAGTCACAGGGTCTTTTTCAGGCACCTCACGAGCCACCAGTGTGGCCCAAAACGTGGGGGTATTAATAAGCAAAAACCATTCCTGAGCCAGGGATGATGCCGGCGCTAGCTCTAAAAACTCAATACCCGAAATGTTGGCGGGTTCACAGTCTGGCACCCCAAACACATAAACCCGACGACACACAGTTCCAAGGCGACTGTATCGACGCAACTGCTCGGGAAAATTAGAAAACCGCTGAAATCCTGCAAAAAAGTCAGCTGAAATTTGATGATTAATCACCTGCTGCTCAATTTGATGACTAATCAGATTCATCATTGGCACAGTATTCACCCTACGTAGGGATTCGTACTGATTTTCAATAGACAAAAACAAAGAGATCCCCATATTTCAACGCCCTGATTAACGTTCGATAGTAAACAAGCTTGAATTGTGTCAGTGACGGCCGCACCCCAAAGGCTGCATTTCAAATGGCTTTACAGTAATTGTAGCAGCTACCATTGAAAAAAATAAATGCATAACGCCATGATGATTTATTTTTTACTATTGACGGTTTAAATCTAAATATTCTAGAAAACGTACATTTTGTGTTATGGGTCTACATCAATCCTGTATTAACCTCCGGTCAAGGAGATCCCATAGCTCGGGATTGGACATTATTGTCTAGACCCACGGCTTAGGGAAATCTCTTCTTGATGCAGGATGCCTTTCGAAATATCTGCCAGCAAACGGCTATGAATATTATCAGGAGCACAATTCGCCTTTGCCCCAATAAATATCCGGTGAATCCCAAGATATATCCAGTAGGCTCTGATAACTATCCAGTAGGTTCTGATAACTATCCACCAGGTTCTAGTCAATATCTACCAGAGCCTAATTACTATCCGCCAGCGCCTACTATGGTCATGGATAGAAAACGTAGCAAGGGCTACTCGACTGGAGGTTCCTTGAACTTTGTTCCCCAAGCGTCCGCAAGAGGAGTCTAAATTAGTGACCTATTGTTTAGGAATATCGGTGAAAGAGGGACTGATCCTGGCGGCTGATTCTCGTACCAATGCCGGGGTGGACTATATTTCGTCCTATCAGAAGCTGTTTGATTTTTCGATTCCTGGGGAGCGGGTGATTGTGGCCTGTGTATCGGGGAACCTGTCGGTGACCCAGGCTGTGGTCCATCAGATTGGTCAGGATATTAAAACCGGGGCAAGCGATTCGCTCCACACCATGCCCACCATGTATGAGATCGCTCGCTATATCGGGGATGAGATTCGCAAAATTCAAGATGAGGACCGCACCTGGTTGGATCAAGACGGTATCAAATTTCAATGTAACTTTTTAGTGGGAGGGCAACTGCCGGGGGAGCCGCCGGAGATCTATTTGGTGTACAGCCAGGGCAACTGTATCCGGGCCACGCCGGAAACTCCCTTTTTGCAGATCGGCGAGACCAAGTATGGTAAGCCAATATTGGATCGCACCCTGACCTATGAGTCGTCGCTCGATGCGATCGCAAAGTGCGCCCTGCTCTCCATCGATTCCACCATGCGCTCCAATATTTCGGTGGGTCCCCCCATTAATATGGTGCTTTACGCCGCCAATAGCTTTGAAATTCGCCACCGGGTCCAGCTCCAGTCCAGTGACCCCTACCTGGCTAAAATTCGGAAGTACTGGGAGAGCGCTCTGCGCGAAGCGACCCAGAATATGCCCACCCCGGAGTGGAATCGGGTATCCATTGACGCCGACCCGGACTTTGCCCTGGAGTAGGTTAGGGAGGTGGCTTGTTAGGGAGCTGCCAAAAAATAAAATCTCCGGAGTAGAGGGGAAAGGGAAAGGGGAAAGGGAAAGGGGTAAAGAGCTATTGACGGGTACTTTGTTTACCAGCAAGTCCCTAATTTTAGCCGACCCATAGAGAGTTCCTGTGCGTTTAAGTTTCGGCTGCGCTCAATTTAAGGATCCGGACTTATCAGTCCGGATTTCCATCAAAAAAAAGAGGTGATTTTTAGTAGGCTATCCGAATTGTTGATTGTTGATACATTCTCTTATTTTTGAGCTAGTATCGATCGTGAGTTATTCGTTTGGCTTGGGTAAGCCCACCCAGTGCAGGCAGGGCTGCTCATTCTAGCCGAGTGCATTTACCCGATTTGTGGTCCCTTGAAATCATAGCCGTGGGTGCTGATTCCCATGGAAGATCACTCACCCAATACAACAGGTTTAGTATTGAAACAAGTTTTTGAGTCCCATGCCCTGTCTATAGGGCTTGGGTCAGCGTTGCCCGGTTATCTCCTGCCAAATCTTAGGTTTCCCTCAAGGGATTACTGGCTTTTAGCCAACAATAGTCCTCGGCTGTAGAGCTTAGGGATCTGCCAAAAAATAAAATCCCCGGAGTAGAGTGGGGAAGGGTTAAAGGGAAAGGGGAAAGAAGCTATTGGCGGGTACCTTGTTTACCAGCAAATCCCTTAACTGTGGGAGAGAATGCTGCAAGCGTTTTCGCTAATTGATCTTACAGTATCGCTGTGGTTCGCTTCGAACAATCCCTGCTCTCTAGAGCTCAACCGTTCAGGTGCAATTTTCTAAACCAATGGCTCACCAGGTGCTTTACCGACCGACGTTACCTGAAAACAACCCATGGCTACCCTTACGGTTACAAACACAAACGATAGTGGAAAGGGGTCTTTACGCGAAGCGATCGCCCTCGCCGAAGCGGGAGATACGATTGTTTTCTCACCCAAACTGGCTAACCAAACTATCCGGTTGGAAAAGCAACTTGTTATTGATAAGAGCCTGACCATCGATGGCGGCGATGCTGCTAATTTAACGGTTAGCGGTGAGAACAAAACGCGGATCATTCATATTAGCTATGACTACTCAGACGTGATACTGAGTAATCTCACCTTTGCCAAGGGTAGCGCCGTTGATAATAACCCGGATACGACCTTACAAGGTGGAGCCATTGAAGTGCGTGGTTCTAATACCTTGGTAGTAGATAACGCTGAATTTATCAACAACGAAGGTGAACGAGGCGGTGCTATTTTTGTCAGCTACGGTTCGAGCGCCACAATTACAGACAGTTTTTTTGATGGCAATGATGGCTCCTCTGCTAGCGATGGCTTTAGCGCTGGTGCAATTTCTACCTATGGCGGTGGAGAAGGCGCGCAGGTCGTCAATAGCAATGGCGAGCGTAACGTTGGTGGAGAGGCATCTTTAGACATTAGTGGGACAACCTTTACTAATAACAAAGGAACCTTTGGCGCTGTTTATACCCTACTCACTAACCTCAGGGTTGAGGATTCAGTTTTTAAGGGAAATGAAGGCACCAACGGCAGCGGTGCTATTTTTACCGACGGCGCCAATGGCACCGAGAAACCCGATAATCTTGGAGGGACCACCGTCATTCGTGACGTTGTTGCCGAAGACAACATAGGCGGTGGTGATTATGGTGGAGCCTTCTTTTTAAGCGGATATTCCGGCGATAGTTATCTCATTGAAAACACCAAAATCACCAACAACACGGCCAGTAGGGGAGCCGGGTTAGCAGTTCAATCCTACCAAGATGAAGCCAATCCAGCTACGCTAACCATTCGCAACTCTACAATCACTGATAATACGAGCACATCCCAGGGCGGTGGCCTGTGGACTGATGTTAAAGGCGGCGTCACCATTGAAAGTTCAATCTTCTCAGGTAACCGCATTCAAAACTCTAACGATTCTGGTATCGGTGGTGCTGTTGTTCTCAATACCGGAAAAAACGTTGAATCAACAATTACCGATACAACGTTTATCGATAACTCTGCTGGCGATCAGGCGGGCAGTATCTGGATTAGTGGGGAAACCCAAGCAAAAAACCTAACCATCAGCGATTCTCAATTTGCAGGTAACCGCTCTAATGGCAAGGAGATAGAGAATACAGTTAATTTTGAGATCACCGATGGCGGCGGAAACATTGTCCAAAATACCAATGGCGCTGATACGGGAATTCCTGAAGCGACCTTTGTTGAAGACTTGCCAGAGCCTACTGCTGAGCCCGAGCCCGAACCGATTACAGAAACTCCTGAGCCCGAACCCGAACCGATTGCAGAAACTCCTGAGCCTGAGCCCGAGCCCGAATCGATTGCAGAGACGCCAGACCCTGAGCCCAAACCCGAACCGATTACAGAGACGCCAGACCCTGAGCCCAAACCCGAACCGATTACAGAAACTCCTGAGCCTGAGCCGATTGCAGAAATACCAGACCCCAAACCCATCGTGGAGACACCAGAGCCAGCACCTGTTGGAGTGATCCCTGACGCACTAGTTTCCCCGCCGGACTCCACACCAGGTGCTCAGCCTGAAACAGTAGTTTCCTCGCCGGACGCTCAGCCTAAAACGGAAGACTCTCCCACACCCCTCTCCATACCAGATGAACAACCAATAACGATCGGCTTAGGTTTGTTAGAAGGTAACACCGATAGCGTTAATGAACTGATAGTGGTGGTCACCGACGACCCCCAGGGCCGTATTAACGGCATTGCCCCTGATGAAGCGGGTTATGAACAGGCGCTGCTAGACGGGGCCGTTGTCGTTTTCTCAACGCTCAAAACCGGACAGCTATCAGGGTTAGAAATTAGCCGTACCCTGGTGCTGCCTGACGACGCCACGCTGCAGTTTGCGGTCATTGCAGCCGGTAGCTTGGACAGTCTGCGTCAGGGTGGAACCGGAGAGCTACGATTGGCCTACGCCGACCGTCAACCATTGGCGGCTGACACCTTACAAGAGCCTGGACTACAGTTTAACCTGCGGGTGCCTGCTGGCACCGGGGCAACAAACATAGTACTAGAGAGCCTTGAGGGTACACCGCTGACAGGCAGTGAAATGCAAGGTTACAGTGGCAACTCAGAACTGATTGATCTTCGCGGTGAAACAGGAACACGCACAGCCACTTTTGACGTGTCTCGAAATGCTGGATACAACAGCCTGGTTGGCTTTTATGTTGTTGAAAATGAGCAGGGTCAGGTGTTTGATAACTTCGGTAATCTACTTAGCCCTGGCGATGCTGGCTATACTGAGGCCTCTCTCAATAACCGATTGACCGACGTTAATTTGACTGGCACCAACGGACAAATAGAAAGCTTTACCACCGAGGTTGAAATGGGCCAGCTACTGGCCAGCTTTATTGTTGTAGATGGCACCATTGAGCAGCTAACAGACGGTAACACCATAAATGATCCAGCCATCTACTTTACCCACATGGGAGCCAACAGCGACGGTATCGACCATGTACGTTTGCTCGGCGACAATACCTTTGGCTTTGAAGACCTACCAGGCGGTGGTGACTTGGACTATAACGATATGGTTATTAAAACTACGATCGTTTGACACCTCGGTAATCAATACCTTTCACCTTGATTACTACCTATTTTGCCTAAAGTACACGGCTACCTATTCTGAGGAGTGCACAATTAAATCAGATCCCCCTTTACCCTTCCCCCTTTACCCTTTCCCAACTGAGGCTGGTATTTTATTTTTGCGCACATTCCTGAGATAGCCACGTATTGTTGTCTTTTTAATTAGCAACAATTACTCATCTAAGACTTTTAATTGGATATCGGCATCTAGGGTGCTCTGGCTAAGATGACCGACCTGTAGCTTCCCGGTGACTGATGCTGCCTGGGCTGGAGTAGCAGCCGCTGCCACGGCGACATGGCCATCGGCAACAGCTAAACCCAAGGTGGGATCAAAACCACGCCAGCCCCCACCCGGCACATATACCTCTGGCCAAGCGTGCAGGTCATGGCTTGTTTGAGCGGCATCGCCGCGCTGATAGCCACTGACAAACCGCGCTGCCAACCCCACCGCTCGACAGGCTGCCATAAACAACACCGTAAAGTCACGACAGGTACCCCGCTGCTCTGCCAATACTACACCAGCAGACCACGGCGGCCCGTGATCGCGGGTTTCGTAGGTGCAGCTGTGATAAATGGCTTGGGTCAGACCCGTCAAGAATAGTCCCACATTGCCATCAGCCTGGTGCAGCTGTTGCTGAGCCCAATCGATCACAGCAGGACTATCGGCATAGAAAGTTGCCAGATAGGGGGCAACCAGTCGCTGTAGTGATTGAGGATAGTCTAGGGGAGC
>JBCDJC010000198.1:0-9125 GCA_038748225.1 Cyanobacteria bacterium P01_H01_bin.26 | reverse complement strand
GGCGAACCGGTATCATGTGATAGCAGGGCCAATCGTTGATCGCGCTCAAATGATGATAACAATCTTACTTACGAAAGTCTCTTGCTTAGAGTAATAGTTAGTGGGCAACATAGTTCCAGTCTTAACGAGAGCTTATCTTATCTTAACGAGAACTTGAAATCATTCAAAAATTTTGGCGCGATCGCTTCGCAGTTAAATTGTCATTACGCCAACCAAAATAAAGCCATCACTTTTATACAGCCTTAGCTAGATTTGATGGAGTTGTTTTTAGGGCTCAAAATTTTCTCGACTACCACAGTTTCCTATGCCTAAAAAGCGTGCTTAACGTAATGTTATTTAGTCATAGGATGCGGTCAGAATCGCATTTTTTACGAATAACGTTTATTTTGAATGTGTGTTGTTGCTAATTTTTACTTTGGTCGATGCCCCTTCCCCAGACCTTAACTGATTTGCGATTTACATTAAATGGCGTATCTATTTGTCTCAAAGATAGCTCCCCGACTCAAACGTTGCTGAGCTATTTGCGCCAGCATGGCCATGTCGGCACAAAAGAAGGCTGTGGTGACGGTGACTGTGGTGCGTGTACTGTGGTGATGGCGGGGGCGGGGGCGGATGGCCAGCCCCAGTACCAGGCGGTGAATAGTTGTTTGTTACCGATGGGCAGTTTGGGCGGTCGACACATCTACACCGTTGAGGGAATTGCCAACGGTGGCCTGCATCCGGTACAGCAGGCGATGGTCGATTTAGGGGGCTCACAGTGCGGTTACTGTACGCCGGGGTTCATTATGAGTCTGTTTGCCGGATATTACAGCGATCGCATAGCGGATGATGTCACCGTGGAAGGCAATCTTTGTCGCTGTACGGGGTATCTGCCCATTCGCCGAGCGGCCCAGCGGGTGGCGGCAGAGTCCCACAATGGCGACTACGACGGCGATAATTTTTCAGCGGTGCTGGGTCAGGTCCCCACGCAGCTCGATGACACGGCCTACCAGGCCCAAGGTCAACAGTTTTATCGTCCCAACCAGCTGGCAGACGTGCTGGAACTCTTGCAGGCCCATCCCGATGCAACACTGGTGGCAGGCTCCACCGACCTGGGGTTGGAGATGAGCTGGTATCGCCAGCATTACCCCGTCATGATTGCCCTAGAAGCGGTGGCGGAACTGCAACAGCTGCAGCAAACGGATGAGGCCGTGACCATTGGCGCGGCGGTGCCCCTGAGCCACATTGAAGAGCGGCTGCGGGGGGTGTTCCCCAGCCTGGATGAAATGCTGTACTGGTTTGCGGCACGGCAGGTGCGCAACCGGGCGACACTGGGGGGCAATTTGGGCACGGCGTCGCCCATTGGTGACCTACCACCGGTGCTGCTCTCGCTGGATGCCACCCTTCAAGTTGCCAGCGCGGCGGGCCAACGGGACATTCCCATCGCGGACTTTTTTAAGGGGTATCGCGTCACCGATTTGCGCTCGGGCGAGGTGATCGTGGCGATTACCATTCCTAAAAAGCCAGCGACGCGGCGGCTGAGCCAGTCTTACAAGGTGGGCAAACGGGGCACAGACGATATCAGCATTGTGGCAGCAGCCTACCGCGTGGATTTGGATGGGCAAAACCGGGTTGTAGCGGCGCGGCTGGCCTATGGTGGGGTGGCCGCCACGCCAGTTCGAGCGACGACTGTTGAAGCTTGGCTGGTGGGTCAGCCCTGGACCTTAGAGACGGTGTTGGCGGCCAAGGAACAGCTGCAGTCGGCCTTTACGCCGATGAGCGATCTGCGGGGCAGTGCGGCCTACCGCAATCGTTTGGTTGCTAATTTATTTGAAAAGTTCTTTGTGGAATTTGAGAGTTACGAGCAAGGGGAACTGCCGGTATGAGCAACCGCGATCGACGCCAAAGCCATGAAAGTGCAGTCGGCCACGTTACGGGCCAGGCGGTCTACACCGACGATCAACGGCCCCCATTCGGTTTGTTGTCCCTCTATCCGGTCTTGTCGCCCCACGCCCATGGACGCATTCTCACAATAGAGACGGCGGCGGCCCTGGCTGTGCCTGGTGTGGTCGCGGTGCTCACGGCTGATGATATTCCAGGGCAAAACAATACCGGCGTCATTCGCGCGGATGAACCGCTGCTGCCCACGGACGAGGTGAGCTATTGGGGCCAACCCGTCGTCTGGGTGGTGGGGGAAACAGAAGACGCGGCGCGGCGTGGCGCTGAGAAAGTGCAAATTGACTATGAGTCGCTGCCAGCGTTGTTGTCGGTGACCGCTGCGATCGCAGCGGACAGCTTTCACAGTGCCCCCGATGGGTGCCGCCGGGGTGATCCCGATCAGGCCATGGACACCGCGGCCCACGTGCTGACGGGGGAAGTGGAGATGGGGGGACAGGACCACTTTTATCTCGAAACCCAGGCCGCCTGGGTGATTCCGGCACCAGATGGGACGTTTCAGGTGTATGCATCCACCCAGCACCCCAACTCCACACAGACCGCTGTCGCCGATGTGCTGCAGCTCCAGATGAATCAGGTGGTGGTGACCTGTTTGCGCATGGGTGGCGGCTTTGGCGGCAAAGAGTCCCAGGCCAATCCCCTGGCTGCGATCGCAGCGTTGGCCGTGTACAAAACGGGACGTCCGGCGCGGGTGAGCTTTCGTCGTCACCAGGACATGATTATCACGGGCAAACGCCACGGGTTTCTGGGGCGCTACCAGGTGGGGTGCGATCGCGATGGCACCCTCATAGCCCTGAAGCTGGACTTATACAGCGACGCGGGGTGGAGTCTGGATCTATCGCCACCGGTGCTGCTACGGGCGATGCTCCACGTCGATAATGCTTACTACATCCCCCATGTCGATTTCAAAGGCTACCTGACCAAAACCCATCGCGTTTCGAACACCGCATTTCGCGGGTTTGGCGGCCCCCAGGGCATGATGGTGATCGAAGATGTGCTCGATCGCGTAGCGCGGACGGTGGGTCGTCCGGCCCATGAAGTGCGGGAACTAAACTTTTACCACGGCGAGGGCGACACCAACACCACCCACTATGGTCAGGTGCTGGTGGACAACCGGATTCAGCGCACTTGGACAGAGGTAAAAACCAACGCCCGCTACGATCAGCGTCATCAACAAATTGCTGAATTTAACCAACGCAGCCCCCACTACAAGCGGGGGCTGGCCATTACCCCCGTAAAGTTCGGCATTTCGTTTAACAAAAAAGTCTATAACCAGGCCGGAGCGCTGGTGCTGATCTACACCGACGGCAGCATTCAGCTCAACCACGGCGGCACCGAAATGGGGCAGGGACTGCACACCAAAATGCAGCAGGTGGCGGCGCGAACCCTCGGCATTTCCACAGACCGCATTCGGATGATGCACACCAGCACGGACAAAGTGCCCAACACTTCGGCCACCGCGGCTTCCAGCGGCTCTGACTTGAATGGTCAAGCGGTAAAAGACGCCTGTGAAACCCTAAAAGAACGGCTGCGACCGGTGGCGGCTCGCCTGCTGAATTTAGACGGCCCTGAAGAAATGGTGTTTGCAGATGGGCATGTCCACTGTTTCACCGCGCCCCATCTGCGGGTGCCCTTTACCGAAGTAGTGCAGGCGGCTTATTGCGATCGCATCTCCCTGGCGGCGACCGGATTCTATCGCACCCCCAACCTGAGCTGGGACCCGGACACCTACAGTGGCAGTCCCTTTTACTATTTTGCCTACGGTGCAGCGGTGAGCGAGGTGGAGGTGGATGGGTTTACCGGCACCTTTAAGCTGCGTCAGGTGGACATCGTCCACGATGTGGGGGAATCCCTCAATCCCCTGGTGGATCAAGGGCAAGTGGAGGGCGCCTTTGTCCAGGGCCTGGGCTGGCTCACCATGGAAGAACTGGTGTGGGATAACGAGGGCCATCTGCGCACCTTTGCGCCCAGCACCTACAAAATTCCCACCATTAGCGAAGTGCCCGAGGCGTTCCATGTGCAGTTACTAGAGCGAGCATCCCAGAATGGCACCATCTACGGCAGCAAAGCCGTGGGGGAGCCGCCCTTTATGCTGGCGTTTTCAGTGCGGGAGGCGATTCGAGCGGCGGTAGGAGCGTTTGGCAACGGGCCGGATTGGGTGCCCTTAGCCTCCCCCGCCACCCCTGAAGCCACGCTGAGGGCAATCGACGCGGTACGGCAGCCGCTCGCCCCGGTTTCCATAGCAGGCTGAGCGCAGTCATTACCCCGATGGGCGTGGCTTGCGATATTTTTAGCGGCGCGACGGCGCCGACTCGCAGCCCTGTGAGGTGGGGGCCAACGCGATTATTAGCCTGCACCAACGCAAATGCCAGGGTCTCATTTACCTAGGATTGAGAATTTAATTAGGCCCTACTTCTTGTCGTACAGTCTTTCCATGGAATGAATGTGCAGACGCAATTTTTGGTTTTATACAATCCTTCTCCCTAGGAGCGCTTCAGTGATCGCTTCAATCTGGTTCACAACCACCGAGATATGTCCTTCATTGGGATATATCACCAGCTTAGCCGTCGGGAGGGTCGCAGCAACTCGCTTTACCAAATCAAGCGGAACATTCCTATCCTCTTCACCATAGAACAGCGTCAGCGGCATCCGAATTTCATCTAAACTAAAGTCCCACTTTCTAAAATAAAGCTGAAGATCCCAGACAGTTCCGCGGGTTCCTGAACGAAGTCCCTCGTTCAAAGCCTCACAGCTTTTCTGTATCCGACCCGGCGATCTTAATACCGCATAATCTGCTGCCGGAAGTGTTTTTTTGAAGGTTTCTAATAGTTTGTCTGGAGGACCATTAAGCGATCGCTGCGTCAATTTCATTGAGGCTTGATACAGCCAGGGAAAAAACTTGATTAAAATCAAACTCCAACGATTAGATTTCAACAAATCCGCAGTTGTAAATTCCCATGCTCCTGAAACAATCGCGGCTGAATATAATCGATTAGGAATCTTTGCAGCACAGGCAGCAGTATAGCCGCCTCCCGACGAAACACCCAGCACCGAGAACTTGTCTAACCCCAAGGTATCGGCAAGAAATGTGACATCCTTCGTCCAATCAGAAAATCCGCGATTCGGTTGGAAGTCAGATCGCCCTATTCCCGGGCGATCTGGCGCAATCAGTCGTAAGCCTAATCGAATAAATACTTCATCGCCTAGCAACAATGGCTCTAAGCGAGAAGTTCCGCCACCATGAAAATAGAAAACGGGATGCCCGTTGGGGTCGCCGTACTCTGCATAGGCTAACCGCCGACTGTCGGGTAGGGTGAGAAGATTTATACTTTCCATAGCAGTTTTCTTTAATCTCAAAGGCGTTGCTGATCCCCGGTATGATTTTATCTGCCAACTATTGGCCACCAGCATATTTCACAGATCGGTTCATCCCTTAAATCAGCAACGGCATCTCAAACTGAGCCTGATATCTCAAACCAGGTCTGACACCTCATTATCTCTCAACTAGTAGCTTTGACAGATATCTCAGGCAGGCTAACGTTCCGGTTGAGCGGCTGAAAGTAACCTTTGAAAACAAACTAAGACCCTTCGCTAATCCGCTCCGACCGGTTTGTTAGGCACGCCTTGTCGCCAAGATATAAACATGGAAACCAAATAAATAGAGCCAAGGAAACCACCGCCATAAATAAGACTAAGAGAAAGCAATGAGTTGAAAGTGTAATCTGGGTTCTGTTCCAATAACTTGTGAAGCCCAGAATGAATTAAGAGGAATGTAGCAACTGAAATCCGTGACCAGTAACGAACTCTCAGAGATTCATTATTTATTAACCACAGCAGTATTGTAATCAGTGGTATGTGAAGAATAACAAAAACAACTGATGCCACTTGTTCGGGTAGATTTCGCAGTATGAACAGCAATCTCCATTCTGACTGCGTCATAGCATCAAGTTCATGGGTGATGAGTGTTGCAAAACCTAAGTAAAAAAGCAAGTTATTCATAAGACTTGACTCTAATTATCTTGTTTTCTATAGGCATGATAGTTCTCCAGGAATTCTGCTACCTAACGGCAAAATTGAGCGGTGTTGGGATATACTCACGCTTCTAATCCACCAAGCTCGCAAGTCTGCTTAAATGCAGTGTTAGATATGACGCACTCTGTCTGCAGTCGACGTCGCTCATTCTACTCCTTAAGTCATGAACGAGATCATCTTAACCAAGGATATGAGGGTGCGACCTCATCCTCATATCAGACTATCCTGAGCTGAGGAAAAATTATCCATATTTTATCTCTCGGCATGCTGCACAGGAGTGCCTTTACGCTGAGCGGCAACAACATCTCTCACGGCTACTATGATAGCCTCCGGAGCTTCTAAGGGGATATAGTGCGATGCTCCTTCAATGACGCGCCAGTCTGTATTTGTAGATAACCCCGTGAGTTCGGCCTGTAATCTAGGCCATGTATCTGACCACACATCTTTTAGTCTAGCTGTTGCTGCCGCATCCAGCTGATAGGGTAGCTGTTCTAGAAATTGGCCAGCCGTAAGAACCACCATGGGTAGATCGCCAAACGGCCCAGTGTGCTGTGCCTGGGAAAAAATGTCGTCCATTGCTTCGATTACGTCAGTTATGCCTGTCATGCTCTGTGGTAGATGAGTGCGAATTGCCTCACCCACCTCTTGGGGAAGACCACCTGGAGGTGCTGGAGACTCAAGGCGAAGGATACCAAATGCAGAGATAGCCTTGAGCAGCAGCGGCGAAGGAAATGCCATGATGTCTAGTACATCTGCAGGGAAGCGTTTATTTTGCTCTGGGTGAGATGAATCGACGAAGACAAAACCAACGACTTCATCACTAAAATGATCGGCAAAGACTCTGATCAGTAGCCCACCGAGCGAGTGACCTACCATTACATAGGGCGGAGACTCACCCGCAGTCGCTAATAGGGCATGTAGGTCTTCTACAATGTGTTCTGCGTCCCTTGGTCGAGCTCGACGTTCGCTCCACATGATTCCGGCCTGATCGTATGCGCATACGCGGCTCAAGGGGGCAATGGCTGGACGCACCGTTTCCCAAGTCTGCGATCCCCCCTCGTTAATGCCTGCTTCTAGAATGACTGTCGGACTCCCTTCCCCACTGCAATTAAGGTGAGATAGCTTGCCGTCAACCTCAACAAGTATGCCAGGGGGTGGAAATGCTCGATCAACGCTGCGTCGGGACCACTGCTCGTAAACAAAGCCCGTTAGCAAAGCTAAAAAGAGTATCGCAACGGTAACAAGCACGAGACGCTTTATCCATTTGAACACGAGAACCTCCCGATCGGAATCATCTATCCCAAAAAATAAAGATTACCCCTAAGGATTCTATTACCGTTACAGAAATCCTGCCGCGAAGCCAGCTAAAGATTCAGACAAGCGGCGGCAGATAGCTTTGGCAACTCCGCCAAGAACTCTCTCCCATCCGCTTACTTGTTAGGTTGCGTTGCTGTAGATCCCTCCTCATTCCTCCGTGCCTATGAGTTGTGTTCCAGAAGTAGCTGACAAACTAGCCTTTACAGACATGAACCAAGCAGTGCAAATCAGGGTTGAATACCCTCCAAACAGAAAAGCTGCGTACCTGCCCGCTGTTTCAGGTTGCATGTTGCTCATAATCTCTGAAAAACCAGCAAGAATTGGAATTTCACCCAGCATTCCTGGTAAAGCGATACAGATTGCACATTGCAACCAATCTTTCTGCTCAATCCTCCGCCACTTCATTAATCCCAGCGAAACAACAGCATATAGAACACCTGTAAAACCGACGTTAAGCCAGTACCCGGCAGCGGAACCTTCAAAAAAGAATGAACCAGTCAGGCGATAAACCGATGTTGCGGTTACCCAGATGACCAAGCCGAGCGCAATGAAGCCGATACTATCCCGTTTAACCATGGCTTTGCTCTACTCCGTAGTGTTAGTGTAATAGTCATTACGTTAATCATTAATGTAATGGCTATTACATTAACTGTCAACCGATGAGTCGACCCGCTGAACCGCAGAAAAAAGAGGAGCTGCTCGAACGATGCTTAGCTGCTGCAATCGAAGTAGGCGCATTGAACTCTAGTATCAACGCGATCGCAAAGAAGATAGGCACTAGTGGTCGAATGCTCGTTTATCACTTTGGCTCTAAACAAGAGTTGGAGCGACAACTCATTGGTCTACTAGAAACTCGCTTGCGCGAAAGACTGTGGTCGTTCCAAGGTGTATCGATTGAAGAAGCAGAGTGTCCAGAGGACCCCCTGATTGATATGTGGAGCCATTTAACTTCGCCAGAGATGCACGGCTTGCTGAAGCTGACGATGGAGCTGAATCAACGTGCCATACAAGGCGACTCAGAAACCCAAGGCTTCTTAGAGCAAGAGAGTCAAAAATGGATTGAGTCTCTATTTGACCTCACAAATAATAGAACTGCTGCTTTGACGCTTTTTCACCTATTTCAGGGCGCAATCTTAGACTTTTTGACGACAGGAAATGCACAACGCGGACAGCAAACTATCAGGGCATTCACAAAAACTCTGTGATAGTTTCACGCTGAATCTCTACAGAAAAGAGCCCCGGGTACTGTTCTAGCCCAAAACTTAACCGGCTTTGCCCATAACCCGCATTAGATTAAACTGAGGGTCGAGACAGGTGATATCAGACCTAGACCCAGAGTTTGATACCTTAAGAGAGGCCATGGAGTTTGTCCTACAACAAGCGTTCTAACCTAGCTGGCTATCGCTATAATGGGGCATTGCAGCGTTGACTTGTAGCTCCAACTGCCGATGTGACTCAGGGGAAGTTAAAGATATTGCCGCTTTCTTCAAGAGTACCAGCCGCATGGCTGCAATTGACGATTCGTCTGTTGAAACACTTTTAAGATAGCCATGGCTACCCTTCAATTGTTGACCATCAGCCACCCAGGGTATAGCATAAATCCTCTATTTCCCAAGGATGCAGCCCAACTGCAGTCCCTTTTTGCTCAGTGTGCAGACTTTTTTGTGATGACCAATGGAACACCTGCTGGTGAGACAGCTGCTGCTGAGGAATTTACTGATGTCCCCGACAGCAAAACTCCAGGAGATGTTCATGCCTTGGGGTTAGTGGATAGTTGCGATCGCCTCGTTGGTGCGATTATCAGTGTGCAGGGCTATCCCGATTTACAAACCTGGTGGCTG
>JBCDJC010000197.1:0-9139 GCA_038748225.1 Cyanobacteria bacterium P01_H01_bin.26 | reverse complement strand
CGGCGCTCCAGGGCGGCATCTTTTTCGATGTACTGCCGGTACTCGTCTAGGGTGGTGGCACCGATACAGCGCAGCTCGCCCCGAGCCAGCATGGGTTTGAGCAGGTTGCCAGCGTCCATGGCCCCCTGGGTGGCCCCGGCTCCCACAACGGTGTGAATTTCGTCGATAAAGAGGATGATTTGCCCCTGGGAGTCGGTGACTTCCTTGAGCACCGCCTTGAGCCGCTCTTCAAATTCACCGCGATATTTGGCTCCGGCAATTAGAGCTCCCATGTCCAGGGCGATCAGTTTGCGATCGCGCAGCGACTGGGGCACGTCATTATTAATAATTCGCTGGGCCATGCCTTCAGCGATGGCGGTTTTACCCACACCGGGTTCGCCGATTAACACCGGGTTATTTTTGGTGCGGCGCGACAAAATCTGGACCGTACGGCGGATTTCATCATCGCGGCCAATTACCGGGTCCAGCCGACCTTCGCGGGCGTACTCGGTCAGATCACGACCGTATTTCTCTAGCGCTTCGTATTTACCTTCAGGATTTTGATCCGTCACCTTTTGATGGCCTCGTACTTGTTCTACAGCGGTTTTGAGCTGCTTGGCGTTGATACCCGCCTCCCGCAGCAGGGATTTACCAAAGCGGGCATCGTTTACATAGCCCAGTAGTAAATGTTCAATGGAAATATAATCGTCTTCAAACTCTTTGCGTAACCCATCTGCCTGATCCAGCAGCGTATTCAGCGAGCGGCCCAGGTAGATACTGTCGCTTTGGCCCTTGACCTGGGGCTGTTTCCTAAGAAACGCTTCGGTGGCACTACGCAGCTTGTCCGCAGACGAACCGGCCTTTTGCAAAATCCGACTGGCCAATCCATCTTGCTCCAGCAACGCTAGCATCAGATGCTCAGTTTCAATTTGCTGGTGCTGCCACTGTTTGGCTAGGTCGGTGGTAGCTGCGATCGCAGCCCAGGCCCGTTCTGTAAATTGGTTAGGATTTGTCGGTTGCATAGCCAGCCTCCCGCTGTGTGCGCATGTTTGCATTCTAGGCAAAGACCCAGGGGCAGAGTGATCGGTGTTCCCCCTGGTAGTAGGTAGGTATTGCCGCCCTTTGTAGCAATTTTTTTAGTTTTGAGCCCGGAGCCCCGTACGTCCAGGTTTAACGGGGCACAAGTTTATAGGGAGGCCAGTCAAGATAGCGGCATCCTCCCCCTAGACACCCATGGAAAAAGGGTATGTTTAAGGCAGGTGTTGAGCGGCGAAACCGCAGATTTTCTTGATTTATTGATAGAAATCTGTATTTTGAAGAGATGTGTTGACTGGCTAGACATTTTGGCAAACCCTCCACCACGAGAGACTGGTCCGCTGCATTCTGCACTGCGTCAGACGCTATATTCCACCTACTGTGAGCAGGAGCCACTGCGGCGAATTTCCCGTGCCTTCTCACCCTTAGAGTTTATGCGCTTTCTGAGCTACATCGACTTTCAAACGCTGCGGGCGGTGGTGCGGACAATGCTACAGCGGCGACTGCCAAGCCTGGCGTCAGAAATGGCCTACAACGCAATGCTGGGGCTGTTTCCAGGTATTCTAGCCATGCTGACGGCCATCGGCCTGGTCAGCTCCCTGGAAAATACGTTTAATCGTTTGGCGCTGAGCCTGAGTGAGATTGCACCGGGGGCCGTTAACGATCTGATCCAAAATTTTTCCAAAGAAGTCAGCCAGGGGGGAAACCGGGGGCTGTTTTCACTGAGTTTTGCGATCGCGCTGTGGGCCTCATCCGGAGCTATCAGCGCCGCCATGCGTGCCCTCGATGAAATCCATCAGATCCCAGTGGGCCAGCGTCGCCCCTTTTGGAAAGCTCGCATCGTCTCCATTGGCCTTACCCTTGGCACCATTCTGCTGCTGATGACGGCCTCCTATTTAGTCTTTATCAGTGACATCGTTATCGAGCTATTGGCCACCCAAAGTGGCGAAACCGTCAGGGAATGGGTGCTCACCATTTGGCAGCTATCCACTTGGCCCATGGCCCTGGGGATTGTGTCTGCCGCCTTTGCCTTTGTTTATCGGTTTGGTCCCAGCCGTTGGACCCGGGGCAAACCCCTCATTCCCGGCGCGGTACTTGCAGCCCTATCCTGGGCGCTCCTATCGGCATCATTTCGCATGTATGTCGCCCAGTTTGGTAACTACAACAAGGTCTACGGGGCCATTGGTACCGTGATCATTTTGCTGCTGTGGCTGTTTTTGACCTCGCTGGTCATGCTGATTGGCGACCAGCTCAATGTCACCGTAGGAGAGCTAATGGTGCACCGTCCCCGCGGCCCTTGGCGGCGCCAGGGGCGACCCCCGTCAACGATCTATCGCACCCCTGACCAGCAGCTCCCCAGCCTGGACAAGTCAACCATCAATAAGGATCGGCACCGTTAGGGGTGCCCGTTTCAAATCGCTGTCCTAGGCCAGGACCTCCACCCCGTTTCCTACAGTCAGCTGACCTGGGCCATGGGCAATCAAATTTTGGCCAAACCAAATGGCGTGGTCCCAACGGCGGTAGGTGGCTAGGGTCTTAAGGGGTTCTTTGCCCTGGATGCCCGTAGACTGCTCCACTCCGGGTATGGAGCAGCGGGAGCAGGGTTTGGCCACATCAAATACGACGCTGCCGATTTTAACCTGCTGCCAGGTATCTTCAGCAAAGGGTTCGCAGCCTTTGACCACCAGGTTGGGACGAAAGCGGTTCATGGGGACCGGCTGGTCCAACCGCGCGTTTAAATCCGCTAGGGACGCTTCCGAAATCAGTAAAAACGGATAGGCATCTGAAAAACTATTGGGTGTCTCAAATCGACCGCGGTCCGTCGGGCGGTGGGTACTATCGGGCATATAGACTAGCTGACAGTCCAACCCCAGAAAATCGCTCAGCCACTGGGCGGCGGCGTCGCCCATAGACCAGACATGACAGCGATCGCCCCACACTTCGACCATAACCGGTTTTGCAGCCGCTGGCATCGGTGGTAGCTCCAGGGCGGGGACGGCCGCGTTGGCAATACTCAAATGCAGGCTATCCCCCACAGTCACTCGGATCAGCGCCATTTTAGGAAACTTGCGCTGGGTGAGAAATTTGCCGCTGCGATCGCACACCAGCCAACGCCGGTCATGGAGCAGCCCCCGCACCGTTACCTGGGACTGGCTCAAACCAATCCCCCCCGCTGACTTAATTGGGTACGTGGTTAAACCACTAAGCGTGATTGCAGACATGGCTATTCCCCTAGGACGGTTATCCGACTTGTTACCTGACTGTTAATCCATTGCAAAATTATCTATAAATTAGAATAGGACTAACACCGACTGTGGGCTGTGCCCATCCTCCGCTCACCAATAGCAGCACCATGGAAAAGCTCTACCCAATGGAAGACGCCCAGCGGATTTTGCAACTTGCGATCGCGCAGGAATCCGACTCAGGCCAGCTCTCCCACCAGCAGCTGCTCGAAATTGCCGACGAACTCAACATTAGCCCAGCTACTCTACAGACGGCTGAGCAAGAGTGGCACATCATCAAAAGAAAAGCCAAAGACCACCAGCTTTTTCAGCAGCAGCGCCGCCAGCGACTGAAAAGCCAGGCCATGCGATATGGCATTGTGATTGGTTTTTTAGTCGTCATAGATTTTTTGACCCCCGGCGGTTCTGTCCTAGGACACCTAGGGTTTTCACTCTATGTGGCCCTGTTCTGGGGGTTGGGGTTATCGCTCAAGGCCCGACGGCTGATGCAAACCACCGGTGAGCGCTACGAGCGCGACCTCAGCAAATGGCGTCGCCAACGCAGCGTACAAAAGACCCTCGACGGCGTGGTTGATCGGTTTTTAGGGTCTGCCTAGGGATCTGCCAAAAAATAAAATCCCCGGAGCAGATTGGGGAAGGGTTAAAGGGAAAGGAAAAAAACTATTGGCGGGTACCTTATTTACCAGCAGGTCCCCTAGGCCAGGCGGAGCAACTTTTTTAAGTTTTAGTAAAGCCATAGAAAAGAGTTTCTTGGCCATTATTGCCTGCCACAAATCGTTACAAAGCTTACAGACAAGTATCAACAAGCAAAACTACAGCCCCAGCACTATCTTGACGAAGGTTACTGTTACTGGTGGTCAGGCAAACTTTCATAAATTTTCCTTGTAGATAGAATGAGGAGTTGCACTTTTTGGTCAATCCTGCAATGATACGAGACACAAGGTTGGTTGTGTGTCCCCTTGACTTTCCCTAAATAGCTGCAGGTTTGCGATCCCTCGGACTGGCAAACCTGCAGCTAATCTCATTTTTAAGCCTCCTATCGATCCTCAACGGATGCAGCGGTCCCCATGGGAGATGTTCCACCAAGCCAGCCAGTACCCCAGCGCCGCTTTATCCAGGTGTGTCAGTACCGCAGCTGTCTACGTTTCCGCTCGGACGCCGTACTAGCAGCCCTGAAACAGCACGCTGGTCCCGAGCTGATGGTGTCAGCCAGTTCCTGCCTGGGGCAGTGCGGCTCGGGGCCGACCGTCAGGGTCGTTCCTGATAATGTTTGGTACTGCCGGGTTTACCCCAGGGACGTAGACGAGATTATTGACCAGCATATTCACCAGGGTAGGCCTGTGAAGCGGTTGCTACATCCCCGCTTTCACCCTGACTACAACAGGCTTTTAGCGCGGTTAGCCGCATCTCCCTAATTAAATCTCTATTCCCCAGTGGAGAACCGGAGTATACTAGGGGGGTTGCCGCTAGCTCGCCCTGTGGAACTCTCCTGCAAAAGTGAATATGCCCTACTGGCTCTCCTAGAACTCAGCCTGCACTATGACAAGGGCGAACCTTTACAAATTCGCCAGATTGCTACCCAGCAAACTATTCCCGATCGCTATCTAGAGCAGCTGTTGGCCACGCTGCGTCGTGCCGGTTTTGTCAAAAGCCAGCGCGGTGCCAAGGGGGGGTATCTATTGGCCCAGGCCCCTTGGAATGTCATGCTTCTAGACGTGGTCAACTGTATTGAAGGGCTAGACAATAAAGACGATGCCGGGGAAACTCTACTGACAACGGAGCGGCAGGTGGTCCGGTCCCTTTGGCAGGATGTGCAGTACGCCGCCCGGCAGGTGCTATCTGCCCACACGCTGCAGGATTTGGTAGACCAGCGCAACGCCAAGCATCAGGTTGATTTGATGTATTACATTTAGCGTGTCAGGGGATGGCTAACCATGCGAATCGCTCAAAATATTACGGAATTAGTGGGCCGCACGCCGCTAGTAAATCTCAATTCCATTCCCCAAGCTGAGGGATGTGTGGCCCAGCTAGTGCTTAAGCTAGAGGGCATGAATCCTTCGGCCTCGGTCAAGGACCGCATTGGCATCAACATGATTGCCACCGCCGAAGCCGCTGGCGAGATTCATCCGGGGCGGACCACCTTGGTGGAGCCCACCTCTGGCAACACGGGTATTGCCCTGGCGATGGTGTCGGCGGCCAAGGGCTATCGACTGATTTTGACCATGCCAGAAACCATGAGCGCCGAACGTCGGGCTATGCTGCGCGCCTACGGGGCTGAGCTGGAGCTGACTCCGGGGCATGAGGGCATGGGGGGCTGTATTCAGCGGGCTCAGCAGATTGTGGCCTCTACTCCCAATGCCTATATGCTGCAACAGTTTCGAAATCCCGCTAATCCAGATATACACAGGCGCACCACGGCTGAAGAAATCTGGCAGGATACGGACGGCCAGGTGGATTTTCTAGTGGCGGGCGTCGGTACGGGTGGCACCATTACCGGTGTAAGCGATGTGCTTAAACAGCGCAAGCCCGAGTTTAAAACCATTGCTGTCGAACCGGCCAATAGTCAGGTACTGATTGGTGGCAGTCCCGGTCCCCACAAAATTCAAGGCATTGGTGCCGGTTTTGTGCCAGAAGTCCTCCGCGTGGAGCTGATTGATGAGGTGATTTCGGTTTCTGATGACGATGCGATCGCATTTGGTCGTCGGCTTGCCAAAGAGGAAGGGATTTTATCGGGTATTTCCAGCGGAGCGGCCCTCTGCGCGGCGATTGAGGTGGGGCGTCGCGCCGAAAATGCAGGCAAGCTCATCGTGGTTATCCAACCCAGCTTTGGTGAGCGCTATTTGAGTACGCCCCTATTTCAAGACCCGTCCCTCACATCGCCCCTAGCTAATGCTCGCTAAACCCACCAGTACAGCCACTTCCACCCATTCCACCACGGCCCCATAGGTATCGCCCGTGTGGCCCCCGAGCTGATGATTTAGCCAGCCAGCGACCAGCCAGGAGCTGGCCATACCCACCGCCACTGCTACTACACCGCCAATCCAGGGAATCATACCCAGCCCCCCCGCCAGGACTGTCAGTCCCGCCAGGACAGTACCCCAGGGCAGGGTTTGCCAGCGAGTGGGTAGGGCTTGCTTATGAAAGGCGCCCTTGCCGCTAGGTTTAAGGTAGGCATAGCTGCCGATGGCCCATTGCTGGCCCCAGCGCCCCCAAGCGGCCGCCGATAGGAGGGCGAACCACCGGTAGTGGAGCGTGCTGCCCAGGGCCGTCGTTTTGAGTAAAAGAATTGCGATCGCAGCCATTACCCCGAAGGCCCCTGAGCGACTATCCGCCATCACCTCTAAACGCCGCTGGGGGTCTTGAACACCCACCCCATCCGCCGTATCCATAGCTCCGTCTAAATGTAGGCCACCGGTCAACCAGAGACCGACTAAAATCACCAGCACACTGCGCAGTAACAGCGGCAGCCCCAGACTCAAAAGCCCATCCAATCCTGCCAGCAGCCCCCCCAACCCCAACCCGATGCCAGGGGCGACCAACGCAATCCGCCCTAACTCCACCGGCCATTTTCTCGGCAGCGGTATGCGGGTGTAAAACAATACAGCCCCATTTAACAGAGACCATACCCGCTGGGCAGTGTGAAAAATATCTCCCATCCATCGCCCCATGCCTTTTCCCACAAGGTTTACTCAGCGGCAGCTGCCCCCATTAATCAAACCCTACAGCCGTCCAAAACAGGTCCATAGAGTCAGGTTAATATTCAGTATTCTGGCTGAAGGCATTACGAGAATTGACTGAGACAATAATTCAAGGACAAAAGAATTACGGGCCGATAACAAGATTATTTTCGCCTTAGGCGTTCCAAATAATCAGATTTCAACTATCTTGAGTATAGATTGTTATAAGCCTCGGTGTTTTACGGGACCACTGCTATCACTAAGTGCCCATCTACCGAATCTGCTATGAGCTACCAACCTTCAACGAATTCTTTGCCAGCCCCCTGCTTGATTGATGCAGGCATCGTTGTCAACAAAAAAGATATGATGCGCATCCTGCAGCACCTGGGGCGTGTCCGCTACGTTCACAACCAGGAAGAACAAGTCCTAAAAGAGGGCGAAGGATATGTAGTCGAAGTCTTTAGCGATGCTCAACAAGCAACACTTGTCGCCAATAGCAGCCTGTATCTCAACGTCACCAGCTTTGACTACATGGAAATGGGACAGCTGCCCGACCAACAGCCTTTCTTTGACCTTATTCAAGACAACCGTCGTCTGCGGATTATGCCCCTGTCCAATCCGCTAACGGAGCGCAACACCTGCAGTATCAATGACGCCACCCTGGAGGCGATCCTGGCCGAAGCCCTAACGGCCAGATGGGATGCCTGTTTGGACGATGACAACAATAATTTTTCAAGCTAGGTCGTAAATGACCCATGCAGAGCCTTGTGCGAGCTGTCTCAAATCTAGTACGGTTGCTCACAACAACACAGTTAGGACAGCGCTAAACGTTGGCTATCGACCCGTTTTCTTTTGAACATCAGGCCTCCTGTTCCCATACCCACGCCAGGGCAGGCACCTTTCACACACCCCACGGACCGGTCCACACCCCGCGATTCATGCCGGTGGGTACCCTGGCCAATGTTAAAACCGTCACACCAGCACAGCTACGGGATACTGATGCCCAGATGGTGTTGGCCAACACGTATCATCTGCATTTGCAGCCAGGCGAAGATCTCATTGCCGAGGCCGGGGGCCTACACAAGTTTATGGCCTGGCCTGGCCCCATTCTGACCGACTCAGGAGGGTTTCAAGTCTTCAGTCTGAGTAAAATTCGAACCATTGCAGAAGCGGGCGTCACGTTTCGCTCCCCCCGCGATGGACGCATTATTCACATGCCCCCTGAAGAATCCATCCGGATTCAAAATCAGCTGGGGGCAGATGTGATCATGGCCTTTGATGAATGCCCGCCCTATCCAGCGGAACGGGATGCCGTCGAAGCCGCCACCCAGCGCACCTATCGCTGGCTGAAACGCTGCATCGATGCCCATCAGCGTCACGACCAGGCACTATTTGGCATTGTGCAGGGTGGCGTTTATCTTGATCTACGCCGGACAGCCGCCGCCCAGCTAGTGGAGCTAGATTTACCTGGCTATGCCATCGGTGGTGTGAGCGTTGGTGAACCCCCCGAACTAATCGAGAAAATTGTTCAAGCGACTACCCCCTTACTCCCCCCTGACAAACCCCGCTACCTAATGGGGGTGGGCACCTACCGGGAAATGGCCCAGGCCATTGCCGCAGGGATGGATTTATTTGACTGTGTTATTCCTACTCGCCTGGCTCGTCACGGGGCAGCCCTAGTAAAGGGCGAACGCTGGAATTTAAAAAATCAGCGGTTTCGTCGCGATTTGACACCCCTAGACGAGAGCTGCCCCTGCTATACCTGTAGAAACTTTACAAGGGCCTATCTGTGTCATCTGATCCACACCCACGAGCTGCTGGCATACACGCTGCTCTCTATTCACAACATTACCGAGCTAATTCGGTTTACCCAGTCCATTCGTGAAGCAATTTTACAAGATCAGTTTGCAGCCAAGTTTTGGGAATGGATAGAGCCCTCTCCTGCCAATGGGTAGTTCAAACTATCGACAAACTTGAGCCATACCAAGGCATGGTAAAATCTAAGTCAATCATTAAGCAAACTGTCGCCAACGTACTGTCGCCAACGCAGAGAGGTTTTCATGGACGCGGTTCTACTGTTAGCTAAACTCCCCGAAGCTTACCAAGCATTTTCTCCCTTGGTAGATATTTTGCCCATTCTTCCCATCTTTTTCTTGCTGCTTGCTTTTGTTTGGCAAGCGTCTGTTGGGTTTCGCTAAGCGGCTT
>JBCDJC010000196.1:0-9247 GCA_038748225.1 Cyanobacteria bacterium P01_H01_bin.26 | reverse complement strand
TTCTTTGACCATAAAGTGGCAATAGGGTGAACTTTCCTTAGTCTACTGGCCTTTATAGCGTATAGGTAAAGTTGTCTACCAAGATTCCAGGAACGCAGCTATCCCCAAGGCTGCGCCGATCGTAGGTATCAATATCAGGAATCGTTTCTTGAAAATTGGTCAGATCAATCAGGCCGTCGCCAAAACAGTGGTAGAGGCTCTCATCAAAGCGTAAATTTTCAATGGGAGCAACAATTTCACCCTTTTCTACCCAAAAGCAGGCGTAGCGGGTCATGCCGGTGACGCGACCGTTGGGGTGATCGCTCCAGTTGAGGTAGTGCAGATTAGACAGGTAAAGCCCCTGGTCTAAGTCAGGCAGGACTTGGTCAGTGGCCAGGGACCCCGTTAAAATCTCAGGGGCGCGGAGATACTCGCCCCGGCTGGCATAGTTAGAGGGGGTTTGATACTCCTTAGCGCTGCGAGAGCTGACCAGGCTATTAACTAGCTGCCCCCGCTGAATAATCGGTAGCTTTGGGGGAGCCACCTCGCCATAGCTATTAAACCGGGGCATGTTGGCCTGCTGAAAGTTTTCCTGCAGGGTAAATTTTTCTGAAAGCTGGCGCTTGCCCTGGCGCAGCAAATTAAAGGCGCTGTTGCCCTGCTGCAGATCGGCTTCGCCCACCCCACCCCAGGAAAACATGGCGAGCAGTTCGGCCACCGCTGTCGGTGCCAGATAGGTGCGGTATTGGCCCCGGTCGATGGTTTTAGCAGGACGGGCCATGAGGGTGAGCTGGTGTTTGGCCTGGGTGATTTTGTCTAAAAATTTACCCTGGTGCCATTCGCCCCCGGCAACGGTCCCCTTCACCGCCCGGTTTTGGGCGTCAAATAAGGAAAAATCCAGGCTGTGGCTGGTGCTTTCAAACCAGTGTCGCTGGCCAGCGGAGTCGGCATAGCCCCGGAAAATGAGACCGCCGGCATAGATGCCGGCAAAGTCCAGGGTTTGCACCGGGGCAAGCAGGGCTGCGATCGCAGCCACACCCAGGGTGGTTCCCCGGTTTACCGTACGGCTGGTTGCCGACCCGGTGGGCAATACCACAAACGGATCCATCGGTAGCTGGGGCACCAGGGTCTGCAGGTCGGCCAGGGTCGCTGCTAGCAGGGGCCAATCGGTCTCAAACTCCCCCACAAAGGGCACCGTACCTGCCGCCGTCCGCTCCGCTTGCATTACGGTCAGGGTAAGACTGCCATCGCTGACCTGTCCCGTCTGACGGATCCGGGCTCGGTTAAATCGGGTGAACTGGCTGTCTTCGCCACTGAGGGTCAGGGTGAAACAGGCCCTACATCGATCCATGAGCGCGTCCGCCAGCTGCCCAAAGACGAGTTCTTGTATGGTTACCGCCGCGTCCTTCTCCACAGAGTTAAGGACGTTATCTGCCTTGGCTACTGTCATACCGCACCCCCAAACACTTCAATATTGTCAAATGCACATACCGGTGACCCATGGCCCACCCGGATCAGCTGATTGGGCTCACCCTTACCACAGAAGGGGGTGCCGTACATTTCCCAGGTGCTGCGATCGCCCACCTGGGACAGGCTGTGCCAAAACTGGGGGGTAATCGAACGATAGTTGGGATTTTTCAGGGTGTGGGTAAGCTGTCCGTTTTCAATCAGCCTGGCGTACTCACAGCCAAACTGAAACTTGTGGCGCTGGTCATCAATGGACCAGGAGCGGTTGGTCTCCATATAGATACCGTGCTCGATGGCGGCGATCATTTGCTCAAACGAGCGATCCCCCGGTTCCAAGTTGATATTGGCCATGCGATCAATGGCGGGCCGATTCCACGACGAGGCGCGGGAGTTGGCTACACCGGGCACCTGCGATCGCTGCTGGCTTTCCAAACCGCCCAGCCCCCGTTCCAGTTTGCCCCTACGGATTAAATGTTCGCGCTTAGCGGGGGTACCGACATCATCAAACCCATAGCTAGCCAGCTCCCCCGGTACCGTCGGGTCAAAGGTGACATTCATCAGCTCAGAGCCGTAGGCCAGGGAGCCAAAGTCCTCCAGCTTAATAAAGCTGCCCCCGGCGTAGTTACGCTCATCCCCCAAAATGCGATCTAGCTCCAACGGATGGCCGATACTCTCATGGATTTGTAGCATCATCTGATCTGGAGCGAGCACCAGCGTTGTTGTCAGATCGGGGCAGTTGTCCGCCTGGAGTAGCTCCAGGGCCTGCTCCCCCACCTGCTGCACCCGCTGCCATAGGTCCAAGCCGGGGAATAGCTCCCAGCCCCCCTGATAGCTCTGGGCGAGATAGCCATGATCGGTGCGCACCTGGGTAATGGGACCATCCTGGGCAATGGTGCCAAAGTGGGTCTCCACTAGGTGGTCCCGCTGGTAAATTTCAGAACCGTTGCTGCTAACAAACCAGGTCTCAATATCGTGACTTCTAGCCGATGCTGTGGTTTGGGCAATTTTGTCAGAGACCTTGAGCCGGTCGCACACCTGCAGCAAAATCTGGTTTAACTCCGCCGGGGGCAGCGTATCTAACCCTTTGCGATAGGACGATACATAGCTGCCCGTAGCCTGGGGCCGTGCCGCTACTGTAAACCGGTGCAATGACCAGGCGCTAGCGGCCATCGCTTGGTCATAGGCAGCCACCACCGCCGCCACCAGGGACTCAGGCTTGAGATTATTGGTGGCGCTATAGCCAAACTGACCCCCGGCCAGCACTTCCACCATGGCCCCATGGCTCAGCCGCTGGGTATTTCCCTCGGGATGGGTGTCTCGAATAGTACAGGTCTTAGTGGTGTCTTTAACGGCTCGAATACCGATCCAGTCGGCAGCAATCGTCGCTGTTGTAACGACGTCTGAAAGAAGCTTGAACATGAACTTTTTGGTAGTGCAGACCGGGTGTGTAGCAATCCTTCGCCCCGTCTAGATAGTAGTAATTCTTACCCATCAGGCTCCTGATTGGGGGGCGTGACCCTACACAGATAAGCGTGGCAATTTTTTATTTTTAGGTATTTTCTCCCTTTTATTTTTTTATTTAAGTAATTTAGGATTTTAAAATTCAGTTTCAAAGAAAAAGCCGAGTAAAAGTTGCTAATATAATTTTATGGATGACCTTGATGGCAAAATTTTAGGGGCGCTGATGGTGGATGGTCGAGTCACCTGGTCCGACCTGGCTAACCGTTTTGGGGTATCGTCACCGGCCATCGGCGAGCGCGTCCGCCGTTTAGAAAAACGCGGCATGATTCGGGGCTATCGAGTGGTGGTCGATCCCGTACAGCTGGGCTACGACATTACGGCTTTTGTGGCGGTGGTGTTGGAGCACCCGCAGCACAGGCAGGCATTTTTAGACTATGTGGCTGCAACGGCTGCGGTGCAGGAATGCCACCACGTAGCTGGGGATGGGGACTATTTGCTCAAGGTGCGATGCGGCCAGATGGCCGATCTAGAGCGGATTTTGAGCGAAGAGATTAAAGGGCTGCCGGGGATCTTACAAACAAAAACGTCCATTGCCCTATCCACGGTGAAAGAAACAACAGCCCTGGCGGTTTAAGAACGGTGTTGAGGCGCCTGAGTTCTGGTTTTGGGGTTTCCACAGGGGAGCCCTGACAGTTTGTTATGGGGATATGACGATGATTTCTCTTTTTTTACAGGGGGTGCTGCTGGGGTTTTCCATTGCCGCACCGGTGGGTCCCATTGGGCTATTGTGTATTCGACGGAGCCTGACCTACGGGGCGATGGCGGGGATGCTATCGGGGTTGGGGGCCGCCACGGCGGATGGTGTGTATGGTGCGATCGCAGCCTTTGGTCTGGCCTTTATTTCTAACTTCCTGACCAATCAGGCCCGGTGGCTAGGTATTATTGGTGGTCTGTTTCTCTGCTATTTGGGCGTTACCACCTTTTTAAGTAAGCCTGCGGATAAACCGGCGGAGATCGGCAGGACGGGACTAGCCGGAGCCTATCTATCTACCTTTGGTCTAACCCTGACAAACCCAGCCACCATTTTGTCCTTTGTGCTTCTATTTGCGGGCTTTGCCCCGCCGGAACTGGGCTACGGTCAAGCAGTGGTGATGGTGGGTGGCGTATTTTTGGGGTCAGCGCTGTGGTGGTTATTACTGAGCAGCGGGGTGTCTCGATTGCGACACTGGCTGACGCCCAAGCGATTGGTTTGGGTAAATCGTGGGTTTGGGGTGCTGATTACGGTCTTTGGCATCGTTGCCCTAAGCTGGCGCGGTTAAACTGATATCAGAAATATGGGGTGGCAGAATATTACATCTACGACCCGGATAGTAATGAGCTGAAGGGATTTGAGCGTTCGGGGAAATCGCTACAGCTGGTGAGTGAGATGCCGGGCTGGGTCAGTCCTCAGCTAGGCATTCGGTTTGAGCTGACGACGAATACATTAGAGATCTATCGGCCTGATGGAGAACGTTTTTTGACCTATGTGGAGTTAGGTGAACGGCTAGCGACTGAGCGGGAATTAAGACAGGCCGACCAGCAGCGCATTCAAACACTAGAAGAAAAATTACGTGAGTTAGGAATCAATCCAAAATCACTGTAGATCAAGGTATTGTTCGGATCGTTCTCAAAAACTTACCCCGGTGGGTACTAGCCACTCAACGGCAGCCCATACCAAGATATTTAGTTAAGTTGTAACGAATATTTTGTTTTCAGAGACTAAAGTAAAGACAGGGCATCGCCAGCTCCGTTAGCCCCCCCATTTTGCCAAGCGCCATGGCAGCAAAAACAATCCTAATCCTGACGGCCAATCCTTCGGATACCAGCCGTTTGCGATTAGATGAAGAAGTCCGCGAAATTCAAGAAGGATTAAACCTGTCGGCGGAACGCGACAGCTTTGATGTGGTGTCCCAGTGGGCCACACGACCGGACGATTTGCGCCGTGCCCTACTTAAGTATAGGCCCCAAATTGTTCACTTTTCCGGCCACGGTGCGGGCTCTGCGGGGCTGCTATTGGAAAACGATGTCGGGGAAGCCAAACCCGTCAGTAGCTCTGCCCTATCGCGTCTTTTTAGCCTGTTTCCCAGTGTGGAATGTGTGCTGTTTAATGCCTGTTATTCCCAGGTGCAGGCGGATGCGATCGCAAACCACATAGACTACGTCATTGGCATGGGTGACGCCATGGGCGATCGCGCCGCCATCGAATTTGCCGTTGGTTTTTACGATGCCTTGGGTTACGGTCATCCGGTGCCCTTTGCCTATCAGCTGGGGCTATCGGCCATTGCCCTGGAAGGCATTGATGAAGTAGCCACACCAATTTTGAAGGTACGGCAAGGACTAGAAAAGTCCATTAACCCTTCAGAGCCAACGGCATCTGCCGACCTGAAAAAAGCCAATCCCCCACCCCCGGTTGAAAAATCCGTTGTCCTAGAAGAACCTGAGGGGCTGGTACCGTTAGATTCGCCCTTTTACATGGAGCGACTACCCATTGAAACCGACTGCTACGAAACCGTCGTACGGCCCGGTTCCCTCATTCGGATCAAAGCACCCCGGCAGCTGGGAAAAACATCGCTGCTGGTTAGAACCCTGGCCCATGCCAGATCCCAGGGGTTTGAAACCGTACGGCTAAGCTTCCAAACATCCGACAATGACACCCTCAATGATCTAGACGAATTTCTGCAATGGTTTTGCTGCAGCGTTACCGAGGAACTGGATCTAGACGATCGGCTGGCGGACTACTGGAAAGGGGCACGGGGGATCGTGCGTCGCTGTCAGCGATATTTTGAGCGTTACCTGCTGACCGAGTTGGAGCAGCCCTTGGTGTTGGGTCTGGACGAAGTGGACCAGGTGTTTGAACATCCGGAAATCGCCACGGACTTTTTTGGCATGCTACGGGTGTGGCACGAAGAAGGCAAAACTAACCCGCTCTGGCGCAAGCTGCACCTGGTGATTGTCCATTCCAAAGAGGTTTATGTACCCCTCAGCATCAACCGTTCGCCATTTAATGTGGGGCTACCCATCGAGCTACGGGAGTTAAATGAAACTGAAATCGAAGCGTTGATCACTCGCCATCAGCTTAGCCTGACACCCCATCAAAAACAGCAGCTGGTGGAGCTGGTAGGGGGGCATCCCTATTTGCTGCGGGCCGCCCTATACCAGCTGGCACGGGGCCGCATCAGCCTGAGTCAGCTGCTAGAAGAAGCGCCAACAGAGGGAGGGTTATACAGCGATCATCTACGGCGGCATCTGCTCAATCTAGAGGCTGACGAGGATTTGCTCAGTGCCTTTAAGCAAGTGATTCCCAACTATCGTCCGGTGCAGATTGGCTCGACGGAGGCGTTTAAGCTACACAGCATGGGCCTGGTGAAATATGACGGTAACTCGGTTGTGCCCCTGTGCGGGCTATATCGACAATATTTTCAATCTCGGTTGTAAATTTATCTGCGTTGCCGATCCCCAGGAGGATTTTATTTGAAATGTCCAGACAAGTTGCGATTCGTACAGATTGATTTATCCTCAAAATCAGCAACGGCATTGATTTATATGCACACATCCCAGAAAGATTATGGCTGAGTATCGGTACCAAGTGGGTGGCAGCCTGCCCCCAGATGCAGCAACCTACGTTGAGCGAGCAGCGGATGCGGAGTTTTACCAAGCGCTAAAGGCTGGGGAATTTTGCTATGTGCTGAACTCTCGGCAAATGGGTAAGTCTAGCCTGCGGGTGCGTACATCCGAGCGATTACAGCTGGAGGGTGTGGTCTGTGCGTCGTTGGATGTAAGCGGTTTGGGGACCACGACTATCGAACCGGCAGAGTGGTACTTTGGGGTAATCGATAGCCTGGTGGATCGGTTGCAGATCGACCGCATTGATCCCAGCTTTGATCTTGATGACTGGTGGGAGGTAAATCATAATCTGCCGCCCGTGCGTCGGTTTGGTAAATTCCTGAGCAACGTGCTGTTGCAGAAGATCGCTCAGCCCATTGTCATTTTCTTAGATGAAATCGACAGTGTGCTGAGCCTAGAATTTGACGCGGATGATTTCTTTGCGGTGATTCGCGAGTGCTACAACAACCGAGCTGACAATCCTGACTTTAACCGTTTGACCTTTGCCCTTTTAGGGGTGGCGACACCCACCGATCTGATTCGGGCCAAAGAGCGGACACCGTTTAACATTGGTCGGGCGGTTCAGCTAACCGGCTTTGAGTTCGATGAGGCCGCGCCGCTGTTGCCAGGGTTGGCGGCATTGAGCGATCCAGAGGCGGTGCTGCAGGCGGTGCTGCATTGGACCGGGGGGCAGCCTTTTTTGACCCAGAAGGTCTGTCAGCTAGTGAGGCAGGCGATAGAACGACAACCGGGCCAGACCAAGGCGGATGAACTGGTGGCCCAGGTGGTGCATAGCCACATTATTGACAACTGGGAAATGCAGGACGAGCCACCCCACCTGAAAACAATTCGAGATCGGCTGCGAAATAACGCACGGGCAGGACAGCTGCTGAGTCTGTATCGGGAAATTGTGCAGCAGGGACAGATTGCCCAAGATGGTAGCCCTAAACAAATGGCCCTGCGGCTGACAGGTTTAGTCATCGAGCGCAGTAGTACGCTGCAGGTCTACAACCCCATTTACCGAGAAGTCTTCACCCAAGATTGGATACACAATTCTTTAACCAGCATTCGACCCTATGGGGAGAAGCTAAATGCCTGGATAGCAGACCCCCAAGATAGTCTGCTACTGCAGGGAGAAGAACTGACAGCTGCGCTGGACTGGGCGGATTCTCGCAGCCTGGGCAAGCAGGACTATGACTATTTGGTGGAAAGTCAGAAGCTGGGATTGCGTACGGAGTTAGCCACCATGCAAGCCACCGTGCTACAAAAAAATCAGCTGCTGGCGACCAAAAACCAAGCAATTCAGCGCGCCGATGATGAACTAGACGCCGCCAAAGCAGAACTAAAGCGCGTCAATCAACGCACCCGCTGGACCACGGGGATAGGTTTGGGATTGGTCAGTATGGCCCTGGCGGGTGCATTTTGGTCAGGTAATCGCGCCCTGGCCCAGGGAGAAGAAGCCCGCAAAGCTAGGGAAACAGCCCAGGAGTCAGAAATAGAACTGTTAACAGCTCAAAAGTCACTCAACAGACTAGAGCAAAAAAATACGGATCTTCTGGAAAACAATGACGATTTGCTAGACGCAAATGACGAGCTGACCGTAGCCAATGAGAACGCTGTTGAACAAGCAAAAGCAGCAACAGCGGATGCGGCTACAGCAAAACAACAGGCTGAAACAATTCGCGGACAGGTAGCAGGCCTCAATCAAGAACTGACGGCTAAAAATACTGCATTAGGCTCGGTACAGGACCAATTAACAGGCGCTCAGTCTAATTTAGGTGCATTGCAACAAAGCGTTGATGAACTAGAGCAGCAGCGCATTGAACAGGAAGATAAGCTAGAAACGACAAACAGCGCCCTTGACTTTGCTGTTGACCAGAGAGAACGGGCTCAAGAAGCTATTCGATTTTCCATTGGTTCATTGGGTATCCAGCGGTTTAGAAATACTTTTTATGAACTGGGTGGTTTACAAACATCTATTCGTTTTCTCAATGAGGGTTTAGAAAAAACTCAAGAGACTCAAAACAAACGAGGAGAAAGCTATGTTCATGGGAACCTGGGTGAAGTTCACAATATTCTTGGACAATATCCTCAAGCCATAGCGTTTCATGAACGACATTTAAATATCGCTCGTGAGATTCAAGACAGACGCGGAGAAGGGCAAGCACTGGGGAATAAAGGTGAGGTAATTTATAACCAGGGTAAATATTCCGAAGCCCTGGCATTTCATGAACAACATTTAGCCATTACCCGTGAAACCAAGGATAAGCTAGGAGAGAGCCAGGCACTAATGAATCTGGGGCGAGTGCGTCTAGCAACTGGTAAACCAGATATTGCCTTAGAAAACCACCAAGAGAGTTTGGATATAGCTGTAGCTATAAAAGATCGCCTGGGAGAAGGTCAGATTCTTAGCTATATGGGGGATGTATATGACTTTCAAGGTGATACAGAAGCGGCTTTGAGCCATTATGCACAAGCCGTAGACATTGCTAAAGCAGCTGAAGATAGCGTTGGCGAAGCAGAGACGTTGAGAAAAATAGCTGACATCAAAAGACGTCAGGGTAAAGACGATGAAGCGCTCAATGACTATGAGTATGCCCAAGTACTCTCTAGAGATGCTGATGACATCAAAGGCCTAAGTGAGAGCTTTCGAGGCATGGGACAACTTAGGGCTGAACGGTATGACTACGATGAGGCG
>JBCDJC010000195.1:0-9257 GCA_038748225.1 Cyanobacteria bacterium P01_H01_bin.26 | reverse complement strand
TGTCGGAGTCAGGCGCGATCGCACCCCAAAGAATGCGATCGCACCTGACTCTAATCGACCCTGACCCGCCTAGTCAAAATCGACATCACCTCATTCGGCTGTCCGGTGGGCAGCAGACGACTCCAGTCGTTGGGTTCAGCGTAGTTGGCTTTGTGCAGTTCTTTGATAGACATCTGCACAAACCCCAGGGTGCCAAACAGCATCAGCCGTCCGGACTCATAGGCGTATTCGGGTAGGCAGTCAGCCGAATCGGTGGGCGCATTTGCGCCCGATGTTGGGTCTTGAAACATGGTTCTGGTCTCCAGACGTATGGGTTTGGGTGACCAGAACCTAACTCCCCAGCCCCTCACGTAGTTTCGCAAACGCAGGGGCTGAGGCATAATGACCCCATCCCGTGGATTGACCGATAATCCGTGGGTTAGCCGTCGGTTAGGTGTGTCCAGCACCTGCCGACGGTGCCAAGTAATTAGGTTCTAGTAGAACAGCCGCTTGTTGGAACATTGCAGGCAACGCCCTTGCAAGCAGCATTGAGCAACTGTAAAACAAGCGTTGGGGTTTCGTCAAGCAGGCAAAAATGGTGTGGAAATGTAGTGCTGTCGGTATGTTTACCTGACAAGCGTTCGAATAATAAATAAATCTTGAATAGCTCAGATCTAATGCAGAAGGAATAAATATACTGCAGTCTTCTATCTAATCACCTGCACAGAGCGATTAGGCTGACGTATTTCCACCTAATCACCTGGGATCTTAGGCAGAAATGTTTCCCTCTAATCATCCACATAAGGTAGATAGGTGGAAAGTTTCCCTCTAATTGATCGTTAGCTAGCCTCTCACTGCGCGATGTCGTTATCGCAGACATTGATGGTCTTGAGCTGATTTCACGCAATGGAGAAACTTAGTTGAAAAGCTGAATTATGCCTGTAATGTTGGTATTGCCATATCCAGCCGCGATCGCTCTTTGATAAATATCGCGTAGTGCAGCCGATATTGGTATTTCTGCCCCACAGGTTTGGGCTGTTGCGATCGCATACCGAAAGTCTTTCTCAACCAGTTCAATTGGAAACAATGGGGCATGATTGCCGGTCAACATTAAATTGCCAGCCAACTTGGCCGCAGGACTGAGAATTGGTAGCTCTCCCAGTAAGGCCATCGCCTGGTGTTCAGGAATGCCTCTTTTAGTCAGCATACCGATGACTTCTGCGACTGCGGCGACCTGAATACCAAATAAAGCATTGACCGCCAGCTTCATTGCCATACCTTGGCCGATTTCGCCCACGAGATAAATAGCTCCAGCCCCTGCGGACGACAAAACCATCCGTACCTGGTCCAGGGTTTCAGCCTCTCCCCCAACCAGATAGATCAGTCTTTTAGCTTCAGCCTGGGGTCGAGAACCCACCACAGGAGCATCAAGAAAAGCCACATTTTGTTTGGTAAGCGTGGCTGCCAACTCGCAAGTGTAATCTACCGTCAAGGTGCTGGACTCAATAGCAATGCTCCCTTCGCGCAATCCCAGCACCGCTCCAGCATCAGGATCAAGCCAAACAGCGCTAGAACTTTCATTGTCGGTGACCATGCCAATCACAATGTCGGCCTGTTCGGCAGCCGCTTTAGGAGTTGCAGCATAGACTGCCCCCTGTGAGATCAAAGGGTTAACCCTATCAGCAGTACGGTTGTATACAATTAACTCGTACTGAGCCTGGAGCAGATTTTGGGCCAGGCGAGAGCCCATAGCCCCCGTACCTAGTAGGGCAACTCGGGTCATGATTTTTTTCCTCTAAATGAATAGGCTGGTTAGGGCTCTCTTGGAACCATGGCCTTACTTTATTCACTGCAAAGCCAACAATAAAGACTAAATCATGAACAACACTCGTGCATTTTCTGCATGAATATGCCATGCTTTGGAGACAATACTCTCGCAAACCAGATCCAGAGAGGTCATTGCACATAAGCTGATGGATATCTCGGTTTTACGGCTCTTTGTGGAAGTAATGAAACAGGGTAGTTTTGCCGCGGTAGCTCGCGATCGCAACGTCGATCCTTCCTCTGTTTCACGGGCAATTTCCGGTCTAGAGTCAGAATTAGGGGTGCGTCTCTTCCAACGCACGACCCGACAACTTTCTCCCACCGAAGCAGGCACTACCTACTTCGAACGTATGGAACCGCTGCTGGAGGAGTTGCAGCAGGCGATTGACGTCACTACCGATGTGTCTAGACAACCGAAAGGGACTCTTCGTGTGACGGCCTCTGTTTCCTTTGGGCAACACTGCATTGTGCCTTTACTGCCAAAATTTCAGGCTCGATACTCTGATCTTACGGTTGACTTACTCCTGACGGATGCAGTGGTCGATCTGTTAGCAGAGCGCATTGATGTAGCCGTGCGTCTAGGCATTCTGGCGGATTCTACTCTGATGGCCCAGCGGCTGATGCCAACTCATTATGTGGTCTGTGCCAGTCCGGCATATCTCAAGCGGGCGGGACGGCTTCAGCATCCGCAAGATTTAGCTCACCACAACTGTTTACTGTTTCCCCTGGCAGGGTTCCGAACGCGATGGCTGTTTAAGGATAAGCAAGGCCAACTTAGTGAAGTCCCTGTCGCTGGAAAAGCCATAATATCCAACGCGATCGCTCTGCAACAATGTGCGATCGCAGGAATGGGGGTAGCTCTATTGCCCAATTGGTTAGTGGATGCTGATCGACAAGCAGGCATCCTCGTTAACGTGTTTCCAGACTATGAGGTAACGGCCACAGACTTTAACACCGCCGCTTGGTTAGTCTATCCGTCTCGTGCTTACGTGCCGGCCAAAGTTCGAGTCTTTGTCGATTTTCTGAAGCAGGCTATGGGGAATGAATAAAAGCAGGTCTTGAAATTCTTACTGCAAGCTAACATTACGTGATAGCGGACGGATGGAAACCTTCTGTTCTGAGTGCGCATTTACGACCTCCGCTGCACTTCACCGTTAGCTGGCCCTATTCTTGGATTACAGCATGGCTGAATCGATCATCGGTCACTATCAGCAAATCAAACTAAATGCGGAGATTATCGGCTGAGAATTCATCACTATCATCAGTGTGACTGAACCCAGTCACCGGCTACCTGCAAGAAATTATTGATTAATGGTGCTGCTGCTGTCAGATCAGACTCCAAAGCTTGGGCTGTGGTTGGCGTTTGTCGTAAGGGTTGTTTCCAGGCGATCGCCAGCCTGAGCAGAGGAGTCTCTTCCTGCAGCGCTCGGTAAACAACTCCGGGGCGGCTGATGCTCTGCAAAGATGCTGAAACGAAGGCAACGCCAATTCCGGCAGCCACTAAGCCGATCATGGTTGGCTGCGGGGTAACTTCCTGTACCACCTTAGGACTGAATCCCGCCTTGGTGCAAAGCATCATAATTTGGCTATAGAGATTTGGGCCAACAATTTGCGGAAAAAGAATAAACGACTCTTGCGCCAAATCTTTAATGGATAGATTCGCTTGGTTTACCAACGGATTCTTTGCTGGCAAGGCGACCACCATCGGCTCACAAAGCACTTCCTGCTGTTGTAGCAGGGAATTGATCGGTGGATGCAGGAATCCCAACTGTAGCTCACCTGCCAGGAGAGCCGCTTCTTGGTCAGGGGTGCAATATTCGTGTAGGGAAAGCTCGACTTCGGGGTAGCGATCGCGAAATCGCTGCAAAATCTCAGGCAAGACGGTATATAGCGCGGGGCCGGTGTAGCCAATCTTTAGCTGACCTAACTTGCCTTGTGCTGCCCGTTGCACAGTGGCAATGGCTGTTTCTGTTTGAGATAGAACCTGTAAGGCATCGGTTAAAAAAATGCGTCCTGGCTCAGTCAACTGCACAACCCGTTTAGTGCGATGCAACAGTTGTAAGCCGAGCAGCGTTTCGAGTCGACGGATTTGATCACTCAAGACCGGTTGGGTAATTCCTAACTGCTCAGCTGCTCGACCAAAATGCAGGGTTTGTGCAACCGCCACGAAATAGCGTAAATGCCTCAGTTCAATTGAAGAGGATGGGTTAAGAGTACTAATAGTCTGAACCTATTAAAAATGAGTTAAAAATCTATTGGACAAATTATACTCGGTCTTTTTATCGTGGTTTTAGTCTTTTACGCACAACACTAAACTAAATGCTGAAAACGTTCGTCCGTTCCCTAATGGTCGGCCTGCTTTGGATGCCTACCGTTGCCCCAAGTCAAGCTCAAGATCGGGCTGCACCGATGGACTTTCAGGGACGCTATCTGGTTTCAATTTCAGATGCCGACATGTTGGCATCGGCCTATGTGAACGGTTTTCTAGGCCCTCGTGAAGGTCGCGATGCGCTCAGCGTCATTCCATTAGGGGAACATGTTAGAGATCTGCAAGCCTATGAGGTCGAGGCCAGTAATTCGGTGGCTGGCCCTCCGGTTGCGGTTACAGCCACTCCCGATGGACGCTACGCCCTTGTGATCGAAACCTGGAGTCAGCGTCCTGAAGGAGCTGATGAGGCGCAGGTGTTTGGTGATCTCAGCCACGGCGATCGCCTTCAGGTATTTGATTTAGCTGATCCTACTAGGCCAACGTTAGTCCAGGATGTGGTGCTTGCGGAGCGCCCTGATTCAATCAGCATCAACTCGGATGGTTCGCTGATCGCTGTGTCGTTCCATCCTGCTGGGGCTGGTAGCGAAACTCCCTTAGCAATTATCCCGTTCAGCAATGGTCAAATCGGAGACCCCGTTTATCCCACTGTCCCCAACGTTTCACTAGAGGAACGCATTATTCATGCTGAATGGCACCCGAGTCAGAATATTCTCGCTCTGGTCAATGAATCTGCGGCAGAAGTATCGTTTGTGCAAGTCACACCTCAAGGAAATGGCTGGGAACTGCAAGCTTGGGGGAATGTCGTGCAGGCCGAAAAAGCGCCTTACATGGCTCGATTCACTCCAGACGGTCGCTATCTCCTTACCAACGCCCTCTACTGGGGAGCCGATGTCGAGGGACGATGGAGCGAAGCCCCCAGGGGAAGTCTTGTCAGCATTCGCCTAGAGGCCGGAACTCAAGCCGATGGGTCACCTCGTCATGCACTGGTATCGAGATCGATGACGGGGGTAAGTCCAGAAGGCCTCGCGATTAGTCCCAATGGTCAATTTGTGGTCACGACGAATTTGGAACGGAGCTATTTACCCTATGACGACGATCGCATCACCTGGTTCTCCTCTCTAAGCCTCATCACCCTCGATCCTGAAACGGGGCAACTCAGACATGTTGCGGATTATCCCTACGACGGTATTTTGCCGGAAGCAGCAACCTTTGATGCCTCTAGCCAATATGTTGCGGTGGTGAACTACGACCATTTTGACGATCGCATTCAGGGCGGCTCGATTGACTTCTGGCGCATTGCCGCCGATCCGCTTGATCCGCAACCGATGTTGGTGCAGACCCGCTACTCGGTGCCTGTGACTCGCGGCGCTCATTCCATGGTGCTAGTTCCTTAGAGGCGGTGAAACAGAACCGTAGTTTCTAGTAGCCCGGTTTCCTGTATTTGGCGGTCACACGATGGTGCGCGATCTCGATCTACGCTACTTAAAGCGGTAAAGACGGATCAAAATCAGCATCAAGAAACTGAGTTTGGCAACCTCTGTATACCGATAATAATCATATTGCTCCGGCAATATAAATTTTCAACAACAATCCAATGTTTACAAGGATTTCCGGCTGTAAAATACACGCTCAATTACTGCTAGTTTAATGAGTAGCCAGCTAACACTGCGTCGGTGCGGACGAGATAAAGGTTATCTGTAAACGTTCAAGCTTATCTACCGCCGCACAACTTCACCGTTATGAGGCATACGACACTCCCATGGAATTGCGAATTGCCACAATCACGGATGCGGATGCGATTGTCGCATTCGATCATGTCGTGGCATTCGAATCTGCACGTGTCGAGTTCATTCACGACCAAATCAACTCGTCCGCGTGTTACGTCGCCGTCATCGACGCGAATGTCGTGGCCTATGCTGTTCTGAACTACAAGTTCTATGACAACGGTTGGATCGAAATGCTCTATGTCCATCCGCAATTCCGGCGTCAAGGAATCGGTTCTGCGTTGATCCATCATTTGATTGACCAATGCCGTACACCCAAACTGTTCACATCGACGAATCAATCAAACTTCCCGATGCAGCAGCTGCTGGCAACGCTGGAATTTGATCGAAGTGGCTTCATCGAGAACCTTGACGAAGGCGATCCGGAACTGGTGTACTTCAAACGATTACATGATAATGTCACATAACAAACGGATGCACCGGAGCGGGAATCAGATCGCGCGTTCGCTGCGCTCATCAACGCTAACTGCCCGCCCGGTGCTCCTGAACGTTAGCTATCAAAAAGTAGTGACATGAATGTCAGGTATACAACTTCAATAGAAACTATAAACTGGAAGGAAGTGTCCGATATATTCAAAGCTGTCGGATGGGGAGAAAGGCTTTCGGAACAAGTTAAACTTTCATTCGAAAGAAGCTCCTTTAAACGCTTTGCTTATATCAGTGATGAATTGGTTGGTGTAGGTAGAACAGTTGACGATGGATATTACTATGGATGGATAGTTGATTTGGCTGTATTGCCCAAGTATCAAAGGAATGGGATTGGCTCTAAAATCCTTGGTGAACTTGAAAACGACCTCAAGCCTTTTCTCACTACGATGTTGACAGCCGCACCAGGGAAAAGCAGCTTTTATGAAAAACTAGGCTGGCATAAACAGCGCTCAGCCTATATATGGCCTCGCTCAGAAGAACAAATACGTTCATTCTCCGAACATGGCTAACAAGAGCTGGCAACGGAAAGGAAATATATGATTGACATAAGGCAAACATTATTGTCTTCCGCTAAAACCCAAACCGTAATGCTAGTCATTCAGCCTCTCACTAATAAAACACTACTCTCCCACCGGTCTGCGTAACAACCACAGAAAAAAGGGTCCACCAAAAGCAGCGGTGACAATGCCGACAGGCAGCTCTTCCGGAGCAATGATCGTCCGCCCAATCAGGTCAACCACCACCATAAATAGCCCACCGCCCAGGGCCGCCAACGGCAGTACCTGACGATGATCGCTACCCACACCAAGCCGCACAATATGGGGGACCATGAGCCCCACGAATCCAATGGCACCGCTGACAGCAACCACTGCACCTACCATCAGCGAAGTGACAACAAACATCTGAATGCGGAACCATTCAATCTTAATGCCCAGCCCAACAGCACGCTCATCGCCCATCAGCAACACATTTAGCTGACGCGCCTGAAATATCAGATAAACGGTTAGTAAAATAACAATAACAGCCGGCAGTCCCAGATGTTCCCAGCGGGCTCGGCCAAAGCTGCCCGCTAGCCACGACAGTACTAGACCCACCTGGTTATTGGCCCGCTGGCTGGCCCGTAGGACCAGGTAGCTGGTAATGGCTGAAAGGGTATAGCTCAGGGCCACACCGGCTAAAATCAGCCTCAGTGGAGTAATGCGGCCCTGCTGCTGAGCAAACAGATAAACCAAAATCATTGCTGCTAAGGCCCCTAGAAATGCGGCAATGGTAAGAGAGAACTCACCAAAGGGCCGTGCTCCCAGGGTTAATACCAAAACGGCTCCCACCGTTGCACCATAGGACACGCCAAATACAAACGGGTCGGCCAGGGGGTTACGGGCAATGGCCTGGAGTGTGGTGCCGCTGACCGAGAGGGCTGCTCCAACAATGACGGCCAGTAGCGCTCTGGGTAGTCGAAAGACCCAAACAATTTGATCGGCGGCGGGCGTCCATGTGGGGGTGATGGTGCCGGGTAGCAGATGGGCTAGTACAATTTGCACGACTTGAACAAAGGGTACAGGGACTGCGCCAACGGAAACGGCAACAATAATGGTTAGCAGCGTTGCGATCGCTAACCCTCCCAACCACATCCTAAAGGGCGTTAAAACACGTTTGGGCATACTACTCAAACGCTTCTGGATGAATGGCTTGAGCAATTTTTTCTAGACCGTCCATAATTCGAATGCTAGCCTCAGTCTCAATCGTGGGAATCGGATAGAGACGACCGTTTTGCACAGCAGGCAAATTGGGAAACGTCCTGGTCAAAAAACTTTTAAGGGTATCGGCATCCTGACCGGGGTAGGTGCCCATCAAAATGACTTCGGCGTTTGAATTGGCAAAATCTTCAAGACCTACTTGAAAGATATCATCATCAAAAACAGAATCGCCCCTCGCCTGGTCGATGGCATCTCCCCAAACGCCTGCGGTTAGAACATTTAATGGACCTTCTCCACCGTTATAAAAGATTGTGGGTACTCTCGGCAGTCCCTCAACTTTTTGCAGAATCTCGGTCTGGCGCTGCTGCAGCTTTTCAACCAAAGTATCTCCCCGCTCTGACACACCAAAGATTTTAGCCAGCATCTGGAGATCGCTGTAAACAACGTCAATGCCTCGGGTCAACGCCTCGCCAGGATTACAGCTTGAGCCTGTGGAAACAACCTGTGCCCCTGCCTGGGTAAGTTCGGCGGCGGTGGCATAGCCCTGGGCCGGGTCAAAGGCAAATCCATCTAGCCCTTCTGAAACGATCAGGTCAGCGTTCTGGGTTAGCATGACCTCTCGCGATGGCCAGCGCATACCAGTGCCCAAGGAGGGAATCGAGTCGGCTCCCAGGGCGGGTGGGAGTTCGGTGTAGTTGCCTGCCAGGCCGATGAGCTGATCCTGTACCCCCAGGGCCAGCAGCATTTCGTTGGGGGGCTGCCATAGACCGATGGCCCGCTGGGGAGGTTGGGGGAATGTAAGGGTGCTATCGCAATTCTCAACCATGACTGGAAAACCAGACAGATCAACCTGAGCGGGGGGTAAGCCTGCTAGTAGGGTAGCGACAGATCCATGGTGAGATTCACTAACGGCTGTCGTTGGCCCAGGTAAATCTTCGGGCTGAGGTACAGACTCTGGCTCAGCGACGTTACAAGCAATAAAGAGAATGGCTGTGGCCAGACAAAGAACAGCGAACCGTAGACGTTTCACCTGGTTTAACCTCCCGACATTTACAGGCTCAAACCTACCATACTGTTTTAGCCTGACCCTAGAGTCTGACAGCCTGTCATTTGACAATTGCTGGAAGACTTTAACAATAGTCCGGACAGAAAAGCGAGAGAAATAGACAGAAAAGCTATTCAGGCTCTAAGGTTTTGTTAACAGACAAACCAACCTGAATAGCTATGACATGCATCATACCGGGTCTACTACGAAAAGTGGGCCATTTAGCAAAC
>JBCDJC010000194.1:0-9403 GCA_038748225.1 Cyanobacteria bacterium P01_H01_bin.26 | reverse complement strand
GGCGGGGCACCAGTTGACCATGTAGTTGCCACGATAAATCAGCTTTTCTTCGTAGAGCTGGGTAAAGGCTTTGAGGACGGCTTTTGACAGCCCCGCATCCATGGTGAAACGCTCACGGGTCCAATCTACCGATACGCCTAGCTTACGGAGCTGATTGACAATGGTGCTGCCGGATTCTTCTTTCCATTGCCAGGCGCGGTTAAGGTAGTCGTCCCGACTAATATCCTGGCGGGTTTTATTTTGCGATCGCAGCTCCCGATCTAAAATTGCACTGACGGCGATACTGGCATGGTCAGTCCCAGGCAGCCACAGGGTATTGCGACCGTTCATCCGCTGGTAGCGCACTAGGGTGTCAATGAGCGCATTTTCAAAGGCGTGCCCCATGTGGAGGCTACCGGTGACATTGGGCGGTGGAATCACCACACAAAACGGTTCCCCACCCCGATCGGGATCGGCCTTAAAGACAGCATTGTCTTCCCAAGCGGACTGCCACTTAGACTCGGTTTGGGATGGATCGTACTGGCTTGATAGGGTGGGGACAGTTGCGGTCATTGCCTTAGGATGCCTTTAACAGGGTAAATCGACGCGACTCTTTCGCCGATTCAATCATGTTAGGTCATAACTGCAAAGTCCAGCAGGGCTATCCCAATCGACCCTATGCGATTGCTGCTACAGCTGCTCTTCAAATTCTGGTGTTTCGACAGCGGCACCCTGGCCAGCTTCAAGGGCTTCCTGCTGGCGCAGGCGAAAATCCGTAGCAGCCTCACCGATATTCTCATCGCTCTGGCGCACAAACTCATCAGAACTGAGCCCATCGGCTCGCCGGGTGTTGCTCATCAAGTCGGTGAGGCTCAAACCGCTGCCGCTAAAAACTTCATTATTGCTAGCGTCGCCGCTTAGATCCTCAAAGCCAGCGTTGGACTGGGCCAGGGCAGGAACGGCGGTAAGACCCAGGAGTACGCCTAAGCCGGTCACAGACGCCAATGTGCTTTTCAGAATGCTTGCCATGGTAAGGGGTGCTGTAAGCTGATGTACTGCTATCGTTCAGAACTGTCCACAGTCTAGCAATTCCATCTGTGATTAAGGCGATCGTGGCCAATTTTTTGAATTGGTTGGGCCTTAACGGTGAATAAAAAGCGTTTGGAAACTAGCTGGAAACTTGAGCCGACCATTGCTGTTTCAGCTGAAGTTTGAAGGCTCATCTGAGAGCTTAAAAATCGGCAGCGTTAGTCCCCAAATGATAGCGGCTAATCTCAGACCTGCTATGGCTACCATCCCTAGGATGGCGGACCATGATTGCAAGACCCCCACCGCTTGCAAAATCAGGTATACCAAAATACCCACAATGGCGGCGGTTGCGTAGATACGACTGCGGGTAAAGATGACCGGGATATCAGCCAGCAGCACATCCCGCAGCAGGCCACCGGCGGTGCCGGTCATGGTTCCCATCACCACAATCAAAAGGGCACTGAGCTGAATCCGTTCTGCAATCTGTGCGCCACTGATGGAAAATAGCGCTAGCCCCAGGGCATCTGCCACCAGCAGTGCCCTGTGGGGCGGCTTAAAAAATTTGGCATAGATCACCGTTGCCAGGGCCGCGCTCAAAATGACGACTAAATAGCTGGGGTGCTCAATCCAAAAAACCGGATGCCGGTCCAGCAAAATATCCCTTAGGGTGCCACCGCCGATGGCGGTCACGAGGGCAATCACTACGACACCTAACAAATCTAGATGTTTGCGCCCGGCAGCCAAGGCCCCACTGACCGCAAAGACAGCCACACCCAGCAGATCTAGAACATCCAGAATCACGGGGTTATTAAGCAATGCGGCGATTGATTAGGGGATAGGTAAGGGCCAGGGCGCCACCACAAAAACCGACTAATAAAAGCAACGACATGCCCATGGAAATATCACCCCAGGGGGCCTGCATGACGATGTTGCTAAAGTTCCAATCGCTGTGTAGGTACAGGTAGCGGATCGGCTCAATGGCGTAGCTAAGGGGATTTAAGCTAGCGATGGTACCTAGCCAGCGGGGCATAAAGGACAGGGGTACCAGGGCAGTGCTGGCGAATAGCAGCGGTAGGTTGGTGACAAAGATGACGGCAATTAGCTCAATGTGACCGGGGAGGGCAAAGGCCAGTCCCAAACTAAAGGCGGTCACACCCAGCACCAGCATCAGGATAATGGCCGTCATCAGACCTAGACCGGCGATGCTGGGTAACCCCGCTCCGAGAAAAGCACTCAGAATGACAATCGCAGCGGTCTGCACCAGACTCATGGCGGCGATAAATAGGGCCGAGGCAATGACAATGGAAAATCGGGAAACCAGGGGAGCCACCAGCAGGCGGTTTAAGAACCCAAACTCCCGGTCAAACATCACTGGCAAACCGGCATTTAATGCGCCGCCAAAAGCTGTAAAAACAATGATGCCCGCGCCAATAAACTGGCCGTAGTTAACGCTATCGCCAAACAGTCCCTGGGGCACGTTTTGGAACAAAGCACCAAAGAGGATCAGCCACATGAGGGGCTGGACAATACCAGCGGCCAGGGTGGAGGGACGGCGCTGCAGTTGGATAAATAACCGCTTGGTGAGGGCCAGGGTTTCTTGAACGAATTCGCTGAAACCAGGGGATGCGATCGCATCATCCTTCCACTGCTGCAGCTGATTGTTTTGAATGGTGGAACCGCTCATAGGCCTTAATAGTTGATAATCAACCGAGAAGAAATCAATATTGAAAGAACTGCTCTCTAGTCACTGACGTTTGTACTCAATCCCTAGTTTAAAGCTTAATTAATATCCAGAACAAATTCAGGTAGCACATCCTCCCCTGAAACAACAGCAGGAAAACGGACCGTCTCTGCATCCTGACCTGTTCGGTAAATTTCAACCATCTTATCCTGGGGATTGATCAGCCAGCCCAGACGGAGCCCGCTCTCTAAATATTCCTGCATCTTGTCCTGGAGAGGCTTCAACCGATCGCTTTCAGAGCGCAGTTCAATGACAAAATCAGGGCACAGGGGCGGGAATTTTTTCTGTTGTTCTCGGGTGAGCCCGTTCCAGCGCTCTAACGTTACCCAGGCCGCATCTGGTGAACGATCCCCTCCGTTCGGTAATTTGAAAACAGTTGAAGAGCTAAACACTTTACCTAGCTTTGTCCGACGATTCCAAATGACTAAATCAGCAATGTAATCTGCTTCTTTCCCACCGCTTTCGCCACCTACTGGAGACATAATAATCAGCGTTCCTGTGGGACTCCGCTCCATAGCAACATCTTTATTGGCCATGCATAACTCATAAAACTGCTGGTGGGTGAGTCTTTGGGTTAAAGGCCTTAGATCTAAGCTAATGGCAGTCATCAGAATCCTTCCTCAGTTTGAGGTTATTGCTTTTCGAGGAGCTTACCGTTTCATATTCTGCCGCTTCATTTCCTTTTTCATATCCCGCTTACTGGCGGCTGCCACTTCCGCATCCATGATGGTGCGTCCCGTGGCGGCCAGGTACACATCGTCCAGGCTGGGTTGGGATTGGGCAATGCCAAATGTCGGCAGGCCCGCTTCCTTAAGCGCTTTTTGGACGGTCATTAGTGCTTCGGAGTCAGACTCGACCACCAGATTCAGCGAATTTCCTTGGGCGCTGTTGACAATCACCTCCTGTACCACCGGCAAGCCCTGTAACATTTTGCTGGCTTGTTCTGCCTCATCAAGGGGGGTAAACTCTCGAATTCTGAGGGTGATGCGTTCACCGCCGACATTGGCCTTGAGTTCGGTTGGTGTGCCTGAGCTGATCACCTGACCCTGGTCAATAATCGCCACCTGACCTGCCAGGGCATCTACTTCCTCTAGATAATGGCTGGTAATGAGGATGGTCGTGCCCGCCGCTTGCAGCTGTCGCAAAAATCGCCAAACCGCTGAACGGCTTTCGATATCTAAACCTACGGTGGGTTCGTCTAAAACGAGGACATCGGGCTGATGCAGCAGCCCTGCTGCCAGGTCCAGCCGTTTCTTTAAACCACCGGAATAGGTGCCGGTCTTTTGGTCGGCCCAGTCGGTTAGCTCCAACAGCTCGATCATTTGGTCAATGCGTGTCTTGGCTAGCTTGCCTGGTAAGTGATAAATCGCGGCCTGTAGCTCTAACAGCTCTCGACCGGTGAGAACCTTATCTAGGGCCACTTCTTGGGCGATATAGCCCAGCCGCTGCCGCACCTGACGTGGGTTAGAAACAACCGATACCCCCATCACCTCCAGGCTGCCGGCATCGGGCAGCGTCAGGGTGCATAAACAGCGAATGGTGGTTGTTTTGCCAGCACCGTTTGGTCCGAGTAAACCAAAGATTTCTCCGGGCTCAATCTGTAAGGACACATCCTTCACCGCTTGGACATCGCCATAGCGTTTTTGCAGACCTTTGATTACAACTGCGGGCTGTGACATCCTAAACCTCACGTAGACACCCCAAGCATCCTGGGGCTTACGAATCACACTACATTGTAGTCGCCAACCGCGAGCCTAGGTAGTTGGCGACTAGCATCGTTAGAATGAATAAAGACTCGGCTGTGGGGTGCCTTATGGCTAAAAAAACTAACTTTCCTGGTCTGAGCAGGAGCGACATGGGCTAACAACGTTGGGAGACTAACCCAAACCAACGGTGCCGAGGAGGGCATGAACGCTGTGGCGGGTGACGGGTAGGCTGTCGACCACCATGGCGGCTGACAACAGCATCATGTAAAAGATGGAGTATTTGAACACACCTCGGGCTAGGTCGCGATCGCAGGGGCACTGCTTCAAATCATAGGCCTTGCGTAGAAACAATCCACCCAGCATCAGGGCCAACAGACCATACAGCCAGCCACAGGCTTCCGTCGGGCACACCATCAGCAAGGTGACGGGGACCAGCAGTAAGGTGTAGAGCCAGATCTGATTGGCGGTCTCTTCATTACCGACTACCACGGGCAGCATGGGCACATCCACCTTGGCATAGTCATCTTTGATCAGCATGGCCAAGGCCCAAAAGTGGGGCGGGGTCCATACGAATACAATGGCAAAGAAGATCCAGGCGGCCCAGCCAATATGACCGGTAACGGCGGCCCAGCCCACCATGGGGGGAATGGCCCCAGCCGCACCACCGATGACAATATTTTGCGGTGAGGAGCGCTTGAGCCAGTGGGTGTACACACCGATGTAAACAACAATACCGGCCATGGCCAGCCCCGCACTCAGCAGATTTGCAAACCAGGTTAGCAGACCAAAGGAGAGCAGAGCTAGAACAGCGGCAAAAATCAGCGCATCGCGTACCTGAATGCGGCCCGACGGGATTGGCCGGTCGCGGGTGCGCTCCATGTCATAGTCAATATCCCGGTCATAAACACAGTTGATCACCTGGGCTGAGGCGGCGGCCAGGGCTCCCCCCAGCATGGTGATCATGACCAGCAAGATATCCGGGCGTCCTTGAGCCGCGACCCACATACTGCCCGCCGTTTCGATTAGCAATAGGGGGATAATGCGAGGTTTGGTGAGTTTGTAGTAGCTGCGACAAACTTGACCAAAGTTCTCATGGTGAATCGTGGGCGCAAGATTAGAAGGTTGCATAGGAAAAATGTGAAGGGTTGGGAGGCGCCCCATGGAACGCCTGTACGAAGATGAATAGCGAGAGAGATTTGCTGTTTAGGGCATTGCCGGAGATTTAAGATTCTCTTCAGGCAGGGAACAGTCTCTGATAGATAACACCGTGAAACAGACCAGGGTGCCCAACAGCGCAGCCCCTACGGCCTGGTGGCAGACGGTCAGCGGTTCAACCTGAAGATGTAGACGGAATGTGGCAACACCCAAAATCAGTTGGAGAATCAGCAGGCCAAAGGCGAGGGTAGCCTGCGATCGCAACATGCCATCGAGGGCCGGTGTCCGCCAGGCAACTACCGCCAGTACCACCACCGCCAGGGTGGCTGGTACCACCCCGATCAGGTGGGCATTGACCACGCTACACAGCTCGGCCAAACCAAAGCACTGATGCGCCGCCCAGCGGGATCCCACCAAACCACCCAACAAACTTTGACTATAGACCAGGGCCACGGCCAGACCGCCTAGCCACGGCAGCTTGCCAACGGTGCCCTTAGCCCGGTACGGCAGTAGCCCCATCGCCATGGCCAACAGCGTACAAAACACTAGCAGAGCGGTACCCAAGTGGGCGGTAACAATATCAAAACGCAGCATCTGCGTAACCGTCAGTCCACCTAAAACACCCTGGAAAACAACTAAAAAAAGAACCAACCCCGCCGCCCAGGGGACCCAGTTTGCCAGGGCAGCTCGCCATCGGATAGCCAACGCCACCAGGCCAATGGCCATGAGACCAATCAAGGAAGCATCCAGACGGTGAAACCATTCTAGAAACACCTGCAGATTCATCTGCTGGCTGGGCACTAGCTGGCCGTAGCACAGGGGCCAGTCCGGACAGGCTAGACCGGCATTCATAACGCGGGTGGCACTGCCAATTGCCATCAGTATTAGAGTAGCAACGGCCATTTTCCACACCCAGCGTCGCAGATAGACGACTGGATCAAAGCCTGTGGCTACGTCTGTACGAAGAGCGGATAACGAAGAATGAGCCATAAACCTAAAAAATCTCTTAAGAAGCTGGGAGGCCATAGCGGGGTTACTCCAACTACAGCCTAGAGAGTTTTTTTGCCTCTGATGAAATACATTTACTATTTCTTCTCGTTTGAAGTAATTTGTAAAATTACTTACATTTGTTAATGGGACTTTTTATACCGGGTTTACCGTTTTCCCGAGAGAGTAAATGCCTGGTTTGGTAAGTCTTTTGATAGATCTTTAGGGCCTTGGTCTAGAACCTGAAGAAAATCCTTAAATACCCTAAATCCATTGAATAAGGACTGCCATTTCCATAGAGATGGCGCTAACTTGGAGTTGGCTTAGCAGGGCTTTTCCCATCTTTCTATCCACTTCGTCGACGATTGCTTCAAATTACCCAAGGCTTGGCTACGCTTGATTGTTTATGAATTGATACAGCTTGGTAGCCTGGGTTAATGACTCGCTAGGAATGCCTTATCTTAGGTAGCTGTGGCGCTTGCAAATCTATTTTCCTGTGCCCATGGAATAAGGAGCGATTTTCGACCCGTTCTGCCTGACCAACTATTAGCTAATTCTGTTTTTTACAACAGACCACCCCACAGGAGAGTGTTTGAGCCGTGAACGGTATTCCTAGTTCTATTGTCACCATGCTGGTTGGCATTGTCGTAACACTGGTCAGCCTTTGGTATGGCCAAAACCACGGTCTGATGCCCGTGGCCGCATCCACTGAAGCGGGTGAGGTCGACCAGCTGTTTAACCTGATGATGACCATTGGCACTGGGCTATTCCTCATTGTTGAGGGTGCCCTGATCGTCGCCATTATTCGGTTTCGCCGCAAAGACGGGGATGAAACCGACGGTCCTCATATTGAAGGGAATATTCCCCTTGAAATTGTCTGGACAGCGATCCCAGCCATTATTGTGTTGGGTCTATCGGTGTATAGCTTTGAGATTTACAGCCAGATGGGGGGATTAAACCTGATGGGAAATCAGTCTCCCAAGGCGATTCAGCTGGCCTATGCCCCATCGGAGGGTGAGACCGGTTCGCTGGTGGCTGCCTCTGGTTTGGGGGAGCCCCGACCCGCAGAAGGTCAGGCTGAAGACGTGCTTGATATCGATGTGCTGGGGCTGCAGTTTGCCTTTGTGATGACCTATCCAAACACTGGCATCGTTGATGGTGAGGTGCATGTTCCGGTCGACCGGCTAGTAAAGCTGAACCTCAAGGCCCAGGATGTGATCCATGCCTTTTGGCTACCGGAATTTCGGATTAAACAGGACATGATCCCAGGTAAGGAAACGTCGCTGGTATTTAGGGCTACCCGCGAGGGTACCTACCCGGTTGTGTGTGCCGAGCTGTGTGGCTCTTACCACGGCGGTATGCGCACCCAGATGATCGTCCATTCCGCTGAGGAGTACGACGAATGGGAGCAAAGCCGCATTGCGGCGGGACCAGCGGATCTGTCGACGGCTATCGCTGCAGCCAGCCAGATCCCGGATGAAACCGACGCTGAGTATTTGGCCCATTTTGTTGATTCCCTGCATCCTGCTATGGCAGCGGAGCATTTAGCCCCCCTGGCTCATTCCCATGTGGATATGGCCCATGTGGATATGGCTTTAATGCCCTAGCTGCCCACCTACCGTTCTGAGCTTAGATTCTCCTTTTTCCTTTCCCCTTTCCTTTACAACTCGTATGGCACAAGCAGAGGCTATCAAAACACCTGAGTCCTCATCGTCTTCTCAACCATTGGGTAACGAACGCAAATGGACTGATTACTTTACCTTTTGTACAGATCATAAGGTGATTGGTATTCAGTATCTGGTCACGTCGTTTGTGTTCTATCTGATTGGGGGGGGACTGGCGACGGTGATTCGGACTGAGCTAGCAACGCCTGCTCCGGATTTTATTACCCCTGAGACCTATAACGGCGTGCTCACACTCCACGGCACTATCATGCTGTTTTTGTGGATTGTACCGGCGGGGGCAGGGCTGGCAAACTATCTGATCCCGTTGATGATTGGGGCCAAGGATATGGCCTTTCCACGAATTAATGCGATCGCATTCTGGATGATCCCCCCCTCCGGCATTATGCTGGTGGCCAGCTTTTTCTTTGAGCCCCCCCAGGCCGGTTGGACTTCCTATCCACCGCTGAGTCTTTCCACCGGTATGCTGGGCCAGGGTATTTGGATTCTCAGCATTCTGATTGGGGGGACCGCCTCGATTTTGGGCGCGTTAAATTTTCTCGTCACCATCTTAAAAATGCGGGTGCCCAGCATGCCGCTGCTCAAGATGCCCCTATTTTGCTGGGCGATGATCGCCACGTCGCTGCTGATTTTGATCAGCACGCCAGTGCTGGCGGGGGCGCTGATTTTGCTGATGTTTGACCTGGTGGCCGGGACCGCGTTTTTTAACCCCACGGGCGGCGGCGATCCGGTGGTCTATCAGCACATGTTTTGGTTTTACTCCCACCCGGCGGTGTATATTTTTGTGCTGCCGCTGTTTGGGGCAATTTCCGACGTGCTGCCGGTCCATGCCCGCAAACCCATCTTTGGCTATCGGGCCATTGCCTACTCCAGCCTGGTAATTAGCTTTTTGGGGCTGATTGTGTGGGCGCACCACATGTTTACCAGCGGCACCCCCCCCTGGTTGCGGATGTTCTTTATGATCACCACCATGGCCATTGCCGTTCCTACCGGGATCAAGGTCTTTGGCTGGACCGCCACCCTCTGGCGCGGCAAGATCGCCTACACCAGCGCCATGTTGTTTGCCATTGGGTTTATCGCCATCTTTGTCATCGGCGGTATCAGCGGCGTCATGCTAGCAGCGG
>JBCDJC010000193.1:0-9412 GCA_038748225.1 Cyanobacteria bacterium P01_H01_bin.26 | reverse complement strand
TTCAGTCTCCCTCACTGGCAAAAAATGGCACTAGTGGTACCAAGCAGCCAACGATTGGTACATCAACCAATTTTCATTTTGGTGATGTAAGTGTAATCCAGCCCAAGCTGAGCTTTGGAAAAGCTTACAAGAAATACGGACAAGAAGCTGACCGGACGGCTGGTAAAATGACACAAGCGTTACATACCGACTTAAGTAAGGTAGAAAATCCTCCCAATACTCAACTAGCTCAACTCAACCATCCAATTCAAACAAAAGCAACGACAACGAATAATACGTTTCTCAAACAGGGTACATATGGCGCAAACTCTAGTAAAGAGCAAAGAGCCAATGCCTTGATTGGTGGAATACAGAAAAGTGGCGAACGGCTGCAAAGGAAAGAGATGGCTTTGACATCACCTAAACCTCAGTTAGGAGAGATGGAAGAAAATGGAGCGGTCTTTAGCAATCCACCTGACTATATTTATATTAGGGACGACAGCGAAGACAAAAATTATAAAGTTGAAGCGGGTCAAAGCTTCCTAAATATGGAAACCATCAAATGGCTAGAAGAGAATCCTAACAACCTAGGAGGAATTACTACAGCTAGAAAGGTGAATACAGTCGATGACGACAATGAAAGTCAGGTAGAAACGGTAGAAGTCAAGGACGGCCACCATAGATTTGTGGGCAATGTATTATACAAAGGCTCAGTAGACCTAAAAATAGGTGAGGATGTCGGTCAGACGAATGATAGTTGGTCATCAATGAAGTGGCACAAACATCCAAATGAAGCTTACCATACTGACGAAGAGGCTCAAAAGAAAAAAGATAAACTCGAAAAAAGAAGACAAAGGATGATGAAAAAAAATAGAGATAGAAAGCGAAAGCGAAATAAAAATAAAAGCTAAAAAGGATATGGCGGTTTTAGTCTGATAAGGTGCAATAGCAACAGTTAGTGAACCAAGCCCATATCGTTAAGAGAGATTTTCTCAAAGGCGTTTTCAATGGTCTTAGCCAAGGCAGGTTAGGTTCTCGCTCCAATCGTTTTGAGAATAGATTTGAGTTTGGTGAACGATTTTAAATAAAAAAATCAGGTGAATATGGCGGTCAACAGATGAGATGAGCCTCCAGTGCCTCAATCAATGTCCAGATAGATTCCCCAGATTAAAAGGCAATTACCTATCGCAATGCAAGCACCTTTCCATAGGGTAGGAAACAGTTTTTGAGCGATAAAGGTTTCGAAGGTCAGCCCATCCGTTATCCCTAATTGAACTAAGTTACTGTTTATTAGAGCTGTTGCGAAATAGATAGACAAAATGGCTCAATCCCTTTCGTATCAATGGATTCAGGTTTCGTAACGCAAAATCACATAGAATCTTTGTTTGCCAAGGGTTTCAAGCTTATCAGGTTCTTATATCACAACAAGTCTATTTTACTTAGGTTCTAGATCGATTATTACTATCGATACACTTCGTTCCATAATTACACAGATGGTAGTGGTCCCCAAGAAACAAAAGAACGGTAAGCTGAGTTTCTAGCGACAGCATCTTCTACCGTTGATGATTCTACCCCGTCGGTTGTGCTGTCTAATTCAAGAATTTCATGACCCTTGTCACCATAGTGTTCTTTGGCTTCACCATGACTGTTAGCAATCTTATTGCCTGTGGATAACGCAACATGCTGGCCAGCTGTACCAAATAGGACAATATGGCCCCGTGGAATATTGTCAGGAAAAGTGGGTAGACCTGTACGGGCTTGCTTAGGATCGCATTGGCCAGCAGGAGATTTGAGGATTTGTTTTAAAAATGCTGCAGCTTTGTCGAACTTACCATAGCCAATCTCATATCGTTGCACCCACTCTGGTAAAGAAACATCCTCTACACCTGTTACTTTTAGAGCACGAATAATAAAGTCTTTAGTGACTAATCCTGCTCTGTAGGCTCCATAGAGTACAGCTTCATAGCAGTTCATCGCACCTGGATTTTGAGTGACTTTATATCGTCTAATGTCACTCTTCGAGAGCTTTTCATACACTAGCCAGCCGTAAAATACGTTTTGCATTCTGAGCGACTTTGCTCCACCAAATTTTGCGGATGGTGTCCACGATAAATCATCTTGTTTTAGACTTTCCATCCCCTGGACAAGTTGATCGCCTGCGACAGAATCAACCATCTGTTCAAGGTCATCCCAGGTAGCAAATGTGGTCTGGTTATTTTCGATCGTTTGTAAAATTCTTTTTAAGGCTGGTTTGTGTTCGTCTTCAATTCCCCACAGTTCTGTGACTTCATCCACTGTATAGGATGTATCTACATCCTGAATCTCAAGGTCTCTTTGAATAATAGATTGAGCAGATGCCGTAATGGGCCGTCGTCGAATAGTGCTACTATTTTGCTGCATCACATGGGTTAATTCATGGGCTAGCAGTTCCTGTCCACTACGGCTACCAGGATTGTACTCTCCTTGTTTAAAGAAAACATCTTGACCTGTGGTAAACGCCTTTGCCTGAATCGATTGACTGAGATGATTTGCCTGGCTATTGGTGTGTACCTTCACTCGACTAAAATCTGCCCCCATGGTAGATTCCATCTGATGCTGTACCTTTGGTGTCAGGGGACTACCACCACTGCGGGCCTGACTTAAATTCTTTTCAAAGTCATGGTTAACTGGTCCAACTGGAATAGAACTCTGACGCTGCACAGGTGAATGCGTCAGAGGCTCTGCTAATGAAGATGATTGACTAGTAGGAGGTTGTTCCTGACCTTGTGGGGAATGATCAATCTGTTTTACAACAGCTTTGGCCACATTGTCAGCTTCTTGTTCGTATTTATCGTTGGGATCACCAATTTCTAGTTTTGCTTGAACCAAGCGGTTATACAGTGATGAAGATGGCTCAGCAACTGTATCCACTGTAAGATTACTAAAACTAAAGGAAGTCACACCCGAGTTGGACATGGGTGCCATTTCATTTTTTCCCTGAGCCATCTCGGAAGAAAAAGACCGAGGTTTTGGTAATGGAGATATTTGGGCAGGAGCCTGTTGCTTCTGCACTGAGTTATGATGGCGATTTGTCATAGGTAATTCCCAACTATCAATAAAGCATCATCTAATTCAAGTGCTATTGAGCCACCGTGATCTTAGGAGATCAGCATCAAGCCTATGTGGCCCATGTCACCAGCGATTTACCAAATACATAGTTGTTGTACCAGGTTTCACAACTGGTAATGACCTCCTTTAGAGTGGTCAATTTCTGTATTTTTTCCTCATTATCGCCCACTCTGCTTTCTAGGAACTGACATCTTTCCAGCACAGCTTTGATAATCCCTTCCATCGGATCATGCACACTATACGAATAGTCAGAGGGATCGTCGAAATCTTCCCAGTTACCATGCCCTCCTTTCATCTGGGGCATCGCTTCAATTTGTCTGGTGAGGCCGTCGAAATTCTTTTTCCCACATTCACTATGGAGCTGACCAACCCCCCGACCAATTCTCACATGGTCATCATCAATTGAGTCACTACCAATTCTAATATCAGTGGCACGACCGGCGAACACAATGTTTATTCCTTGTTGCTTTAGATAGGGGATAACATTTTTGGGAGTTTCACTCAGGGTGCCATCCACGCTAACTCCTTCATCGGAGGCTATATAAGCCTTGACTGTTAGGTCGGATAGGTTAGATTCATTTAACTGAGCAGCCATGTCTTCAAGCATGCCGTCTACAACGGTAGAAATTGAATTCTCAGCATCAATGTGGGCGACGGCATAGACGCAATTTCCATCCTCATTGGCCGCAGACATAGCCAACGCCGTACATTGGCCCGCTCCTGTAGTCACTAATCCGCTAATTGTATTAAAACTTTCGGCAACATGATAATAGCTTTGGGGAACAACAATATCCTGTTTCATTTCCTTTTTATCATTTCTTGACAGGGATCCTTCTTGTTTATGAATCTGCTGAAACGCAGCTTGAAATTCGGATTCTGACAGAGTATCAATGTAGTCTTTGTAGGTTTTATCCTGTAGTTTTGCTGTCCTGACAATCCCATTTTTTAACTGTGTTTTTAACATGGATTTACGCCGATCAGAATTTATATTCAATGTTGCAACGTAATTGGAGATAAGTTCTGTGGCTCTAGTCTCTTGTACTCTCTGGATCGCTGTACGTTGATTAGGAGAAATGGTTACGTTTTTCTCTGGTGAATGGTGCATTCTTTGCACGCTGGTTGGGTCAGATTGCTGTACAACATGGGTCAATTCATGGGCCAGTAGCTCCTGTCCACTGCGACTGTTGGGGTTATATTCCCCTTGTTTAAAGAAGACATCCTGTCCAGTGGTAAATGCCTTAGCCTGAATTGAACGACTTAGCTGATCAGCTTGGTGATCCGTGTGGACTTTTACTCCACTAAAATTTGCCCCTATGGCAGACTCCATCTGACCTTTGATCGCTGGTTCTAGGGTGCTGCCACCGCTACGAGCACTATTTAAGTTACTCTCAAATTCATTGCTAGCAGTTCCTGCCTGAATTGAGTCCTGACGCTGAATCAATGACGTCATTGAACTACGCTGAATCTCATCCTCACGCTGAGCTTGTGGGCTGTTGATTTGTTGCACAACTACTTTTGCTACATTGTCAGCTTCTTGCTCATATTTATCGCCTGGTTCACCAATGGTGAGTTTGGGTTGGATGGGTGCAAAATCTGTTGTGGGGTGAGACTTTGCTGTTTCATCAAAACCTATCTGACTAAGATTAAAGGCAGTAGTAGAAATGTTTGCTTTTGGTGCAATGACTGTTTCTAACGGGTTAGTATCTGTTACAAAAGAACGTGATGGTGGCAACGTAGTATCCTTGGATAAAGATGATTTTTGTTGCTTTTTAGAGGTGCGATCTCTACGAGCCATAATAAATTCCGATGTATTAATTTACCAAAACGATGTTCTGATATATTTCTGCGATAGAGCTGATATCACCAATAACGGTCAGGACGGCGGCGGCGGTGGTACTGATAAGGCATCAATAGGCTGAATTCCTGCCAATGTAGTCAGGGTATCTTGGGCCAAACTGTTATCAGGATTCAGGGCGAGAGCGGCTTCTAAATCAGTAGTAGCCGCAGCATAGTCTTCTAGGTGAAACCAGGCGATACCGCGTCCGGTGAGGGCATTGTCGTGGGTGGCATCGAGGATAAGAACGTTGTCGTAGGTTGCGATCGCACTCTCATAGTCTTCTAATGCCGACAGGGCCGCCCCCTTGTTGTACCAAGCCTGGACCGAATCCGAATTCAGTGCAATTGCCCGTTCTGCTGACTCCAGAGCCTCTTTGTATCGTTCTAGCTGCCAGAGAACTAAGCTGCGGTTGGTCCAGCCCCAGTCATTAAACGGGTTTAAGGCTAGGGCCTGATTATAGGTGGCCAGGGCGTGACCATATTCTCCTGTAGCGCGAAAGATGAGACCGCGAGTAAACCAGGCCGGAGCGTAGGTGTCATCTAGATAGAGGGCCTGTTGGTTAGCGGCGAGAGCTTCGGGATAGCGGTCTAGATACCAAAAGATAGTGCTGCGGTGATTGTGGGCCGCTACATAGTCTGGCTGGATGCCCACAGCCCGGTTGATGGAGGCCAGGGCTTCCTCATAGTGTTGAGTGCCGGTCAGGGAAATGCTGCGTTCATTCCAGGCTTTAGCAAGAGTTTGATTCCCCCAGTCACCATCGCCATCAATCGCGGCATCACAGGCGGCTAGAGCCGGCTCATAGCTGCCAAGACGGTTGAGCAAAGTACACTGCCCCAACAGCGCCAGAGCATAGTCGGCCTTGATGGCTACGGCCTGATCATAAGAAACTAGAGCCTCCTGGTCACGACGTAGGGCTTCTAGAACCTGACCTTGAGCAACCCAGGTGAGGGCATTTTTAGCATCCAAGGAAATGGCCTGGTCGTAGGCAAAGATGGCCTGATCATACTCACTCAGCTGAGTGTGGGCCTGTCCTCGGTAGGTCCAGGCATGGGCAGGGCTACTCTCCCCCCAGTTTTGATCAATGGCCAGGGCTGACTTACAGCTATCTAGAGCTTCTTCAGAACGCCCTAGAACCCCATAGACCTGGCACTGATGGGTAAGGGCAAGAGAGCTTTCTGGCTCTAACAGCAGAGTGCGTTCGTAGGCCACCAGGGCTAGTTCATATTGTTGGGCCTGGGCTAAAATCTCACCGCGATAAAACCAGGCTAGGGCTGGGTTCTCGCTACCCCAGTTGCCGTTTACTCGCAGGGCATCGTTACATTTGTCGAGGGCGGTTTCGTTTTCTCCTAAAGAAGTGTAGGCCACACACTGATAGGCAATGGCCAGGGAGTTTTCGGGGTCAAAGGTGAGGGCACGGTTGGCAGATGCGATCGCATCTGGAAACGCATCTAGACTGACCAAAATACCACTGTGCTGTGCCCAGATATCAGCATCCTCAGGTTCTAGAGCAATCGCCTGCTCACAGGCAGCCAGAGCATTTTCATAGTCCTCGGCACTGGCCTGCAGCCGACACAGATCCGTCCAATAGGTCACATCCGGCAGCGCATCAAAGGCAGACGGCTGTGCCTGGGTGGGAGCTATAGAGACAAGCGCTGTAGTAACAACAGTAACGCCAGGGATCAGATGCTTGAACCATGAAGACAACATGACAACTCATCAATCTTTGTCCATGTAGAGTGCCCAGGTTGCTGCTTAGATCCCCGGCTTCTATGCAAAATCAATATTGCAACACGTTAACCAAATTCAGAAGCCGGGGATCTCCAAGCGAACCTGGGCACCCTAGGTTATATGTAGATTTCTTGTTATGAAACGCTCACTTGTTGGCTTAACAGCGCTCATACTGGCATTCACTAGCTTTCCTAGTTATGCATTTAAGCAAAAAGATCTCAAAAAACTTCAAGAAACTCGCCAGTGTCCGCGCTGCGATCTGCGAGGTGCCGATTTACGTGGACTCTTTCTACACCAGGCCAACTTGCGAAGAGCCAATCTAGCAGGTGCCGATCTAAACGGTGTCGATCTAACGGGAGCTTTTCTCTATCAAGCGAATCTGAGCCGAGCTGACTTGCGTAACGCGAATCTGAGCAATGTAAACCTGTTTGGGGCTCAGCTAGAAGGGGCACAACTGGCCCATGCCCATGTGGATCAACGCACTATTCTTGACGACCGCTGGCGGCTGGTGTGGGAGTTGGTCACCCATGGACTAGGGGAGCACGATTTACGAGGTGTCGATCTTCAGGGAGCAAACTTAGATGGTGCTGACCTGCGCGGTGCTGATCTAACGGGGGCAATTCTAACGGGGGCCACATTTGAGGGGACATTTCTCAGCGACAGTCTTTTGTATCAGGCCCAGCTAGATGAGACCAGTTTCTTTATTGCCGATTTGCAAAGGGCAGAGCTTATAGAGGCTGAGTTTCAACATGGTAGTCTACGGGCGGCGGATATTCGCTCAGGCGATCTCTCTAGGGCAAATTTGACCCGTGCTGATTTGGCTCTGGCCTACCTGGATAGCGCCACCCTGACAGGTGCAAATTTGACCCGTGCTGATTTAACTGGCGCATACTTTACCAACGCAAATCTGACCGATGCCCAGTTGCGTCGTGCTAATCTTCTGGTCGCCGATTTTCGTGGCGCTACCTTAGATGGGATTAATCTCTCCAGGGCACAGCTCCAGGGAGCCGATTTTACAGATACTCAGTTTGCTACATCCCAGCTACAAGATGTGGTAGCAACAGGAATTCGATTACTCAATGCTGATTTAGAAGGAACAGATTTTAGTAGTCTTGACCTGCGCGGAACCGATCTGAGTGGGAGTAATCTACGTCAGGTGAAATTTGTGAATACCAATCTAAGCGGTGCCAATTTTCAAGATGCGGATCTCAGTTTTACCGATTTCTCTGGCGCTGATCTGTCTGGGGCAAATCTGCAACGAGCTACTCTGGAAGGGATTCAGTTTGATATTCGGACTAATCTGTGTGGTGCCATTATGCCAGATGGTAGTGAGCGTCAGTGTTAGTAATCATGTCCTATAGTATCAGTTGACTTTGAAACTCGATTGGCAGACTTATACAAGCGAGTCAGGTTTGAAGAAGATTTAGAATCCACTTAAAGTTCCTGTTTTACTCAAACTGGGGTGGCAGTTCTTGCGGCGACACGATACCAGGTCTACTAGGAACTGGAATCCTAACAGCATCATTGTTGGCTCCACTTGCACCTCCACCCGCATCAGTGGACTCTTCTACATCTGCCGCATCTCCTGTATTCACAACAATGGTCGGACTCTCTGGTGTCGGATCATAGGTGGTAATCGTAATTGAGCGTGTTAACTGCTCTCCGGCAACATTTGTTACTTGCAAAGAGACTAACGTCTCCCCCGGTTCTGGACTCAAAGGCACCGGCAAAGCACCCTCCACAGGCACATTCCCAGGAGCTGGCATCAAAATTACCTTAGTCCCCGGATTATCCTCCACTTCCCAAGCCAGTTCTAAATTAATCAGCGGCTGTCCCTCATCCACAGGCACCAAATAATTGGGCTGAGCTGGTTCACCATTGAGGGTAAAGGTCAACAAACGTGGTGGACGTGGTTGAATCTGTGTGGGTTCACTAGTCAATAAAATGGGCTCCTCGGGCTGTCCTCCCTTGGGAATGGCGATAAGATCAAAGGTGTAGACACCCGCCTGACGTAAACCAGTGGGTACATTCTGACAAACTAGCTGAGTGTCTAAAGCACAAAAATCAGCAAGTTCTTTGGGTATTCCAGTCTGAAAGTCAAAGGAAAATGTGGGTGTTGCCGCGCTCCCTTCTGCGTCTCGACCGATGAGATGCAAACTGTCGAGTTGTTTAGGATGATCAACAACCCAATTTACCCTGGCTACATGAGGATCTGTTTCTGGTAAAGATGGAATAAATGTGCTCTCTGGATCAACATTTTCTGCTGCCCCAGATTGTTCCGCTCTGGCTGCTTTTGAAGTTGCTCCATTGGAATTCTCTTTTGGTTTGGGTGGTGCTTCTGCATACATGGCTGATGTCGGTACCAGCTCTACTATGGCCGGTAACGGAGTTGGGGCAATCGACACCGGTAGTGTTGTCACCTTGGCCGGGGTTGCATGACGACCTGGCTTAGGAATCAGAGAAAGGGTAAATGTATATTCTCCTGCTCGTCTTGCATCTGTGCGAACATTGCGACAGGTGAGCTGTCTTGCTTGCTCTACACACAGCGACTCTAAATAGGGTGGCAAGCCTTCAGTAAAGTCAAATACTAACGGTCCACTTAATAGCTCACCCTCGGTGGATAGACCAACAATTTCTAACTGTTGAATCCGCTTTGGATTGGTAATCTCAAACCCTAGATGTACCGTATCTCCTTGAGCGGCATCATAGGCCGTATCCTCTGGGGAAAAGCGTAAAATATTGGCGGGGGCCGGGGGCCGC
>JBCDJC010000192.1:0-9418 GCA_038748225.1 Cyanobacteria bacterium P01_H01_bin.26 | reverse complement strand
GGACTATCCCTCTTCATTTTCTAAGGCATGGGCTGTTCGCTATATGCGGACGGTCAACCAGCCGTTACCTAGCCCAACCTTTAAAAATGAACTTGAGCTACGAGCCGCCGTTGCAAAGACACTTCACCAGGCACTGCGAACGGTTAGCGCTAAGGCATGGAACAAAACAGAACATCTGCTTTCACAGGAGGTGATACGACATCAGCTGCATCCCGATATTATCGATCCGTGGGCAATTGCTGGCGATGTTTTTGATATTTTTGACAAAGCCTTTGATAGCTATGCCCTAGACATCAGTCCCGAGCGCTTTGCTGTGAATATTGCCCCGGAGCTGGGCAATATTCGAGCAAAATTTACCGCTGTAGATCCTAGGGTGATTGGCTTTGTGAGCATGCAGTTCCACTACACGGGGCAGCTGCTACTACAGCTGGTTGATCCGGCTCAACAGGGGGTTTTAAAACTCTACTTTAAGGCGATTGACGATCATCTCTACATGCCGCTACAGCGGGCCTATGATGCCGCGTCGTCCTATCCCTACACATCGCCAGAGTTAAATATTGTTCGCACATTGCTTCCCCACAGCAGCCTGGTTGCCAAGCGTGTGGTTGCTCAGGTCTTAGAGGCGTTTCCTAATCACCAGTGTCTTAGCGGCCCGCTAAAATCGGCCAGCGTTAGGCTTTCGAGTACCCGAGATGCGGAAATGTTTCAAACCTATCTTTGGGTATGTCTGCTAGAAGGAAATGCCAGTGTTGTACAACAGGAGCTGTTTCCCCTGTGTGTGATGCTCTATCCCACGTTTAATGTGAAATGGAAGCTGGTTCGCTACATGCTGAAACTGCTGCAGCGTGAGATTGGTCAGCTGCTGACCTATGGTGAGTTTGCGCTTTGTGCCTCCCATTTAGACCTGCTGCAGTCAATCTTTTCTCCTGAGGTTGTTGAGGCTGGCGCCAGCGCTTGAGGGGAGCCGATAGATCCAGGCTCAGGACTAGGCAGGGTTGAGGCGACTAGCCCAGTAGGACGATATCACCACCAACAATCCCCCAAACCACTGGCCTAGGGAGGGCTGTTCACCGAGTATGATCATCGCACTGGCGATGCCAAAAACGGGAATCAGTGCGATGTAGAAGGCCGCATGGCCTGCAGGTAGCGTCTGTAGCGTAATCAGGTACAACAAAAACGCCAGGGCATACTGCATAATCCCTGACCCGATGGCCAGGAGCCAAAATAGCCATGGGATCCCAACTGCGCTGACTTCATAGGCCGGGTGAATCAGTGACAGCAGGCCAAAACAGACGACGGTTGCAAGTAACCCCACCAGCTGCTGGGATGCGGTGAGCTGTAGGGGATTGACCGATGCGATTTGGTGCTTACTAAAAAGGACATACAAAACAGCAAAGAGCGTGCCCATTAGCACCAACAAATCACCGCCCAGTGAAGCTTGGCCCGAGTTCTGACCATCCTTTGACAGGAGTAACAAAATCCCTAAAAAGCTGCTACCCGCCAGCAGTAGTTTGACGGGGGTTAGTTTTTCCCCCAGAAAGATAGCCGCACAGAAAACAGTGAGAATCACCTCAGATGAACCAATCAGGGTTGCATTGGTGGCGGTTGTCAGCCGTATGCCAAAAATACCCAGCATATACGACAGTGCCGGTTCAAAAATTCCCGCATAGCCCTGTTTGAGATGTTGCCATGAAAAGGGCAGCTGCCCCTCCCTGACATAGCAAATCACCATGAGAAATAGAACGCTGGAGACTAGCTGAATGATGAGCAGCGTAGTGGGGGCTATCTCTGTAAGGGCGACTTTTGTGAGCGTCACACCCACCCCCCAGCAACAGGCATAGCTCAGGGCAATAATAGCGCTCATGGCTGTACAATTTGTCCATACCGCTGTTCGACAGGACAGTGCTCACAGACCTCTTCTTCGCAAAGACGACAAATCGAAAAAGCCCGCACTTCGGTTGTTGTCATCGCTGTCAACATTTTTTCTAGGAGCTGGCTCAGCTGATTGCGATCGCGAGAAGTCAGCGAACTAACCACCAGCTGCAGCTGCTGTCGGCGGTGGCTGAGAATGTCCTGACGCCGCTGGCCTCCGGCCTCCGTCAGGAATAAAGCCAGGGTCCGACCATCCGTTCCTGCCCGACGTTCCACCAATCCTTGAGACTGCAAACGATCGACCAGACGCACTGTCCCCGGATGGGAAAGATTGAGAATATGTCTGAGGGCGTCGATGGAAATCCCGGGTTCAACACCCAGGGTTACCAGCGCAGCGGGTGTTTCACCACCATACCCAGCCGCCGCTTCAGTGGCCGTAGTGAGGGTATCCGCCACACTGAGGGCAAAGGCACCTAAAAGATTTAAGGTTCTTACTTGTTCCATGGCGGCAGCTGAATCAATATATGCATGCATTATACATATATTGATTCATATGGCGACAGGCTGGTTTTTGGGCGGGTGGTATGGGGCAACGGGTCAAGTGTATTGGAGGACAAACTACAGCGGTGATATCTGGCTTTACCTACCCCCTGCGGTCTCGATAAATGTGCCCGTCGTGTAGGAAGCTTCGTCGGATAGTAACCACAGGATTGCCTGGGCAACTTCGCGGGCCTGCCCCCCTCGCTGCATGGGGACAAATTCCTTGACGCGCTCAACGCGCTCAGGTTCACCACCGCTGGCATGGATGTCTGTATAAATAAAACCTGGACGCACGGCGTTGACGCGAATACCCTCTGCCGCGACTTCCTTGGCTAAGCCAAGGGTCATAGTGTCGATGGCGCCTTTGGAGGCCGCGTAGTCCACATACTCTCCTGGGGAGCCCAGACGGGCCGCCACGGATGAGACATTGACGATGGCTCCCCCTGCTCCGCCCGTCCGATGGGACATGCGTTTGATAGCTTCCCGCGTACACAGAAATACGCCGGTGATATTAACGGCAAAGGTGCGGTTGAGACGAGCCGCATCCATGTGTTCAACCCGCATCTGCTGCTCCAAAATCCCCGCATTGTTAACCAGGGCCGTTACCGGACCAAGCTGATGATCAACGGTTTCAAAAAGGCGCATGATATCGGCCTCAGATGCCATATCGGCGGCCACTGCGATCGCACTGCCCCCGAGCTGCCGGATCGATTCCACAACCCCATCAGCCGCTGTTTTATTGTGCAAATAGTTAACACAAACAGCATATTCTTTTTGTCCGGCAAGCAGGGCCGTAGCGGCACCAATACCGCGGCTGCCGCCGGTTACAATGATAATTTTTTTCATGGCTGTCGAGATCGTTAGAACCCTCAAAATCAGACCGGTCACACCGGTTTAGTCTAAACTTTGACTACCCTCACCTAGGGACTCACAACTAAATAAAGTACTACCTGTATCGTTTTCCCCCTTTACCCTTCCCCCAGCCGAGACCGGTGTTTTATTTTTACGCACTTCCCCCTACCTTAGAAGAGGCTGTAGCCATTATTTATCCGGGCTGACTGTCGGGGTTAACTCTTCAAAAAATCGGTAGGGACTCTGGGTCATTCCCAGGGCCGCGTAGGTCTTTTGGGCGCGCCTGTTGTCCTGCTCAACATAGAGGCGGAATCCACACACATTGGGGGCTTGAGCTGCAAGTTCTTTGACAAACCCGTACATGCGACGATAGATGCCGCGACGGCGATAGTCGGGGGCTACAAAGACGCTTTGCACCCACCAGAAAAGACCGTTACGCCAGTCACTCCATTCTGTTGTAATCATCAAACAGGCCACTACTTTGGAGTTGTCTTCTGCAACGATGTAAAACCCCTGGGCCGGATTTTCAAACAGGGCGTTGACCCCGGCCAAAACCACCTCAGGCATTAGCTGTTTCTGCTCCGTTTCTAGAGCCATCGCTTGATTAAAGCGGGCGATATCACCCGCATCGCGGGTCTGGGCTCGACGTATTTTGATCGGGTTCAATGCACTCACCTTGGAAAATTCCTACGTATGATATACCGGTAATCCCCAATGCTGTTTAGGGTCTTCGTTTTTATCAATTCTCTGTCAGCCTAAATGGGAAAAACACTACCTCAAAGTCCAATTATATGAATGCTCAGCACTGGGATAGGTGCCTGCTCGAACTTCCTGGACAAAGCGTTCTGCCGCTGCGGTAATCTGCGTGTGAAGCTGCGCATATTGCTTGACGAATCTGGGTGATTGGCCCCTATGCAGCCCTAACATCTCGGTTGAAACAAGAACCTGGCCGTCACAATCGGGGCCGGCTCCAATACCAATGGTGGGAATTTTTAAGGCAGCTGTCACTGCTTTTGCCGCCGCGTTTGGAATTGCCTCTAGGACAAGCGCAAATATACCCATATCCTCAAGTGCCAGGGCATCTTGAATTAGCTGTTCAACAGCGGCTTTGGTCCTAGCTTGAACTTTGTTTCCACCCAATTGGTGATAGGACTGTGGGGTAAGGCCCAAGTGGCCCATGACGGGTATACCGCTCTGGATTAGACGTCTCACCAGATCATCATGGCGACCTTCCAGCTTGACTGCTTGGACACCGCCTTGCTGTACGAGCCTGCCTGCATTTTGAATGCCTGCTTCTAGGGTGTTATAGGAGCCAAAGGGGAGGTCTCCTACAACAAGGGCATTATGCGCTCCACGGGCGACAATTTCACAGTGATATACCATGGCATCCATCGTTACGGGGAGCGTTGTATCATGCCCTTGCACAAAAATGCCGAGGGTATCTCCCACAAGAATCAGAGGAATGCCCGCTTGAGTTAGCGCAGCGGCAGTTGGGTAGTCGTATGCCGTCAGCATGGCCAACCGTTCTCCTCGTGATTTGTAAGTCTGTAGTTCTGAAATAGTGATGCGACTCATCAATAACTTATCTCCTGACTACTTGGGCTAATGTTGTAAAGGGATAATTTAACCCGTTTCGTTTCGCCAAACGTGATAGTAGCCTAGCCCCTATGGTGTCTAATATTCTGCAAATTACCTTTTTGGATAATACCGTTGCTGACTATGGCATTGCCCTGATCGGTATTGGTGTGGGGGTTGCGATCGCACATCTCCTCAAGCGCCTGATTTTGTATCGGCTAAAACAATGGGCTAAACGCACCACCACCAGCTTGGACGACCAGCTGATCCATTTGGTAGAACGTCCCACCCTGTGGCTGCTTTACCTGGCCTCTGGCTACCTCAGCCTACAAAATCTCACGCTATCTAATACCGTGGATGAGCTGCTGCGGGTCGTGGGAGTCGTTCTGGCTACCCTACTGTTGCTGCAGCTAGTCGGCTCGGTGGCTGAATACGGTCTGCGGATCTATGGGTTTATCCATCGCAACCAGCCCAATATGCGCCAGAGTCTCAATGCCCTAATTCCAGCCATACGGGTGGTGCTGTGGGCCGTTGGCGTTGTCTTTGTACTTGATAACCTAGGGTTTGATATTTCCGCTGTGGTAACGGGGTTAGGGATCGGCGGTGTGGCGATTGCCCTAGCATCCCAGGGGATTTTGCAAGATCTGTTTAGCTACTTTTCGATTTTGTTGGATCGCCCGTTTGAGATTGGTGACTTTATTGTCGTAGGTGATATGGCCGGTACCGTAGAGCATGTGGGGATTAAAACCACTCGATTTCAAAGTATCGATGGAGAACAGCTGATTCTCGCCAACACCGATCTAACCGCCTCACGTATTCAAAACTTTCAGCGCATGGCCCAGCGGCGGATTGAGTTTAACCTAGGGGTGACCTACGAAACCGGCATGGCCCAGCTAGAGCAGATTCCAGAGATAATTCGCCAGGCCATTGACGCAACTCCCCAGGCCACCTTTGACCGGGCACATTTTGCGAGCTTTGGTGACTTTAGCCTCAACTATGAGGTGGTCTATCTGGTGGAGACCAACGACTATACGATCTACCGAGACGCTCAACAACAGATAAATTTTGCCGTTAAAAAACAGTTTGACCAGGCCGGTATCGAGTTTGCCTATCCCACACAGGTCCTATACCTTAATCGGGCCGCCCCTAAACCATAAGGCGAAAGCTGTCTCGACGGTGAAAGTCGGGTTCGTTGCCGGTGTGGGTAAGGGCCCAGTGGGAAAGATCATCGGTTTTAAGGACGCTACTCACCCCTAGCTCCAGGGGCTGATCGAGGGTGAGCCAGCGATCGATGGGCAGCTCCAAGGTGAGATAATAGCCCTTGGTCAGGGGCTGCCAGGTGCTGGCTACCGTCTTACAGGCCGGTTCAGCCACCATGGCCTGGCGATAGTCATCAAAGCGATAGACATTCCAATCCCCCTTGGGAGCGGCGTTGACCTCCCAGTAGCGGGATGAACCGGGCATGCCAATAAACACTTCAAAACAGGTGCTTTCCCAGAGATGGTCGCGGCGGCTCGGCTGGCTATCCGCCAGGGACGGCACTTCTAAGGCGTCCACCGCGCCAGTGAGCGTATACTCTATCGTTAGCGTCGTTTGCGATCGCACCACCCGACCGGAAATTACCAAGTCAGATACGGGTTCAAACGGCGTTAGCGAAAATGGTATGGCCATAGATCATCTCCTGGGGAACAAACATAGGACCGATGAGGTCCCTAAAGGGGGGCGTACAAAACACGGTCAATGGCACAGCCGTGGGCCACTGGGTACTAAAATTTAGTCCCATCAAGTAGTTCTACGCGGCCCATCCAGATTCCGAACAGTAATTAGCTTTTAGCCGATCAATTACTCGCTGAATCGGCTGTTTTTGGGCAATAATGCTGTCCGCCAGCTGAAACTGGACCAGTGCCCGCTGCAGATTGTGGAAAGGACGCTGGGTTTTAAAGTAAATATTCCCCGCCAGGTGATCGCTAAAAAACCGTAGCCCCAGCTCAAAGGTAATCAGCCAGATAGCATCATAGATATAGTCGTATTCGACGGTATCAAGAAAATCGCTGGCGCTAGCGAGGTAACCCTGCAGCACAGCGGCACACAGCTCCACATCAAAGGTAACGGACTGCCACTGCTGGGTTTCTTCCCCGAGAAGATTACAGCTAGACCGCAGACAGTCGCCGATATCATAGTGGACAAGACCGGGTTTAACGGTATCTAAATCAATTAGGCTAGCGGCCTGTCCGGTTGCCGTATCGATCAAAATGTTGTTGATTTTGGGATCGCCATGGATCGACCGCAGGGGCAAATGTCCTTTGGCCTTGGCCGCTTCTAGCACCGACAGTCGCCCCCGGTGGGTAGCAACCGTCGCGCAGCAGCGGCGCTCGTCCGGGGAGAGGGTATCTTTTTTCGCCAGGGCAGCGTCGTACTGGCGGAGATAGTTGGGGGTAATGTGAAACCCTGGCAGGGTATCGGCCAGATGTACCGCGGGCAGGTCGCTGAGCAAACTATGGAAACAGCCCAGTCCATAGCCAATTTCAACAGCGTGGTTTTGACTTTGGATAGTGTTGAAGGTGGTCGTGCCGCCCACAAAGCTCAGCCCTCGCCAAACGCGACCCTGTCTGTCTATCCAGTGGTGCTGATCGTTACGGGTTCTTAAAACGGTGGGAACTTCCCAGCGACGATTGAGGGGCGTTTTTTGGAGTCGTTGGCGGGCGTGGCTAACAAACTGGCAGAGATTATCCATCACCCGGTGGGGATGGGGAAATACCTGGGTGTTGATGCGCTGTAGCACAAACGGCTGCTCGGCATCAGCCAAATCCACCAGGTAGGTATCATTAATGTTGCCGCCGCCGAGGGGCCGAATATCTCGGATGGTAGTATGGCGGGTGAACTGCTGGGCAATGTGGGTGAGGTCGCTGGTCTGGCTTAGGGGTGCGGACAGTTTGGCCTCAGAGAGCATAGGACTGGTTGAATAACGCTTGGGCAATCATACTTCCATCACTGTATAAATTAAACCCGGACAGCCCGTAAACGGATCGGCTCAAGCTGTTGAGGGATTCTCCCCAGCTGGGAGACTATCGAATCAGTAGGGTCGCTGCCCAACAACGTTGCCACCGGGCTCATAATGGCAAACCCATACTTCCCGTTTTTGATTGTCGGTGCGGGCTACGGCACAGCCCACATCTGTCGTATCGGCCCAGACCATTTGGGTATAGTGACCGCATATCTGCCCTGGCGCACAGCGATTGCTGCCATAGTCATAGTGCTGGGCTTCATCGATCCAACCCTGGATAGCCGTGGCGGGTGACTGATAGACCGTACCGGCACCAAAGACACGGGCATTGGCCAAATTTTCACCAATATAGCCATCCTGCCGCTGGCTGGCCGGGCTATGGCTATAGATGCCCTGCTCAATCAGCGTGTTAGCCCAGTTCTGGGCACCTGCCGCCAGATCGCTCGACCAGTTTAAGCCATCGACGCCCACCCGCTGGCGCACAACATTGTGGGCGCTGAGCATCTGGTCAATACCGGTTTGGGTGGACAGGTCGTATACATTTTCAGTCAGTCCCTCCGCCTGGGCCTGTTGAACGCTACGAACCCGATCGGCACTTACCTGGGTTTCGGTGCCGCCACCCACATAGTCAACGGTGTAGCTCCAGCTAGGCTGCCCCTGGCTAATGCGCCCCGTGGCCCCGGTGACAAACGCTTCGCGCCACTCCCCGTCGCTGAGCACATAGACCGTGCCGGTGACGGGATTAGCCTGGGCATAGGCGGTGCGCTCAGTATCGGTGTGGGCAATACCGGCTAGCAAAATCAGACCGAGGGTCCAGCCCAGGGGGCGAGCAAATTTCATCATGGTGATCCAACCGGTGCAGACTCAAAATAAGCTATCTGTTTATACCTGCTTAAACACAGGCGCCCCGTCCCGAAACTTTAGACAAAGGTTCACACAGCGGCGCTAGAGCGGGGCAATCTTACCAAAGGCAATGGCCGATATACCGCTGAGCACCAGGCCAATGCCCAACCAGTGCACCGACGTGACCTGCTCCTTTAGAAAGAAAGCCCCCGCAAAGGTGGTAGAAATAACGGTTAAGCCAATCACCACCGGATAAACAAGGGACACATTCAGTTTGCCGAGGACAGCTACATAAAAGATAGTGCTCAGACCATAGGCAACAAGACCACTAAACAGGTACAGATTTAGTGGATTTTGACCAGAACCTAGCTTGAGCAGACTCTGGCCCATGGTGTTTAGAATAACCGATGTCAAAATAAGCACCGGCAAGATTAAAGGGTTAGCCATAATACAGTTTCCTTTGAGTACGATCGTTTTTGTGACTCAGCCCTTCTACAATCCGCTTGTTCGCCACAGGGTGACACTGGTCAGCATAGCCGCCCCCAGGGCAAGACCCCAGAGTAAAAAAAGTACCCCTTGAAGACCGCTGCTATTTTCTGACTCAGATTCTGCCTGACCCAATACAAACGGAAAAAAGTTCCAATGGTTGAGATGATCAAGATACACCTTTTTATCAGGATGGCGATCAATACATAGCCTGGTTAGCTCCGGGGCAAACTGACAGGCAATGTT
>JBCDJC010000191.1:0-9464 GCA_038748225.1 Cyanobacteria bacterium P01_H01_bin.26 | reverse complement strand
CTTTGGCTAGAAGCGATTATGCATGACTAACTTGGCGCTCAGAGAGCCGATGACGAAAGCAACGAGAAAGATGACGGGACTCCATGATGTTAGGGTCAGAGCAACAACAGCGGGACCTGGGCAATAGCCAGCAATCCCCCAACCGATACCAAAAATAGCCGCACCCAATACCAAGGACCGGTCGATATCTTTGCGAGTCGGCAATCTAAATTTAGTGGCGAAGACGGGCTGGGGCAAACGCAACACAAACCGAAATGAGATCGCAGTTACCGTAACAGCTCCACCTAGCACAAATAACAATGTGGGATCCCAACGTCCCGTCACATCTAGAAAACCTAGCACCCGCTCCCGGTCAACCATTTGCGATACACCTAAACCCAGACCAAACAGCAGACCGGACGCGATCGCAACTAAACGTTGTCCTACTTGCATAACCCTGTGTGTCGCCGCCATTATCCCATCGCTCCATGGCGGGTAATCCAAACAGTGACCATCGCTGTCGCAAGAAAGGTAAGCACCGCAATTAGCGATCGCAGCGACAGTCTGCCTAAACCACAAACCCCATGCCCGCTCGTACAACCATTACCAAGGCGGGTGCCAAACCCTACCAGAAAACCGCCCAAAACCATTGAACCTACTGCCAAAGGTGGCGTGGGAGTAGGTCGAGCTGCCACGCCATACTCGTACAACATTCCCCCCAGAAGCATTCCCACCAAAAAAAGCCAGCGCCAGGCTTCATTCCCCTGAATTGCGCCATTGACAATGCCGCTAATGCCAGCAATCCGACCGCTAAAGGCCAACAAAATCGTTGCACTCAAGCCAATTAACACCCCACCCAGCAACGCTGTTCCCCAGCTTAATTCCATCATGACAATGGCTCACTCAAATGATGTCTATCGTAACACCAAATAACCAATTAGTTATACTTTAATATGACACACTGTGTCTGCCCTTAACCAATCCATGAGCGAGCAACCCTGGCAATGCAAAGAACAGATTCTATCTTTGAACACCCGTTGGCTAACCCTGATTGGAGAAACGCTTGAAACACCCCAGGGCAAATCCCTGGACTACTGGCGTGTTGAAAAAGCAGACTCGGTCATTGTTTTACCCATTCATCATCAGCATCTGCTATTACCCCCACCCATGTATCGCCCTGGTGTCAGCAAATCCACCTGGGACTTTCCAGGAGGACGATGTCCCAATGGCCAAACACCCCACAGCACCGCAAAAACAATTCTTCAACGAGAACTGGGGATTACCGATTCGGCCCTACACCACTTGCAGCCATTAAATCAAACCGGTTGGTTCATCAACAGCTCCTTTTCAAATCAACGCCTCTATGGTTTTGTCGCCAAGATCAGGGCCGATACTCCACTGCTGCCTGAAAAGCTAGGAGCAACTTATCCAACCACCGAACCAGGTATCCAGTCGCTATTGAAAAAGCTCACTTGCCTACAATGTAGAAGTCTACTGATAGAGTGGTGGATGGCAGAGACAAGGAATACTCGGTTTAGGCCGTGATATAGAAAAGCCAATGCGGCTATACATAACACTCTATGGTAATATAGTGAATAGTCGATAACCAACTCTAATTAACAGTTCCTGCAACATTGATTGTCTTCTATGCCTATTACCAAAAAGTCCAAAAAGAAAGCGTCTAAAAAATCAACGGCTACAGTTGAATCTTCAGACAATGGCATTGCTAATCTGTCGCCAGCCTCACTAGGATTAATGGCCGACTTTTTTAAGGTACTGTCTGAGGTAAGTCGGCTACAGATTGTGTGTGCCTTAAAATCAGGTGCAAAAAATGTAACGGAGATTATTGAGATTACAGGGCTAGGCCAGGCCAATGTTTCCAAGCATCTCAAGATGCTGACCCAGGCAGGGGTAGTCAGCCGACGTCAAGAAGGTGTTTGTGTCTATTATCAAATTGCTAATCCATTTCTGTTTGAGCTTTGCGATCTAGTTTGTAACGCACTGTCAATTCAGATTGAACAGCAATCACAGCAGTTTGAACAACTGGGCGCTATTCATCAATCTCGCTAAGGGATCTGCCAAAAAATAAAATCCTCGGAGTAGAGTGGGGAAGGGCTAAAGGGAAAGGGGGAAAGAGCTATTGGCGGATTACCTTATTGACCAGCAAGTCCCTAAGGGATCTGATTGGCATTCAGAATTTGTCTTTAGGCGTTGATGAATCAATGTTAACAATTGATCGTTACACCCACGAAATATTGGCTGCTGGATCGTAGAAACACAGTGTATGTGCTTACGCTGTCTCCAGATCCCCTTCTTACCAAAGCAGTCCCATGACTAAAAGCCATCAGCCCGCTGCTAAGCAATCAGCCGCTCCCCCCGTTGTCGCCGCCGCATCACCTTTACAGCTGCGACCTTTTGCACCGCGGCAGGATGACCTGGAGCAGGACGGTATGGCCGACCTGATGGCGCGCGCCATGGATACCCAGCTGATGGATATGCCGGTTGATGCACCCGGGAAATCGGTACAGCGGCAGCCGGACGCTCGGGAAGAAGAAGAGCTACCGGTACAGCCAAAGCTGAGTATTGGGCAGCCAGGGGATAAGTATGAGCAAGAGGCAGACCAGATGGCGGCGCGGGTGATGCGGATGCCGGGTGGGGACTTTGGGGAAAGGGGAAAGGGGAAAGGGGAAGGGGTGCAGCGGCAGGCTCTCCCTGGAGAAAAAGAGGAAGAAGAAGAAGTACAGATGAGACCTGCTGTGCAGCGGGAGGTGATGCCTGCGGAAGAAGAAGAGGAGGAGACTTTGCAGGCAAGGCTACAGGCGAAGGGCGAGGCTTCGGCAGTGCCTGAGAACTTTGAGGGACAGCTAGCCCAGCATAAAGGCGGAGGGCGGCCGCTGTCGGATGAAACCCGTGGGTTTATGGAGCCTCGGTTTGGGGCGGACTTTAGCAATGTCAGGGTCCATGAGACGCCGGATTTAGCCAATGCGATTCAGGCTCAGGCATTTACCCATGGACAGGATATCTATTTTAATTCAGGCAAGTATAGTCCGGGTTCGAGCAGTGGGAAAGAGCTGTTGGCGCATGAGTTGACCCATGTGGTACAGCAAGATTCAGGTAAGAATGCTGTTCAGCTAAAACCTTTACGGTTTGAAACAGATGAAATAGGTAGGGCATTTTCTAACGGTTCCTATATAGAGTTTGATCCAACATGTATTGCATGGGTTAATGGAAAAGTATTTACAAGAGTTAATCATAGTAATGGTTCTGAAGTAGGATTAGAAAAACAACAGCGTGGCATTATTCAAATTAAAATGCCAGTCCATATTTTTGAAGATATTGAAGACGGACTTTTCTCTGAAGAAACTCTCTTTACGAAAGATAGGAACCACTACTTTAACGTAATTGCAAATTGGAATTTCAAGACAGACAAGGATGGTAATATCACTACGAAGTTGCGAGGTAAGCCTTATATAACTGGGACTCCAAAGCTAGGCGTAAATATCGATTTTATGTATAGTTCGAACAGTGACACGGTGAGTTTATCAGTACAATTATTGAGGGCTTCACGAGGTTCTTCTGCTAGTTACAGTAAAGGAGGTGTGTCTATAGGAAGCAGTTGGAATTTGCCAGGGCAGGTTTTCTGGCAGCGCCCATTCACTTTCGATTTGAGAGTCTACGATATGGTATTTTCGCAGCTAGAAGTAGAACGTTATAGCGGTTAGTTTTCCCAGGTGCGTGCGCTAGTACGGCACCTTCTAGCTTCTTCAAGAACAGATAGAATTGCCTTTTGATGAAAAAACAGCGATCGCATTTGCTTTTATTTAACTCTAAAAAGCGAAGAAGACACCTTAAATCAGAGGCAACACTACTATCTCTACATCAGGAATAGGTAGCACCACTATCATCAGAACAACGTTCAACATAAACCAAAAACGATAGAAGCTGGAGACCTTGCAACAGTCAAAAGCTTTTTCAGGCGTGGTGGTAGTTCCGACATGGTGGGTCACAGACTAACCGTTCACCATATCTCAGGATCTGAAATAACTGTCACACAGCATTATCAAGATAAACGCGCGTCTGACTGACAAACTCAGTTGATGCCTTCAATGCCTGTGTTGCAAGCTCCTCAGTCAACGTAACAGCTTCTTCATAATCACTCAGCTGACGCAAACCATAGGTCTTTTTTAGGTTTTTGGCCATGCTGCTAGGCAAATCACCTGATTGAACAAAAGTTTGGCTAAACTGTTGAAGAATACCTTTGTGAGTACGACTTGTTATATTTCTATCTATTAGTAATGCCTGAGTTGCATAGTACATTGCATAATAGGCACGGGATATACAAGAACGGTAATGTTTGTTATCCAGTAAAAGTCGCGAAGCTTGTAGTTCTTCTTCAGCAAGTTCTAGAAACTGAGAAGCGCGGCTCATACAATAATCCCTTCTCGACGAATATTTCTCAGCAGTGGAGAATCGCGATGTAAGAAATTATCAAGCGATATGGGAATAATCGAAATCAGCTCACCATATTTTAGTAGCAGCTCAATCTCAGCATCTCCCATCCGCCAAATTTCATCTCCAGGTGAAACATCTCTGTCTTTGAGGACTATTAACACATCCACATCAGAATCCTTTGTTTCCTCATGACGGGCGAAAGACCCAAAAAGAACTAAATCGGCCAAGCGTTCACCATAAAGCTGCTTCAGTGCCTGTTTGAACTCCCACAAAAGCTGCTTGAGTTTTGAGCTGAGATAATCAACTTCCTCAATAGTGGGTAGTTCGCTGATCTGAAACCCTTTGGTCTCAATCTGGTTTGTATGCTGATAATTTGGAGCAACCATGATTGCGGCCTAATTGCAGTCTCAGTATAGAGGATGGCAGCTGGGATGGTCGGAACGCGATCGCACCTCCCAAATCCAGCTTAACTAAAACAACAAAGCAAACTACATCGCCCACAAATCGTAACGTTATTACCAACGAAATAGTAGCCCCAGGATCGTAGAAACTGGGTGTTGGCTTTGCGTTTAGAGCCAATGCTCAGCCCCCCAGCGTCTACGGCAAACCATGGCCCTTACTGGTGATACATCTAATCCCTATGTCGGTGCAGGTCTCGCATTTCCCATTGGCATCAATGTACAGGGTAGTTTTCAGCTCAGCGGCGATACCACCAATCTTGAAGAATCCATTCGGATTATCCTCGGTACGCGCCTGGGCGAACGGGTCTACCGCCCTAACTTTGGCTCACGGCTGTCGGAGCTGGTGTTTGAACCGATGAATACCCAAACCCTCCTGCTGCTAAGGCTTTACATCCAAGAAGCCCTGGAAATTTGGGAGCCGCGCATCACCTTAAAGGATATTTACACCGAGCCCAACCCGAGAAGCGGGCTGGTGGCGGTGACAATTTTGTATCAACCCAAAAACAGCCATGATATTCGCAGTATGGTGTATCCGTTTTACCTAACGTCCGCTGAGCCCGCTGCTGTCACGGAGGGGCTGTGATGGAACCCGATTTTGTCAGCGCCACCCAATATTTACCCAAGCTGCCCAAGGCAAACCTGGATGACCGCAGCTTTGAAGACCTGGTGGAAGAATGTCTGCTGCGGATTCCCCGCTACTGCCCGGAGTGGACCAACTATAATCCTGGGGATCCGGGGGTGACGCTGATTGAGCTGTTTGCCTGGCTGGTACACCAGATGCTGTACCGCTTTAACCAGGTGCCCCGACGTCACTATGTGGCGTTTTTAGAACTGTTGGGAATTCGGCTGCTGCCACCGGCTCCAGCCAGGACAGAGATTACCTTTTATCTGACCCAGGCCCAGCCGGTGGTGCAGCTGATCCCAGCCGGAGCGGAGGTGGCCACCGTACGGACAGAAAACCAGGAGGCGGTCGTCTTTACCACCGATGAGAATTTGGTGATTGGTCAACCGGTGCTCAAGCATCTGTTATTTGCCGGGGAAGCAGCGGAGACACCCGATCGGGGAGACTTTAATGCCAACCGGTTTGACAATACCATCTATGAACAAACTCAAAATTGGGCCGAGCTAGAAATTGCGGTGGATCTGTTTTCAGCCTGTCAGGTGGGAAACTGTTTTTACCTGGTGGTGGAACCGGCCCCGTCTGAGGGGGACGATAGCAGCGACCCGGCTGGGCAAAACCGCATAGAAGGCAACGTGCTGGCCTTTAATTTTAAGGGTCCGGCGGCGGTGACCACGGGGATTAACCCCAATAATCCACCGCTGCAGTGGCAGGCGTGGGATGGGACGAAATGGTGCGATCGCATCCTACAAAACTCCCTAGACGACAAAACTAAAGGCTTTAGCTTTGACCGGCTGGGGGAAGCTGGCCCCAACCCCGAGCTGGAAGGGGCCGATGTGATTTTACACCTGCCCCACCAGTGGCCCAGCGCTGAATTTGGCAGCTACCACGGCCACTGGATTCGCTGTATCTACACAGCGCCCGATACCCAGTCTCGCCGGTTTGGCTACGAGCGCTCCCCCGAGATTACGGGTATCGGGCTGCGGGCGGTGGGGGGTGTAGTCACCGCCAGCGAATGTATCACCATCGGCGAAGAACTAATCGGCGTGAGCGATGGCAAAGCGGGTCAGGTATTTGAGCTGAGCCGTCGACCGATTCTGGCGCGTCAGGCCAGTGAACATATCAAACTCCGGCTGCCCAACGGTGTGATCGAAGACTGGCAGGAAGTCAGCGACTTTGGCGACTCCACGGTGCAAGACCGGCACTACATCATTGACAACAGCAGCGGCACCCTGCAGTTTGGCCCCCTCATTCGAGAACCGGAACACATTCAGCAAAAGACCCATGAACGCAGCCAGCTACAGTCCTGGGGGCGACCGGGACGCCAGGCGGATAACAATAACAGCAGCAGCGCCCCTATCCCAGCCGTCTTAGAAGCGGTGGATCGCTACGGGGAGCGCCAATATGGCCGGGTCCCCCCCATGGGTGCCGAAATCCACATGACCGGCTACCGCGTCGGTGGGGGCAGCCGGGGCAACGTGCAGGCAGGGCAGCTGCGGGTGCTCAAGTCGTCTATTCCCTATATCAAACAGGTCACCAACTACAATCTCGCCGAGGGGGGCCTAGAGGCAGAATCATTGGATGAAGCCATGATTCGGGTGCCCGCCCTGCTGCGCACGCGAAAAACAGCCATTAGCCCAGAAGACTTTGAGCGCACCGCCAAACAGTTTCAAACCAAAGGCCATGGCGTCCACCGTGCCCACTGTATTACTATCCCCCATCTGACCACCCCCGGCGTGGTTAGGCTGCTGATCGTGCCAAACATTCCCCCGGATCGGTTTGATCAGGGTCTGCATCCAGACCAGCTGCAGTTAGATTCTCTTTTTGAGCAGGACCTGCAGGCCCATTTGGATATGCACAAGGCCCTGGGGATTCGAGCCACCATCGAACCGCCGGACTACATTGGTGTCAGCGTCCAGGCGGAGGTGTATCTGCTGCCCCAGTATCGCAATCCGACCGACCGGGAGCGGCTTTCCGCGCTGCTCACCACCCGTCTGTATCAGTTTCTAAACCCGATTACCGGTGGTATAGAACAACAGGGATGGCCCCTGGGGCGCTCGGTCCAGGCGTCGGATATTATCGCCCAGCTGCAGCAGATACCGGAGGTGCATTCGGTGGGCCAGGTGCAGCTGCTCAAGTCCCAGCGGTATCGCCATCGCGATCGCACCGGTTGGATGCAGCTACCCACCCCCATGGCAAAAATCGATCTAGGCCCGGTGCAGATCCTTACCTCCTGGCACGAGCCGAGCGCATCGGGCCATCGAATTTTGTTTTTAGACCTGTAGAGTGTGGCGCAACAGCTGATGACACAAAACGGCAATCGACCCAATGTGGAGCTGGCGATCACGCCGTCTGAGTCGCCCGTGCTCGTAGCGGGGCAGCGGGTAGAAATGAGTGTTCGGCTACGAAATGACGGCACCCAGCTGCTACAGGCATCCCTATCCATTGGCGGCGAGTTTCCAGCGGACTGGTTTACACCGGACGACCCCTGGCTACAGGATAGCGACCGTCAGTTTGCCACCCGGTTTACCAGTCTGCCATTTGACATTGCCCCCCAGGCCATTCTCTACAAAACCCTCAGCTTTACCCTGCCATCCGACTTTTTTGAACGGGCAGAGGCCCTGGCCCATCGGCCAGCGCTACTCTATCCGGGCACGGTTTCCCTATATCGCACCGAATCTGCTCAGCTAGTGGGTCATAGCACCTTTAAGCTCCAAACGCAGCCCAGCCGCACCTACATCGACTTTTTGCCCGAGATCTACCAGGAATCTGACTTTTTAGGCCGGTTTCTCAGCATTACTGAGCAGGCGTTGGAACCGGCCTATGAGGCCCTAGAAACCTTTTGGGCCTATCTGGATCCGCTGACGGCTCCGAAGGCGCTGATTCCCTTTTTGGCCCACTGGGTCGCCTGGCCGATGAATCCGCGCTGGACCCTGAGCCAACAGCGGCGGCTGATCCGCCATGCGATTGAGATTTATCAGTGGCGGGGGACTAAGCGGGGACTGCAGTGGTGTTTGCATCTGTGTACGGGGCTGCCGTTGGATGATGACCACATTCACATCGATGAGGCAGAAGATGCCGGGTTTATATTGGGGCAGGCAACGCTGTCGGAGGAGCCCTGTTTGGGAGGTGGGCAGGCATATCACTTTGTGGTGACCCTGCGACCAGAGGCTGATCAGGCCGAGAGTTTGGAGGAGTCGATGGTGAGGGAGATTATTGAGCAGGAGAAACCGGCGTTTTGTACCTATGATTTGGTAATTGAGCCTGGGCGGTAAGTTTTGGGGTTATGGCCACCACCGGCAGACTTGCTCCATGGCATCGACGCAGCCTTGGAGGGCTTCCTTGCCGCCTAGCTGGATGATGGCAGGGGCAAGTTTGGGCAGGTTTTCGATAAAGTCTTGGCGACGGCGGTAGGCGAGTTCGTGCAGGAGCTGTAGCTGTTGCCAGCGGGTAGCGTCAATGGTTTCTAGTTCCATACGTTCTAGAAAATCCTTCAGCGCATCAGCTCGGTGGTAGCCCTCTTTGATAGCATTAACCATGGCTAGGGCCTGCTCAAACTGCTCTACAGGCAGATGCGGTGCAAGCCCACGCAACGCTGATGCACGACTATACTCATCCTGAATCTGTCGAGTGATGGCTAGGGCCTGCTCAAACTGCTCTGTCGGCAGATGCGGTGCAAGCCCACTCAATGCTGATGCACGCCAAGACTCAGCCTGAATCTGTTGAGTGATGGCTAGGGCCTGCTCAAACTGCTCTGTCGGCAGATGCGGTGCAAGCCCACTTAACGCGACTGCACGACTAAACTCATCCTGAATCTGTTCGACGAGTGCTAATGCTTGAGCCTGTAGCTGGGGTGAAAATTTGACCAGCCCACTCAATGCGTATGCACGCCAAGACTCATCCTGAATCTGTTGAGTGATGGCTAGGGCCTGCTCAAACTGCTCTGTCGGCAG
>JBCDJC010000190.1:0-9485 GCA_038748225.1 Cyanobacteria bacterium P01_H01_bin.26 | reverse complement strand
TGTGGGTCGTTGCCCGAGTGGTTAATGGGGGCGGACTGTAAATCCGCTGGCTACGCCTACGTTGGTTCGAATCCAACACGGCCCACCACCCAGCCTTCATAGCTCAGCGGTAGAGCACTCCCTTGGTAAGGGAGAGGTCACGAGTTCAATTCTCGTTGAAGGCTTATGAGAAAACCGATAACTGTGATGCCCCAGACCGGTAGCTGCTTGATGTGTTTACCTATGAGCGCCTTACAGCCTCTAACAAGGTGTTACAGCGGCAGTAGCACCTTGGAAAATGGGTTTTGAGGTTGGTGCGAACTTAGGTTTTAGCTCCATCGTCAGTTGAGTGGCGGTGGGTTCATACCGGTAGGTGCCTTACTATCATGGCTGCGCTCTTGTAAGCGATCGCAGTCCAATTTAGGAGGTATTGGTTCCCGCCAATTACCAATAAATCAGGCCAACTTGGCGGGTTGAAGCTTGCATTCAGCAGTTATCCGCTTTAGCCAAACAGCGTGGCTTTCTAAAGCGGCCATGCCCCAATGGAGTGGTAACTGCCGCTGCTATGAGTCGGGTAGGCTGATGCTGTGGATCATCAACAATGATTGCTCTCATAACTGCCCGCTATGGCCTGCACCGAACCCGCCTCTTTTATGAGAAGTCATCCGAAAAGGACGATGAGAAGCACGTAGATTTACACAGCAAACGCAGCTCCAAAAGGCATTTCTGCCTATTTTGTTACTAAAATGCAATCATATTTGTAAACAAATATATCTTTGATTATTTATTGCTTGACAACTTGACGCTTACTAATGCGGTAGTTAAAATCTTTGATAAGGCAGCTGGTTCACAGTGCCGTTGTCGACCGTAATTTTTGGAGGAGTGATCGATGGATATGCCAGGTCAATTAACATTGGAGCAGCAGTTTCAGCTTCAGGTGTTGAAGGAGCAGGTGCGTAATCTCTCCCACGAGGATGCACAGAACTATGTGCTTGAGGTTATGCGTCAAATGATGGTCAAAGACAATCTAGTCAAGCATTTACTTAAGAGTGCTTAAGGTTGCCATGATAGAGCTTATGAAAACGCCCTCCTGAAGTCGCATTTCGGGAGGGCGTTTTTTAGAGAGGTGTGCCTAAAGTAGGAGCTTGGAAAGCTTAGCCGAACAAGTAATGTTTGCTTACAGCGGTATCTATATGCCAGGTACAGCTCATGCCTGCAGGAAATCGGACTAAGTCACCTTTGCCCATGGCAACAGGGTCTCCACCCTCCGGTGTAACCGTTACGTTGCCTTCTAAAAAGTAACAGGTTTCCATTTCGTCATAGTGCCAGGGAAAGTCTGAAGCTTCCTTTTGCCATATGGGCCATGAAAAGACCCCTAGGGTTTTCAGCTCAGCCAGACTGGGTTGGTGGTCGATTTGAATGTTACTCATGGCGGATATCGCTGATGGTCTGTACTGTTTCGGCTACTCCCCACCACGCTAGGGCGTAGGTTTGAGCAGCTTCGGGTGTCACTTGCTGCTCATAGACGACTCTCAATTTATAGCGACCAGAGCGGGGAATTTTGTAAAAGATGTGCTCGGTGCTATCGACATCGCTGATGGAAGACCAAAGGCTGTTAGCGATATCCTCCTCCTCGGCCGGCATTAGATAGAGATTTAGGTTGTTTAGCCCGCTATTGCTAAAGCTTTCGCCGATGTCATACAGACCGTTACCATTGCTGTCGGCCAGCTCAACCAGACGCTCCCAGGTCAGCGTTGCCGCAAAATAACTACCCGCCTGGAGGGGCTCTTCAATTATGTAGTCGCTATATCCTGTGCTTTGGGATGGGGTACTTCCAGAGGGTAAGGACAGCCGATTGTAGTCCCACCCTCTAATGGTGACCTGCCCAGGCTGCCATTGACCCCCACTAAATTGCTCATAGGCTCTAAAGGCATTTAGGTGTCCCGTACCTAGTTCACTATGTAGCGGCACCTTCGGGTCAGTATAGGCATCGGACTCAATCCAGGTACGATTCGATTCATCTAGAATCGTTCGGCCCATGCCCAAGTTTTGGCCATTCCCGTCATCCATCAGTTTATCGGCGGCGTTAAGCAACACAGCTTTCATCACCATTGGCTCACGGGCGCTCAGGTTCCAAAGGTCCGCTCGAATTTGCCGATCGCCAAACTCCTGTAGCAATGCCACCGTTGCTGCCACATGGGGGGCAGCGAAGCTAGAGCCACTGCTAAGTATTTCCTGCCCATCAGGATTCAACATCTCGATGTCATCTCCAGGGGCAACCAAATTAATCGACCGTCGAGGACCCACGTTTGATTCTGGTGCAGCTGTACCACGGGGATTAAAGGTAGGATCACTGCCTGCATTGGCGTAGTCTAGCTTGACAAATTGCCCCTCTACCTGGGTTGAGTAGGCCACATTAATACCGTTGAAATTATCTGTGGGGAGCGGGATACCGCCGCCACCCTGGTTGCCTGCAATCACATACAGGGCGTCATGGACACTGCTAGACCAGTCAACGCACTGGGTGAGCAAAGCGTTGCCATCCAGGCTGGCATCAGGGCGAGGATCGTTGAGCAGCGGCTCACCAAAGCTAAAATTGATGGCTCGAACATCGCCGCTGTTACGTAGGGCAATCTGCTGGGTGGTTATACATTCTTGAGGTTGTCCGCTGACCTCCCCCGTGAGTGGACCAATCGCTGCCGAAAATAGAGTGGCATCAGGAGCTACACCGACTAGCTGCTTATCCTGACTAATCATGACACTGGCAACATGATTGGCGTGGTTATCAACATACTCGTCCGCTACCGCAGGACCGTCTAGCTGTAGCGCCTGGGTAATGGTCACCGGACTATTGGGAATTGCTAATTTATCAAGGCCAAATACCCCCGGACGCCCTCCCTCAACCTGCCCGATGGCAATTTTTTTGCCTGTGAGATTGTAAGGAGGCTGATGTAATCGGCGGGCATCAATGCCGTCTGTCCCAACAGACACGGAAAGGGCCAAGACTGGAAGTCCGCTGAGAAGTCCTATTAATAAAGCTATTGGGGACGATAGCAGCCATTGAGCCGGGGGGGGATTAATGGGTCGAGATTCATCAAAAGAGTGCCGCATAATTCCCATAAAAACTCCCGTAAATACATTTGTGACCACAACTAAATGTCGTTTAGGACAGCTTGTAACGATTTTGATACTAAGTTTTTGTTACGATGGTGACCATAACCGGTGATTATCCAGAGGCAGGCTCCCCATGACGCAATCAAAGAAATCTGTTGTCATTTCCCCATCTATTCTATCGGCTGATTTTAGTCGCTTGGGCGATGAAATTCGGGCTGCCGACGAAGCGGGTGCAGATTGGATTCATGTTGATGTCATGGATGGTCGGTTTGTGCCCAACATAACCATTGGCCCACTGATTGTGAAGGCAGTTAGGCCGATTACGCAAAAGCCTCTTGATGTTCATTTAATGATCGTTGAACCGGAAAAGTATATCGAATCATTTGCTGAAGCGGGTGCAGATATTATCTCTGTTCATGCTGAGCATAATGCTTCGCCCCACTTACACAGTACCCTTAGCCGTATTCGAGATATGGGTAAGCAAGCTGGTGTTGTGCTCAACCCTTCCACACCTTTGGAACTGCTCGATTACGTGCTAGAGCTGTGTGACCTAGTGCTAATCATGAGTGTAAACCCTGGCTTTGGGGGACAAAAGTTTATTCCTGAAGTGCTGCCAAAGATTCGTAAACTGCGCCAGATGTGTGACTCTCGTGGTTTGGATCCATGGATTGAGGTTGATGGAGGTCTAAAAGCCCACAATACCTGGCAGGTTCTTGAGGCAGGAGCAAATGCAATTGTGGCTGGTTCTGCTGTATTTAATGCCCCTGATTACGCTGAGGCGATCAGTAACATTCGCAATAGCAAGCGGCCTACCCCAGAACTAGCCGCAGTCTAGCCTCGCCCTAGCTCCACAGCTTTTAAGGGTCTAGGTGGTCGTTGCCGCCTAGACCCTTAAAAGCTTATGGCTACTTTTGGGCTAAGACAGCTTGGGTCCTTGTAAATATTGTGTAAAGAATTTATGGGTGCTTGAATCATTACGAGAGCTAGATTTCTAAGAGAATTTACGGAAAGCCTGTAGCAAAATTGGCAAAGTTTTAAATGCAACCTTGTGAATGCCGTTCGCATAGGTTTTTTCAAAAGCTATGTTTGCAGCTCCTGTTGTGAACCACAGACGGTGCGTCCTGAAGAACGGTCCTGTAATCATAGCTATTGATACTCAGTGCATTTACAGGTGTTATTTTGTGTAAATGCGTTCAGTTTAAAGAATTTGTGTGACGAGAGTATAATTCTCCGTGGACAGACAGCTGGTCTTAATAATTGAAATAAGGCAGATCACGGATGTGAGTCCGTAGCAAACCTTTTAGATTAGGTATGTGAAACAACTGGCTTGGGTGTTTTATTTTATACCTGTATTAGAGTGCTGAGATATGCCGCTGTCTCTCTGGATTTTTGGGTGAATCTTATGGCTATTCAATCGGTGGAAGAAATGGTCGCTAAAATCTTCGCGACTCGCCGTATCACGCGCGCCGATCAGAGCGTTTTGATGTCGATGTTTGCTGGCAGCAGCATCAGCAATAACGACAAGATGTTGATTAATCAGATTTATGATGCCCTGATCCAGGGTCGTTTACGTGTGGTTGAGTAAAACCATGATTTTTCTGATGCGGGGCTCTAGCGCGGCTGGTGCGGCGCTCAAGAAGGTCTATTTCTTCTATTCCTTTTGGAGGAGTTCAGAAAAGGCGAGGTCTTCAGATGCAAGTACAAAAATTGTTGGTGGTAGATTGAGGGTCTTTTTCTGTAGAGATGTGTAGTAGTCCGCAAATTTATCGTCAGGCGTTGCTAGTCCCATCAAAATCAGGTCTGCGGTGGCGGAGGATTTTCTGAGAATCGTGTCAAACGGGCGACCTTCGGCAACGATAATGTTGGACTGGGCACCGATGCTTAAGGTATCGATCAGCTTGTTGAGGTTCGCCTGGGCGGCTTGAGCTGCTGCCTGGTTTGAGACGACTAGTTTTAGGTGAATTTCGGTGGACCGCCATCGAATGCCAGTGCGTAACAGATAGGCCAAAATAAGCATGAGTCCTCCGTTGGATTGGAGGCCGCCCCACCACACATCAATGCGTTTGGGAAATTGGGGCATGTGGCTGGGAGGGTTTCTGAGGATAACGATGTTGCGTTTTGCCTGGTGACACTTATTGATAATCTGGCGGTACCGTTCTCTGGCATTGCTGTCGCTGGTTTCAGTGTCTCCTAGTAGGACCGTGTTGGGCATTAGCGGACCAATCCCATAGGTATCGATGAGCTGCTGGGCTCCGGTGGATGTATCGGTGGCTTCGATTAATTTTACAAACGCTTGAATGCCGCGCTTTTCTAGGTAGTCACGCAGGGTGTTTCGCATCTGTTCCTGCTGTATCAAATTACGAGCACCGGTGGGTAGGATGCTTGCAACGGTTATTAAGCCGCGATTGTGGGTGAGATCTGTCGCAAGTTCAATTAAATGCCAACGTTTGGTAGGGGTGCCAGAAAGGACCAGCAGGTGAGGCCGCCAGTTTTTGGGGTCGGCGCTATCGGAGATGTTGAGGAGGCCAGCGCGAACCAGGGACAGCCAGATGCCCTGGCGCACATCTCCCCAGGTGGTGCGGATTTCTCGCCGTTCTAACCACAGGTAGATGCTTAGAACAATAACAGCGGCGGCTACCGTGGCGGCTGGGTTGATTAGGAACATAATGGCAATACAGCCCAATGCTCCGAATAGAGAGACGTACCAAGGGATCCGAAATGTGGGGCGGAAGGAGGGACTTTGGAGAAATCCTTCGATGCCAGCGGCTACGTTGAGCACCATGTAGGTGGTGAGGAAAAACATGGTGAGTACCGGTGCGATCGCATCCAAATCGCCAATACAGACCACAGCTAAGACCACACCCAGGGTAAATAACGTACCCAACCTCGGTTCATCACTGGGACCATGACCATTACCGAGCCATCGCAGACGCTTAGGTAAAATATTGTCCCGGGCTAGGGCCTGTAATACCCGAGGGGCCCCTAAAATACTGCCGAGGGCGCTGGATAAAGTCGCGCCCCATACTCCCAGTAAAATAGCATCGCCCCAGACGGCAATCTGGCGCATAATCAGCGGATCGGCAATGAGGCTAGCGGTATCAGCTCGATTGACTAGCAATAGGGGAATCGACATATAGATCGCATAGCCTACCCCCACCGCCGCTAGGGTTCCCAGGGGAATAGACTTCTTCGGATCCTTGAGATCGCCGGACATATTTACCCCGGACATGATGCCAGTGACAGCTGGGAAGAAAACAGCTAGGACAGCCCAAAAACTGACGTTGCCTGCATCTGCGGGGGCGGGCAACTCAGTGGGTGGAGCAGTACTGCCAAAGGCCAGACTCACCAGCGACACAATGATGGCCGCCATGATTACGTACTGGGCCTTGATGGCAATATCGGCTGATTTTAGGGCCAGGGCTGTGACTAGAACAGTCGTGACCAACGCCATCACGGTAACTGTGATAGGAAGGTTGGGAAAGGCACTGGCCACGCTTTCCGCAAAACCAATAGTATATAGAGCGACCGAAAATGCCTGGGCAAAATACAGTGGAATGCCAACGGCTCCACCGGTTTCAATACCGAGGGAGCGGCTGATCATATAGTAGGCACCGCCAGCTCGCACTACCTGGTCGGTTGCGATCGCGCTGATGGACAGCCCTGTAATAAATGTAATTGCAGTTGAAATAGTAACAATCAGTAGAGTATTGATTAATCCCATCTGGCCTACTACCCAGCCAAACCGGAGGTACATAATCACCCCCAAAATGGTCAAGATAGATGGTGTAAATACACCACCAAAAGTGCCAAGACCGACAGGATTAGGCTCAATGAGCTTGGAAGACGATTCAGGAAGGCGCGACGTCATGGGTGAAAAAGCTTAGATCACCTTAATTTAGCTGGCAATGGTCCGGATATGCCACCGAACGGAGGGGTGACTTAATCAGTATCAAAAAGCAGTATTAAAGATTTTGCTGGTTGCCCAAAAGCTCTCCGAAGTCTCAGTTCGGAGAACGCTGGTTGGTGAGCCAGGATAGCGTCAACCTACCCATTGGGCAGATAGAGTCAGCGGGTTGCTATTCGATTAAAACCAAGGGGGTATTTGACTATTTTGATGCCCGTACGACCAGCAAACCACCGACGATGAGCCCCAGCAACGGTGCTAGCCAAGCTGCCAAAACAGGGGGTAGGGTACCCACTTTACCCAAGGCATCGGCGACAAAGCTGACGAGGTAATACCCAAAAATAATCACAATGCTGATGCCAAAGCTGGTAGCCTTACCCGTACGCTGGGGGTGAATACCGACGGCTGAGCCCACCAGGCCAAAGACGATACAGACAAAAGGAAGCGCATAGCGCTGCAGCAGCCGTAGCTCCCAGACGCGAATGCTACGTTCATCGCCGGACTTGCGGGCGATTTGATTGAGGTGCCGCCGCGTTTCAGCAATATTCATCTCGTCGTCATCTTTGTTGCGGGATGCCAAATCTAGGGGAGTGCGCGGTAGACTCAGCTCCTGGCGGTCAAATTTTACAATATGGCCAAAGGAGCCATCGGGTGAAATTGCGTAGATAGTGCCATCGAAAAATGTCCAGACGTTGTCCAAAAAGTTCCAGGTAGCGGTTTCAGCACTGACTACCTGTTCTAGACCCGTTTGGGAAAAGTCGAGAATTGTCAATCCCTGCATTTCTTCACCGTTAAACCGGCGAGCGTAGAACAATCGTCCCAGCTCTCTACCGCTGCCGTCCGCTGCTTTTTGATACTCCTTGTACATGATGTTGCGTTCCCGAAAGGGGGGCTGCTCGGAGTTAAACGCCTGCTCCAGCAGGATTTTGGCTCGATAGTTGGCGGCGGGGGTAATGACCTCGTTGAAAACAAATGTGAGACCGGTGATGAGAAGGCTGAGCACCAGGGCTGGGGCAATAATCCGTTTTACGCTGATGCCACAGCCCCGCAAAGCTGTCAGCTCGCTGTCGCTCGAAAAGCGGCTGTAGGTCATCATGGTGGCAAGCAGCGTCGCCATGGGAAACGCTAGCACCACAAATTCAGGCATTTTTAGCACAAAAGCCTGCATTGCTATCTCCACTGATAAACCGGATTCGGTGACTTTGCGAATCAGGTCAAACAGCGCTCCCACGGAGACCAAAATGGAGGAAAAAGCGCCGACGCCAAAGAGAAACGGCAGCGAAAGCTCCTTAGCAATGTATCGATCCATGATCGATAGGGATGGCCACCAGGGAAGGCCAAGGGTAGGGGCGGTGGTGGGATGGGGGCTAGTTGCCATAGATAGGTAGGCTTACAAGGGAGCAAAGTTAATGGGGAAATCAGTCGGCTGCTATTGGCATGGTCAGTCACCTACCGCAAATCACAGCTTAAAGTCGTCGCCTAAATAATGTTCGCGTACCAGGGGGTTATTGGCGAGATCTTCAGCGCTACCATAGGCCAGGATACGACCATCGCTCATGATATAGGCCCGATCAATAATTCGCAGGGTTTCCCGCACGTTGTGGTCAGTGATGAGGATACCCATATTGCGATCGCGCAGCTGGGATACGATCGTCTGGATTTCCGAGACTGCAATCGGATCCACACCCGCAAAGGGCTCATCGAGAAAAAGAAATGTGGGACCCTGGTGCCCCGATGCCAGGGCCCGAGCCAGTTCCGTCCGGCGGCGTTCACCTCCAGACACCTGTATGCCCAGGGTATCGGCTATTTTTTCTAACCGAAATTCCTGCATTAGTTTTTTCAGACGTGCGGCTCGCTCGCTTCTGGGGACATGGGTCTGTTCCATGACCAGTCGAATATTATCTTGGACCGTCAGATTGCGAAAAATACTCGCTTCTTGAGCTAGATAGCCAATTCCTAAACGAGCCCGCTCATGGATTGACAGATTTGTAATCTCACGATTATCCAAACGTATGGAGCCTTGATTGGGGCGTTCCAAACCGGTAGCCATATAAAAGGTGGTGGTTTTACCGGCTCCATTTGGACCTAGCAGGCCAACAATTTCTCCCTGGGCCACCGACAGGCTAACCCCCCGGACAATTGTTTGTTTTCCATAGACCTTATGAACATTTTCTAGGGCAAGCACAGCCCCCGGCTGTGTCGAGCTATTGGCAGCAGAATCAACGGCAGGGGAGAGCATTTACTCGTCGGAGGGTAGGGCAAAAGTAGGCAGTTCAGTGGGTAGTGCTGGCAGTGCTGGTGCTGGTTCCACCGGCTGTTGGGCCGCTGCAGGTTCTTCTACCGGCTCTGGTAGAACATATACTGACTCCACCTGTTCGTTGGCGTTGGGAGTAGCCACAAACCGTCCTTCGTCAATTAGATAGGTGACGATTTCAGCCTGTAGGGTATTGGCCTCCTGTTGTACAAAAACGTTGCCCGTCAGAATGAT
>JBCDJC010000189.1:0-9545 GCA_038748225.1 Cyanobacteria bacterium P01_H01_bin.26 | reverse complement strand
GTTGCCCCAGGGCAATGGCCGACCTAGACATCCAGTTTTTTATCAACCTTTGAAAACTTAAATGAGGTTAAAGGGTTAGAGACAACTAAACTTTAGCTGCTGGCATATGCTTCACTGCGGATGCAGTTCAGTGGTAGAACGATATCTAAAGCTAAAATCCTTCTAGGGTATGAGGTTTGAGCCGTCCTGAGTTACGTTGCATTAAAACTGCCTGTAGTTGAATTGCGGCCTAGGTTTTGGGTTAGGCAGAAATTAGATTATTTTCATCAATTGATATTGGCACCGAATAATCATTGGCTATTTGGGTTAATTCATCCCGTTGGCCTTGGCTCAATTCCGGGGGTACTTGGTTCCATAGGGTGATCAGCGGGTCTTCTGGCCCACCCCATGTGACAGCACTATCAGCAAGCCGGGTTAGGCGGGATACGATCATGCTGCTTAGTGTGGTTTCTGCGATCGCTGCAAGTACATCTATTGGGATCGCATCACTAAACCCTGGCCAGTCTGGGGGAAGTCCAAGGGATTGCGCAAACTCTGATATTTCGTTTTGTTTTTCAGGGGTCAATAATTCGGCGGTATCAAGCCTATACAGCTGCCCCCTAACTTCTATGAAAAAGCAATCACCGACAAAATCATCAGTTTGCTGTTCGGCTGCTGCCTGGGCAACCCCAATCACTTCTAGGTATTTTTGGTTGATTTGTTCAGCTATGTAGTTAAGCATTTAATTGCATCAGTATTGCGGGATTCCTGAGTGGGGAGTTGAACCCGGTGCTTTCTAGCGTGTTATAAAAGTTGGCCCCAAGGGGGATTGTGACTGTTCGGGTGGTGTTTATGGTACCGGCGGCATCTGCCGTAGCAAACTGCTGCCCTACTGGAGCTAATGCCACTGTTGAATTTTCGCCAATGGCTACAGATACGGCCCTCGCCCCAGCGGCCATGCCCACCCGTGCGACAACGATCGCAGACACCACATTGGGTAGCCCTACGACCACCTGAACTCTAGCTGCAGTTGTGCTGTTATTTGCAAACCGATAGGCTACGTTGTTGTAGTTATACTCCACTGGCTGAGTTACATACAAAGACCGAGGGACCTGGTTTTGAACGTTCCAAACAAACACGCTACCGCCAGAGACTTCGGTCTGCCCAACGCCTGAAGTTCTTATTGTCCCTAGGTATCTCCGGTTGTCAGAAGACTTCACCCAGGTTCCATTTATTTGGCTTATTGCTTGGGCTCTTACGCTATTGCCAAACCCCTGTACGGCCCAGGGTACTGTTTGCAGTGAAACACTGCTGCCATTCCAAAAAGCAAAAACATCATAATTTGCTTCAGCCCCTAGGCCAGATAAGCTAAAGCTGATTTCTGTAAATTGTCGTAGGTTCCAGCGGCTGTTAGCGCTGTCGTATAGTGCTATGTAATCCCCGTTGTATGGAGTGTAGTAAAGAGTCCCAGCTCCTACGGCGACCCCAAAAGGATCGCCGCTGACTACGGTCAAGCGTCCTTGCGCTATAGCTGATACTCCAACCTGGGTGAATTCTGCTGTTGTATCTTGGGCTACTGTATCTCCCAGGCCAAATAAAGACTCTAATTGGTTTCTAATCCAACGGTCTCGAGAGGCTAACTCGCGAAAAAATTTGCCAGGGAAATTTACCTCATTTCCGCCTAAAGCTAGATCTGTAGCTTCTGGCCGGGTTACATTAACCCATCCGTCAGAGTCCGTTATATTTGTCATGCTGTGTTGCTGGACTATCTTTACGCAGGGTTCCTAGACGTTGCGCTCGCCATCGAGTTCTTGATCTCCGCTTAAGGCCCATAGCCCATCGAGCAACAATAGATTTGAGAATAGGGATATGTCCCCTATCCTTAGGTCAAGCAAATAGGATCGGGCATTTTTCCATTCGTTGATTAGCGCAACGATTAAGCTAATCCGGTTTTGAGATACATCAGACTGAGTAGTGTCCAGGGTCACTATAAAAGTGCCAAGAGATGCCCCTCTTAAAGTCTCAATCCCGTTTAGCGTCCAGGATCCGTCCAGAAATAATCCTGGATTTTCTTCGATAGTTGCATTGGGGTACCCAACAAGCGTTAGCACCCGTTTCACGGCAAATGGAGTGCCTTCTTTCTGGTGTAGCTTAATTGCTTCCTTGATAAGGTTTCGCCGCTGTTGCTCGGTTGTTGTTAGGTTCCAGCCTCGGTTGCCCAGTACATTGAACTGGCTGGCTAGGTCAAATAGTGCCGAAGCATCAACAGTGTCTATGTTGTAAATGTCAAGAACGCTTAGATCTAACTGCTGCAGCCGAGCCACAATCGCCTCAAAAGCCTCACTGCGGTTGTCTTTAATGCTAGGCTGTAGAATCTTATCCGGCATTGGCCCCCGCTACAGTGATGGTTGGAGTATTTCCGTTTGCCCAGTTATTGGGGGCGACCACAATATCTTGAGCTGGAGCTGTTAGCGAAACACTATAAACCCCAGACACCGCCTGCAGTACTTTGATTATTTGGGATCTTATGATGTCGTTCCCTAGGGTTTCCGACTGCCTGGCTACATAGCCTGCCACTGCTTCGTTCAAGGCTGTCTCAGCCGTTGCTTGGTCCGTATTGATGAATAGTACGACTGACGCTGTGATGTCGTAGTTGATTTCTGTAGGAGTGGCTACATTTACAATGTCGGTCAACGGTCGGATCGTATCTGAGTTTAATGCGGCAGCCACTTGGTCTAGTAGTGTTTGCCCTGGTAGTCCCTCGCTAGTTAAAGGGTAAACATCAACGGTTACTGGGTTTACTCCGCCGCGGTCTTCAGGGCCTAGTACAGCCACATCTGTAATCGATGGGTCTACGCTGAGCGTGTAGAACCGGTAGGCCCCCTTTGAACCAGCCACCGAAAACTGAGTTGGGGCCAGTTTAATGCGGGTCCTGAAAGCTTCGTCAGGTTCAGTGGTTGCGCCCCCAGTACTAGTATCAAGGTTGGTCACCCCGGTCACCCCGCTTGAGACGTCTACCAGCTGGGTTATCGAACCTGGTTCAAATCCATTGGCATCTTCGCCAGGTTCAACCGCAGTGGCAGTGACATCTACGGTGGTTGAACCACCTCTAATAATTACAGCTTCATCAGTGGCAAATTGCACTGTACTGCCAGGGGGGCGTACCAGGCTGCCTCTAAAAATGGTCAACCCCCCTACGATCGTCTCCCGTGAAAACCGGAGTGTAACGGTAGCATTGCTGGCCCCCAAGCGGTCTACGGCTAGCAATGCACCCAGTTGATCTAATTTGTCCCCTGCGGCGTAGTTGACTAAGTTTTGCTCTGCGGCATATTGGATGCCGATTCGTACTACCAGCTCTCGGTAGGTGGCTATATTTAGCAGCAAGCGTTCAAGTTGCCCAGGAAATAACTGCTTGCCTAAAGCAGATTCAAAAGCAGCTGTGACCTGAGGCTCAATAATCGCCGGAGAACGTTCGATAAAGCTAGGTCGTTCGCTCATAATGCCACCTCGGTCTGCTCTCTCTCTACAGTTGAACCTGGGATAGACCAATCAACTGTCAGCAGCAGGCTAGCAATGCCTTCGGTGTAGGGTTGCACAGCTACTTTGTCTACCGCAATCCGCGGTTCCCATCGCTCTAAAGATTGCAGCGTTTCTCGAATCAAATAGGGTGTTGCTGTGGGTATTGGCTGATCTATGTAGTCCAGCAGCACACTAGCAAAGGTAGGTCGATGGGGGTCGCTGCCACGGGCTGTCCTGAGGATGATGCCAATGGTCTGGTCAAGCTCTTCTCTGTTTTGAACCGCGCCATTGCCGTTCAGCCGAAACGACCACCACAGCGCATCAACACCAGCGGCCAGCAGACTGGGGACCGTGGTGGCAACCTTGCTTTCCCACCAGGCTTCTACGGCGGCAGTTTCATCGGCTATGCTCATGGCCTGATAGTTCCTACTCAGCTAACGCCAGTTTTACTTCTTCTTGTAGCTCTGGAGGCATCATGGCTTCAGTTAAAACCTTAAGCAATAGGCTTTTCAACGCTTGATTCCGTTCTCTCAGGGTAGGTGATTTCGGAGTTGGTTCTGGCGTTGGAGCAACCTCAATAATGCTTAACTCACCTGCTAAGAACGGGAATGAGGTCGGCAAGTCGGGTACTCGGCCCTGAATCACACTCCCATTATTTTGAATCTCAACAACTTCGACCACTTTGCCTTTGTGCGGCCCCGTATCGACCACGGCGCTGCTGCCGATCGTCCATTGGGCCCGCTGTTGCACTCGCTTAACCGCCTGCTGTACTTCGGTGACTGTGGGCTGGCCTGCGGCAGATGCCTCAACAGCGTCTGTCCATGCTTCGATGCGTTGTTCCAGGTCGATTGGAGTTAAATTTCTGACTTGTCTTTCGGTTGTGGGCAAGATGCTTACTAAATCGCTGGACTCTAGTTGGTGCCATATCCCAGCGCCTTCGCAAAGTCGATTAACATGCCGCTTGCTGTATCCCCAGCGCTCTTTGCAGTAATCCTCAAAGTTCGAGTAACTATTTTTGTACAGCCGTTCATCTCGAATTAATCGGAAAGCATCCCCAACCTCGACAAAAAATGCCTGAGTGGCTTGGTTGATTCGAGATTCTTGGATAGCCAGTGAGGTCATACGGTTTTCAGTTTAGTTAGTCCGTCTCTGATTAGTTCTGTCACTTCTGCTAAAGTCAGTCCATGCCGAATGGCAATCATTTTCTCTGACAGCTCCCCCCAGAATTTCTCGACGATGCAATCACGCTGCTGTTCTGGGAGCAAACTCAACCCATGGGCAACTGCTGACTCAATGTCTTCAGTATTCTCCATGGTATCTGCTGCAATCTCTAGCGCTTCATCATTGTCTAGCGACGTTATCTTGTGGTTGGTGGTGGCCGCTTCTATCTCTCGCCATCGGGATTCGCTGATGCCCATGGACAGAGCTATCGTGATTAGCTCGACTTCGCGCCCCTGGGCCAACAGCTCAGCCTGAGCTTTGCGGGCCGCGTCGGCTTGCTCTCTCCAGATCCTGGGGACTTTAATCGTAGTGTCATTGTCTCGGCACCAATGCATAATTTCCCCTCGAATGTAGGGGACCGCAAAGGAGCTAAATGCAGCTCCTCGCGCTGGGTCGTATTTTTCGATGGCCTTGATCAGTCCGATGCTGGCTAGCTGTTCTAAGTCTTCGACATCCAACTTACGGCGTGCCTTTTCTCGGTGGGCAACATGCAGGGCGAGCCGGTGGTTTGCGGTGGCGATTCGGTTCCTGAGTTGTGGGGTAGGACTTGCTTTGTACTGAGCCAACAAATCAGCGTTCAGCTGTGCGAGCGCGTCTTTATCTAGTTCAGATTCTTTGACCCAACGACGTGACAATTTTGCAAAACCTTTCAGGATGGGTACAGCATAGCAACTATGTGAATGATGTAGGAAATTGTGTTGCTTTTGTGCAAAAACTGACCGGATCTGTGCCAACAATTAGCCCTACTGATGAACTTTTTTGCCGTAAATATGTCGAGCATGGGAATAAATCCCAGGCAGCGAGGGAGATCGGGCATAGCAAAAGCCCTAACACAATCGCGAACAGGATTCTCAAAAAACCAGGTGTTCAAGATTTTGTAAATCAGCTTAAGCAAGAGCGTGATGCGCTGAGGCAAGTTACCGCAACTGGTGTCATTATCGAGCTTGCTAAAACAGCCTTTTTCGATTTTGCTGAGATGGTGGATTGTCTTCAAGGCAACGGTAGTCTTAATAAAGAGAACTGGTCTATTGAAGCTCGTAGTGCCGTCAGTAGCATTAAGGTAACCCGCACCTACAGCGGCGATGACGAGTCGGGTCGAGAACTAAACATCACCACCGAGATAAAAACTTGGGACCGACTACGAGCACTCAAGATGCTTGGCGACCACGTTGGAGCATTCACTGATTTGAATGTTGCGATCGCAGTGCTCCGAACCTATGGCATCAACCTGGCAAAGATTGATGGGCAGTGGCAGGTGATAAACGATGGTGGCGCTTAGCACTCGGCCATCGGTTGATCAAGTTGAGCTGAAGGTTCGAAATAAAGTTCAAAGCTGCACCAATGTGGTGCCGTTGACGGTCATTGAAGCTCTTGAGGATGAGATAGTCTCATGGGCCAAGCCACTACTCAAGCCTTACCGCTACAAATGTCTGTTTGGCGGGCGAGGCAGCGGTAAGTCGTTCGCTACAGCCGATGCTTTGCTGATTACCGGATTAGCCCGCACCTGCCGCGTGCTGTGCGCCCGTGAATTTCAGAACTCTCTTAGTGAATCGGTTCATCAGCTGCTGTGCGATCGCATTGAGGCGCTAGGCATTAGTGAGTACTACCAAATTTATGAATCCAAAATTCTCGGGCCCAACGGCACTGAGTTTTTTTTCAAGGGCCTTCGCCACAACGTGCGCTCACTCAAGTCTATTCCTGGCATTACACATGTCTGGATAGAAGAGGCTAGCAGCACGAGCGCTAGCAGCTGGAAGGTTTTGGTGCCGACCATTCGAGATCCAGGCTCCGAAATTTGGCTCACGTTTAACCCTGACCAAAAAACCGACCCGGTGTATCAGGCATTTGTAGAACATCCTGAGCAGCTAGCGGGAGAATCTTACATTCAGCAGGTTAACTGGCGTGATAATCCTTACTTCCCCGAAGAGTTAGAGCTAGAACGTCAGGCGATGTTAGCTAGCGACCCTGACTTGTATCAGCATGTCTACGAGGGCCAATGCTGGGAGCGCTCAGAAGCTCAGGTGCTCATTGATAAATGGGGCGTTGAAGAATTTGAGCCTGGAGACAACTGGGATGGTCCATACCATGGTGCCGACTGGGGCTTCGCGGCTGACCCTACAGCGTTGGTTAAGGTGTGGGTGCATGAGAATCGGCTATACGTCGAGCGTGAGTCTGTGGCGGTACGGCTGGAGTTAGAACACACTGCCGACCGATGGAAGATTGATGTGCCGGGATGCGATCTCTATGTGATTCGGGCCGACTGTGCCCGGCCAGAATCTATCAGCCACGTAAGCCGGTCTGGCATCCCTCGACTAATTGCGGCTCCTAAGTGGCAAGGCAGTGTTGAAGATGGTGTTGCACATCTGAGAAGCTACGACAGAATCATCATTCATCCACGCTGCAAGACAGCTATTAATGAAGCGCGGTTGTGGCGGTACAAAGTAGACCCATTAACCGAAGATGTGTTGCCGGTTTTGGTGAAGAGCAATGATCATAGTTGGGACGGTGTTAGATATGCGTTGTCTGAGCTGATTCAAAAGCGATTGCCGTTGAAAAGAAAGCGGGTGAGAGCGGTTAGCAACTGGTAGGAATTCTGGTAGCGCAACGACCACAGTGCTGCATGGCCGACCGCAGAAAACCAGGTAACCTCAGTTATTGTAAGCTTGCCAGGGAGAACATTGAGTTCTACCGAGGGGACGACCTATTTAAGGTTGCTTGGATCGGCCCCACGGTGTCTGCTGAGGCACCAGATGCGGACAAAAAGCTAAGCCAGCTAAAACGAGTTTTTCAGGCTCACAATGTACTTCGAGAGTTGACCGACAATTGGCGCAATGGCCTTATTAGTCAACCTTTCCAGTGGCACTTAAAAGACAGCTCAGGTGAACGGGTAGAAGCCAGCAAGGCTGAGTTGGTACTTCAACGCTGGATAGACCACATTGAGCAGCAGGCAATCTATCAAGACCCGTGCAAAACAGACTTTGAATTTAGTGATCCGTGGTCGGAATTTGTGACCCAAGTCGGCGTCACGGGTGAAGCTGCTTTGAGGCTGTGGCAGCCCAGCAAATTCGCTGAGATGGACGATCCGGTTCAGCGTATCCACCTCCACGTTCCCCGCACGGGCACCGTGGTTGTTGAGCGAGATAACGATGGCTTTATTGAGTCCATCAAGTACAACTATGGCGACCAGTTAGAAACACAGACTATGGAGCCGAGCGGGGCGGTTTCTGTAGATGTGAGCAACCGGGAAGAGCCTTTGGTGGTTGACACTGATGGTCGGTGGCTGATTCAACAAATCCGGATACCATCGCTGTTTACGGATTCAGCAAAACGTAAACAGGGCTCGATTTGTCACGCGCTAACAATGAAGCTGCGGAACCAGGAACTAGGCGGGTTTCGCGAGCGTACGTTCCTGAATGCTGAGCTACCCACAGATGAGGATGGCAATGTCATTATTGTGGACCGTGGTCCTGGCTTTGACCGCTACGAATACGGCATCCCTCAGGGGGACAACAACAGCCCCACTTACACCAACCCCACCATGGTCGAATCTGATCCGGTGGCGGTTGATACGTTCATTGAATCTATTCAGCTTGACCGACAGCTGCTGTATCTTGAGTTTCGCCAAGGCCATTTGTTAGCCGATGGTGATGGGGGGCTATCAGGTGAGTCTCGCATTCAGATGAGACAAAATTTTGAGCTGTATTTGCGGTCCTGGAAGCGGCCCATTGAGAGCGCGATCGCGAACATTCTCAACATCGTGCTTCGGTTGCTGGACTACACGGAACTAGAAGCCGTGGTACAACTCAACATCACCACGGGCAAGTTATCTAGCGAAGAACGCCAGGCAGTCATTGCCGAATACCAAGCGGGGCTATTGAGCAAGGCCACATCGCTGGAACAGTTGGACTCTGTGGATGATGTGGATTCTGAGCTAGCGCTGATGGAAGAAGAAGCCGAGAAGGCAATGGCGAGCAGGCCGGAGCCGTTGCCGCGTAACCCTGCTGCTCCTGACGACGAAGACGATAGCGAGGTTGAGGATGACAACCCGTGATGCCTTCCTTATCACCGACCGCTATGACCGTGCCATTAATGACCTGGAAGCAGATGCGATCGCCCGGTTAAACGCTGCACTTGATGCAGCCTATAAGAATTTAGAGAAACAACTCAGAGCCTCATACTCTGGACTTCAATCCCAAGGAGCATTAGTAGCGGCTCAGCGGAAGCTGCTGATCGTTGATGAGTTATCCCAAGCTTTAGACTTGATCAAGCCCGATGACGAACCCAGCTATCAAGCCCTGCTACAAGACTCTATCCAGGCCAGTGATGACATGGGCGGCCTGCTAGCTGATGAGCTGATTCAAGCATACGAGTCTGATTTTCCGCTGGCCCAATTTGCCAGGGTGCCAATTGAGGCTGCTGCCCTGCAGGCTAGAGACGGTGTGCAGCGGCTTAGCAGGCATAGTCAGGATTTTAGAACCGCTGCGTCCGCTGTAGTTGAGCAGGGGTTGATCCAAGGGTGGGGGCCAAGCCGGGTTACCGACATCTTGCGCAAAGAAGTTGGGGCCACAAAAAGCAAAGCCGAAACGATTGCTAGGACCGAGATAAGCAGCGCCCTAAATGACGCAGCCGACCAAAGATATAAGGACAATGGCATTGAGTACTTTCAGCTGATCGTGACTCCGAGTGACAGCCTTTGCCCCTACTGTGCCGCTCGAAACGGCAAAGTCTACAAGGTGGGCTCGATGCATGTTCCAATCCACGTACGTTGCCGTTGTCTTAAAATCCCGTGGTCAAAGTCTTGGCAGGAAAAAGGTATTACCGATGAT
>JBCDJC010000188.1:0-9594 GCA_038748225.1 Cyanobacteria bacterium P01_H01_bin.26 | reverse complement strand
GTCAGAAAAATGGGCGTAATCGGATACACCATTTTGCTGGCAAAATCACTACAGAGACTCACCCAACCAAGGGCACGAACCGTCGGCGTCAGCGTTGACTTAGACATGCCCGGACTCCAATACGGGCAGACTTTGAGACGTGTCTTCTAGAGGTGTCTTCTGAGGCATCTTTTCAGACATCTGCGGCAACAGCTTGACCGGGCTTGCCTGCATTTTCTGGTTTAGCAGCGCTTGAAACTGTTCATTGAGCAAACGCTGTCGTATGGCCTCATCAAACTTAGCTGGGATCATCTTTTCTAAGCGCACAATCACCAACCAGTCCCCCACTTGATCGGGTGGCCACAGCTGCTGCGGCTCACTGACCTGCAAGATTCGAACCAACGTGGGGTGAAGACTTCCCAGCTCAACAGGCCCTACCATCCCCCCAGTTTGGGCCTCTTTCCCTTGGGAATATTCCTTAGCCACGTCCGCAAAGGATAGCTTGTCATCCCGCAAGCGAAAATAAAGTTCCTGAGCCAGGCCCGCATTCTTAATACGGATCATTGAATAGATGGCCCGATCGTACTTAGCCTTGTTCTGCATAAAATCAGACTGAATTTGGGTGGCCCAAGTATCTTCCTTAAACCGATGTAGCCGATAGGCACGGATCGCTTCAGTCATCAGGTGTTGGGGTTCTAACTGATGTTGCTGACACCAGGCCTGGCGCTGTTCATCATTGAGCAAGTTGTGCTGAGTACAATAAAAATCATAGGCAACTTGCTGATCGCAGGGAATCCCATCAATCAGCTGATCAACCACCAGCTCTCGCACCAGCTGCGGTAGCAAACGATACTGTCTAATCTTCTTCACCAAATCTGGAGTGTTAAGAATTTGGGGACCAACTTGCATAGCGGGTTCCATAGGCAAGATATACACTCCCAACTACTATTAAAACTGAGTCTCAATAAGCTCATTCAGTAGATAGCGTACCACTTCAAAAACCATGTCCATCTTAGAACTATCTAAAAAAATGATTGGGCTAAGGTCTATCTTCTATAGCCGTCCTCCGAAACGAACCTCTCTAAATCTAAGGTCTAATCTGAGGAAAGATTTATCATTTTTTTACTATTCCATTTTTTCAAGATATACCGTCCCATCAAAGAGGTTCGAAAGGGAGCAGTCTTACCCAGGACGCCATCCAGCATTGCACTTATTGAGAAGAAGTAGCAATAATAAGACGACTCATCAATAGAGAGACCAAAAACAGGGATGAACGATATTCTCACGACCTGTTCACTCGTAGCAGCTGTACTCCTGGGCCCTTTTTTACTATTGTGTTTGATGGCTTGGTTCATGGTGCAGGCTTTTGTGGATATCAAATCCAAAGTAATGCGTTTATATCAACAACGGGCCACACTCTGTGGGCATTGTGCTTACTATACGGGCTGTAAAGAATTGGCGTGTGCCGTACAGCCCTGTTTGGCCTTAACCTCAGCCGCTAAAGATTGCCGGGACTTTACCCCAACGGAAACACCTCATCCCATGGCCACGGATTCTTACAAGTATGATTACTAGGGTGCTTACCAGGATTAACGTTAGGATACCAATCCTCACCCCCCACATCCTTAAATTCCTGCCCTATGACTAGCTGGCTAGTCTGTCCAAAGCCGCGATCTAATCCAAAACTTAGGCTGTTGTGTTTTGCCTATGCGGGCGGCTCTGCCTGGATATTTCGTACCTGGGCCGAACAACTGCCTGCAACCGTTGAACTCTGTGCCATTGAGCTACCGGGGCGGGGCAAACGCATGGCCGAGCCCGCTCTGACTACAGTTGCTGCCATTATTGAAACGCTAGGTCCCGAACTGCGGCCTTATCTTAATTTACCCTTTGCCTGTTTCGGCCATAGCTTGGGGGCACTGATCGCATTTGAACTATGCCGCTGGCTCCGGCGCACTGTCCAGCTTACTCCCGATCATCTCTGGGTTTCAGCTGCCCAAGCCCCCCAGCTACCCACCGAGAAAGCTCCCATGCACACCCTTCCCGATGCCGCATTTATCAATGAGCTCAAACATTATCAAGGCACCCCCGATAGCATTTTGAATCATGCAGAAATGATGTCTTTAGTACTCCCCATCCTTCGTGCCGACTTTACAGTTTTAGAAACCTATCGATACCAACCCGGTGCTGCCATCGGCTGTCCCATCACCGGCTTTTGGGGCCAGCAAGACTCCATTGTCAGCCAAGAACATGTAGCTGCCTGGAACATCCACACCCAGGACTTCTCCCTAGAGGCTATCGATGGCGACCATTTTTTCGTACAACAACCTACATTTTCTCAAAGGCTAGTATCAACGCTGACTAGCGTCTAACCTGCCTGTTCAGACATATAATCTATCGCTAAAGCTTCCACAGCAAGACCAGACGCTGCGATCGCACGCTGACATCGAAGTAAATCTCCGTCACCTGCATATATCTGCCGTTCCAGCCGATGAGCCAAATACAACATCTCAGGATGGGGCAACCAAGGCAAAATCACCTGATCTTGGGGGCTCGATAGCAGGCACAATAGCTGCTCTAGTTTTTCTAAGGAAAACTCATCCTGGGGCAGCACCACCACATTATCCACCTGCTCCACCAGCCAATCATGATCCCAATCATCTCCAGTAAATGAGATCGCAAGCTTAGCCGTCGGTGCGCCATCAATAAATGAGCATCCTGCCGTATCACCACAGAAAACAAGATGGTTTCCCCCCAGTCGATACCATCCTGGGGCAATGGTTAATGTCATATTCTGCGAAGCCACAGCTGATGACCGTAGTGTGGCCTGTCTCGCCTTGCCAGGAATTATCCGAATAATTTCTGACTCAGTTATGGGCACCTCATCCACTGTAGGAATCTCATCCGCAGTCTGCGCTTCCACAGCAGCAGACTTTAGCTGCTTAACTTTCTTAATAGCCGTCCTGAGCTCATTCGCCGTAATTTTTTTACCCTGTTCTGCGGATTCTAAAACTTCATTCCGGAGGTCTTCTGGCACCGATGGTGATGCTAATTGGTACAGCAAAGACGTGGCGATATCGACTTTTGCAAGATTTGCAAATCTATCTCCAAAGGTTTCATACACCTTTATGAAGTTATAGGCCGTCCGCTGACTCCAGCCAAATTCTACCTTCAGCCAAGTTAGGAATTGACCATATTGCAATCGAGATCGCACATCCGATAGCTTCTCACCAATTTCCCAAACATCTTGAGCTGAACGACGTAGCCGTTCACGGATCTCCCCAGTACGCTGCTGAATAATCGAGCGTTTCGAGGCTTCTAGACTGTCATAATCAAACAGCCCACTGATTGATGAAGCTTTAGAACCACGAACCATAACTAAACCTATAGGACGTTAGTAATAAAAAGTTAATCAGGCGCACACAACAGAACCCTATTCGCCCATCAACTCTAGCTTAAATATTTATCTCAAGTCCACCTTTATGTAATCCACTTAGCTTGACTTTACAGGACCAACATGAAAATTAATTTTCCTATAGTGGGTTGATAGGCAGACATAGTCAAGCTTGATAGGATTGATTCTGATCAATTCCTACGATGGGCGATGGCCCATCGTAACCATTTCCAAGGGTTCCAAAATTTGAGGTCTTATGAATGCCGCAACTGTTTGAGCGCGTCCGTCAATCGCTCTGGCAAATAATTCAGTTTTACTGGAAGAATGCTTCTCCTAAGGAAAAAAGAACTACTAGCATTGGTATTCTTCTACTCACGGGAGTATCCATAATTAGTAGCAGCTTTTTGGTTGTTGAGAGCCTCCAACGGGGTGAATTTATTTCAGCCTTAGCCGCCCGCAGCCCACAGCGATTTCAAACTGCCCTAACTCTCTTTATAGGTATCTTATTAGCATGCTCCCTACTGCTATCCATGGGTACCTACATTCGCGATCGCTTAGGGCTACATTGGCGGCGCTGGCTGACCCACTATGTGCTGTCATCGTATTTAAGCCAGCAACGATTCTATCGATTATCCACCGATATCGATAACCCTGACCAGCGCATGGCAGAAGATATCAAACAGACCACCCAAACCTCTCTATTTATCTTAACCACACTTCTAGAGTCGGTGATTCAGCTGATTGGCTTTGTTGGGGTGCTGTGGTCAGTCTCCATAGGACTGACGGGCTTTTTGGTATTCTATGCTCTGGTGGGCAGTGCGATCGCAACATTCTTTTTTGGTGCCCGTCTTACCCGCATTAATAGAGAACAGCTTAAACGAGAAGCCAACTTTCGCTTTGGTCTCATTGACATTAGGGAGCATGGTGAATCCATTGCCTTTTACCAAGGACAGACCTATGCAAACAAGGACAGTCGCCAACGTTTTCGTCAAGTAGTCAATAACTTTAATCGCTTTATTCGCTGGCAGCTCGGCTTAGATTGTTTTCAAAACAGCTATCAATATCTTACATTTATTGTCCCTAGCCTGATTTTGGCCCCACAGATCCTTTCAGGAGCCTTAGAAATTGGCTCTGTCGCACAATCCCAAGCCGCATTTGATCGCATTTGGCTATCCCTCAGTTTGGTCGTGATCCAGTTTGAGCAACTCACTGCTCTAGCCGCCAGCATTGATCGCCTCAGTCATTTGCTCCAGGGATTGCAGGACACTGACACCTTGGAGCCCTCCATTAAGGTTCTCCCAAGTGCCTACATAGCCACCCAAAGTCTCACCTTAGAACTTCCAGCAGCACAGCGCAGCTTAGTCAAACAGCTCTCTTTTAGTGTCGAAGCAGGACAGAATCTGCTTATTACAGGCCCCAGCGGCGTCGGCAAAAGTTCTCTCATCAAAGCCATCGCCGGTCTTTGGAGTAGCGGTCAAGGGACACTCCAATGTCCCCCAGAAAATATTTTATTTTTGCCCCAACGGCCCTATCTGATCTCAGGTACCCTTCGGCAACAGTTGCTCTATCCACAGCTAGACAATGCTCTGCCAGACCACCAACTCCTTGAGCTCCTCAAAACTATGCAGCTAGATGACCTCAATGATCTAGACCAACAAGCAGACTGGTCTCAGCGTCTATCGACAGGGGAACAACAGCGATTGGCTTTTACTCGTCTTTTACTCATGCAACCCACCTACGCCCTCATCGACGAAGCCACCAGCGCCCTGCCCACATCCCAAGAACAATATCTGTACCAACAGCTAGCTAAAAACAATACCACCTACATCAGCATCGGCCATCGCTCCAGCCTCTTGACCTACCATCAGCAAGTTTTAACCCTAAAAACAGATCAAAGCTGGGATCTACAATCGGCTAAAACCTATCAAGGGTTTGCCTTTTAACAGTTCACATTTTCTCTTTATTCTCCACGTTTACCATATATCCCCTCTATGCTTCAACCATCTTCGCTAAAATCAGTCATCCTTCCCTACTGGTTCTCCCGAGAGAAATGGGGAGCCTGGAGTCTTTTACTCCTTCTAATGGGTCTGCTTTTAATCCAAACTGGCCTTAAAGTTGTCTTTCTAATCTATGGCGGTGAAGTTACCTCCGCCCTAGCAGCCCAAGATACCGAACGATTCAGGCAAGCAATCGGTATTTTTTTACTGATTTTATTGATCGGTATTCCCTTTGCTTCCCTCAGTGGCTATGTTCGAGCTAAATTAGGCCTGTTCTGGCGTACCTGGCTCACCCATTACTATCTAGCTCAATACCTAAGTAATAATAACTTTTATCTACTAAGACTTTATCAAACCCTGGACAACCCAGGGCAGCGCATCGAGGAAGATATTCGCACCCTCACCCAAGAATCCCTTAAGTTCCTAGTTATCTTTCTAGAGTCAGGATTTCAGCTTCTGGGGTTTGCTGGCGTTCTCTGGTCTATTTCTCAGCCGCTCGTAGCTGTTTTATTAGTTTATGCTGTGGTAGGAACTGCGATCGCAACCCTCTATTTTGGAAAACCCCTCATCAGTATCAATGCCGAACAGCTCCAACAAGAAGCCACCTTCCGGTTCGATTTAGCCAGAATTCGTGAAAACACCGAAGCCATTGCCCTATACCGTGGAGAAGCACAGGAACTCTCTCAAACCTGGCAGCAGTTTACCTTAGTGCTTCAAAATTTCTCTCGCTTAATTCAATGGAAACTAGGTCTTAACCTTTTTCAGAACCACTATCGCTACGCCACATTTATCATTCCTGGTATTATCCTAGCCCCCAAACTCTTTTCTGGAGACCTCGAAATTGGCGATATCACACAGGCAGGAGCCGCATTTAACCTCATGCTAGGTGCCCTCGCCTTGATTGTTCTTCAGCTACAACAGCTCACCAATTTGGGCGCAGGCATCCAGCGTCTGAACCAATTCACCACTGCTCTTTTACAGCCTAGCAGCATTATTTTAGAGCCTCTCAACCCCCAGAAATTTTCAACCGTTAAGCGACACACGGGAGCTAATCTCTCAATCAATAATCTGACACTCACCACCCCTATCGCAGACAAGATTCTCATTCAAGATCTATCCCTTACCCTCCCACCTCAACAAAGTTTACTCATTGTCGGTCCCAGCGGCATTGGCAAAAGTTCACTACTCCGGGCCATCGCCGGACTCTGGCAAACAGGTAATGGCACCATCACCTGTCCAGCCTCGGTTGCCTTCCTTCCACAGCAACCCTATTTACCACCCGGCACTCTACGGCAACAGCTTTTATACCCCGATTCAGACTCTACCATTAATAATTCAAATCTCACTCAGATTTTAACTGCCGTCAATTTAGAACACCTATTAGCCACAGCAGATCAACCTAATACTCAAGAAAGTCTCTTATCCAGCACTCTTCCCAATCTATCATTAGGCGAACAACAACGATTAGCCTTTGCTCGTCTACTATTAAAAGCTCCTACATACCTTATTCTAGACGAAGCCACCAGCGCCCTAGATCTAGCCAATGAAGCTTTACTATATGAGCATATAAAAGAGCTTGGTGTCGCTATCATCAGCGTTGGACATCGTCCCTCTCTAAAACAATATCACGACTATCAACTTGAAATTTCCCAGCAGGGGCGATGGACATACTCATCAATTCAGCTGTAGGCTCAGGACTGAGACCCACATTCAGCTAATCCATACTCCTTGAGTTTCATAAAAGTCTCCTCGCTGCTCTAGTTCAAACTGACCAAGCAACGCTGCAATCCAAACTTCTACTAACGGCATCTTTAACTGTTGCTGTAAATCAATTAGCTTCTGAGGCTCTTGCCCCTTTAAGGTAGACAACGCTTGCACCCAAGCAGACACATTCTCAACATGGGAGACAGACAACGTTTTTGCTTTCACCTCTTCTAGAGTCAATTCATCTACTAGTGCCAGAATCAGTTGTTTATCCACTTCGCTGACGGTCGAATCATCTTTGATTTCCTCATCTTGTTTCTGGATTACAACATTACCAGACCGTTGAACTAAGTCAGAGAAACCTATCTCCTGAGTCTGCCATGTTAATCCCTTTAACCAATCCCCATCAAGTACTGGTCCTTCATGGGGTGCTGCAAGCGTAGCTGCAACGAAGTGCAATAAGCGCAGGGCTGCCTCGAAAATACCGAAAATAGGGACCGATTTCATAAGTTCGGCTTATGTTTTTGGAGGCAGGTTTTTCCATTTCACCGCCCCAGGTGATCCCTACAATTGAAGGCGTCAACTAGCCATCGCTTCAATCGGCAGCCGCTCGGCCATGACCAACCGAAAAATGCCGTAGGGATTGACGTGAGCATAGATCAGCGGCGTCAACGCCCGTAGCTCGTTCGGCCCCATCGTCTGCATCCAAACCGGATCAACCAGCACCTGCTGAATTAGCAGCGTGTTGATATAGACCAAACTGATCTGGAGGAGATGTAGGCAGAGCATCGAGATCTCCTGTAGCACCACCCGACCAGCGGTAAAGTCACCATTCTTGGCATAGAAAATGAAGTCGTTGGCGCTGTTCCAATTCTCGACAACATTTAAGCCCTCCTGAATCTCTTGTCTGACCCGCTCATCATGCAGATAGCGACACCAGAAGATCGTTTTCACTGCTCTGCCGAGTTCGGCTAACGCTAGATAGACCGGATGCTTAGCGTTATTGCGCGTAAAGCGAGCCAGAATCACTTCCGGATCTGCTGTCCCCTGTTTGAGTGCAGTGGCAAACTTGACCATGGCGTCGTACTGCGCTCGAATCAGCTGCCAGCGAATGGGTCGTTTGATAATTGTCGTCAAGTTTTCAAACTGTTGTTTCTGCCCTTTCTCTGGCAGATAGAGCGTCTGCTTTTGAATGTTTCTAATCCGAGGCATCAACTGAAAGCCAAGCAGATGGGCAAACGCAAAGCCGACCTCACTTTGGCCGTGGGTATCGACATAATTTTTATCGACCGACATCTGGGTGCAGTGCCTGAGCACGCCCTTAATCATTGAGGCCACCTCAGACGACGAACAGCGCTTGAGCTGCGAATGAATACAGACGGCATTCTTCTCCACATGCCAGTAGATCATCACCCCACGCCCCTTGTAGCGAGCATGCCACTCCGTCATCAGATTCTGGTCCCAGGTGCCAAACTGCTTTGAGTCAGAGGCGCAGGCGGTGGTAGCCTCACCCCAGATGTGGGGTAGCCTGACGCGAAAGATAGCATTGGCCACATCGCTAATCGCCTGAGAGAGTGCCGTTTTCGAGACAAATTTACGCTGAACGTAGCGCAGGTCAGGCGCACTGACGCCATGCTCACCATGAGCAATCCGCTTGATGCCGAGATTAGTCCCTGTCGCGTAGAGGCAGAGCAACAGCCGTTTGCGTAACTCCTCCGGGGCCAGCGCTTCACGGTTACCCGTACTCTTGAAGTGCCCCGTGAATTGAAGCCGCATTTCCGTCTCTTTCAACACATCGAGCAGCGGCACCATGGACCAGCGACGGGTGATCTCTTTCTTTAATGCCTGTAAGTGTTCTGGCTCCGGCTGCTTGGTAACCGGCGTCAGGTGAATCCAACCGCCTCGCTTATTGAGGATTTTCACCTTGGGATTCTCAGGCAGGCCCTGGTCGAACTCAGTCAGGGCCTCTGTCATTTCCTTCTGGAGCTGATCAATAAAAGGCGCGGCGTCTAGTGGTTGCTGAAGCGCTTGGTAGTACTGCTCTCGCTTGGCTTCAAAGTCTTGAGGCAGATCGTCATCTGGATTGCGATAGCGTTTAGCACCCTCCACCCACAGCTCCTTACAGCGAAGCTTCTCACGTACGGTGCGCAACACACCCAGCTCGTAGCTAGCGCGGTCAATCTCTGGCTCACCCTGCTTCCCGGTGACCATCACGGTATCCTGCCATTCAGCACTGAGCACCCCATCCATCGGCACGTCTGTCTCCTTTGGGTAGGGCTCAGCGCTGGGCACTTCAGCAGATGATTTCAGCAGTTGGATAGCCGCTAGCAACGGCTTCAAATTGAGGCTATCAGAGCGAAACTCCAGGGCCTTGAGAATCAGCGGTAGCAGGCGGCGATAGTAGCGGGTATAAGAACGACGCATCTTGGCGTGGAGCCGTTCTTTGAAGCTATTGCCACCCTCGCCTAGATGCTCAACCACAGTCTCTAGTTGGGTCTCGTTTGCCACTGGATAAATGACGTC